>JAIXUI010000165.1 GCA_027484125.1 Bacteroidota bacterium | reverse complement strand
GATAGGCAGCCAGCATTTCACTACCCCTTCTACTTGGCTCCTTATGCTGGCTTTGCTCACATGCGGGAGTTATTTCACCGGACAAAAAATACACTCGGCTCTACTTGCTTTCGGTTGGTTGGGTTGGTTTTGGTGGAAGAATCCCGCCTTTACGGTAGCTGTACCTACTTTGTTGACCGCCTGCTTCTTGCTTACCATCCTCGTGGAACGAATCAAAAACTGGCCCCATCCGGGCAAGGCCTTTTGGTTAGAAGGTTGGCAACAAGCATCGGCCTTAGCCGGCCCCTTCCTTGCAATTGTGGGCTTTATTTTAAACCCAACCTATGCATTTCTTTGGCCAATAGCGCTTTTGATTCCAATCTCATGGATAATATTAGCGTGGGTTCAGCGCTCGTTGGAGCGCATGGTTTACGCATTAGCCGGGCTTATCGCCGGATTTTCCTGGATGAATGGAGAGTTTAGCTGGATGGCATGGGATCTTTGGAGCATGTTGATTGCCGGCATTGCACTGGTTGGATTACTGGCATTGTTGTTCCGACTCAAACGCGGCCCTTGGGCATGGTTGAGTGAAAAGGAAGAAGTACACCCCGAAATGAACATGGTTTGGAGCCTTTGGATGGCCAACCAGCACCAGCTTGAAAATCAGGAACAGGCATTAGAACAAGGTGGAGCCACAGGAGGAGGTGGTGCATCTGCCGATTACTGACTTATTTGTCCGCTTTAACCAAACTTCAAGCGCTGTAGGCTGTTGCTTATAGTATGAAATTGGTAGATGCTTATCTGGATTATGTCCTCACTGAAGGCCGACGACCTGCCACTGTTTATGCTTTTACCAAAAAGCTGAAAATGCAGGAGGCCGCCTTTTATCAGGAGTTCAGTTCGTTTGATGCGCTGGAAGAAAAGGTGTTGAAAACCATGACGGAGGAAGTGATTCAATCCCTTACAAAATCTGAAGAATGGACTGGCTTCACCGCACGGGAAAAAGTATTGAGTTTCTTTTTTGCGCTAATTGAAAAGCTCAAAGAAAAGCGCTCGTTCCTCCAATGGTTGCAAGCCCAAACCACCGACACCGACCTTAAGCCGGCTTATTTGAAGGGGTTGAAGCATGCATTCGAGCAAATGGCCGACAGCATTCTTGCCAAAGGCATTGATGACCAGGAAGTGAAAAAGCGTGGTAAATTGAGCGATAAATACACGGATGCGCTTTGGATTCAGTTTCTGTTTATTTACCGTTTTTGGCTAAAAGATACCAGCAGCGAATTCGAGAAAACTGACGAAGCCATTGAAAAGTCAGTGAATCTCTATTTCGATTTAGTGGGCCAATCGCCCCTGGATTCTATGATTGAGTTCGGTAAGTTTCTCCTTCACAACCGCCCATTCTGATGGCCCTACGCGAGGAGCAAGACAGCATTCCCACCGGTAAGGTGGAACGAGCGGCCAAGTTTGTGGCCACAGGTGCCCGAATTGGCGGTAATTATATCAAGCATTACGCTAAAAAGATGGTGAATCCCGAAACGTCGAGGGAGGAACTACACCGTGATAATGCAGAAGACATCTACAATTCTCTATCTCAGCTCAAAGGCTCGGCCCTGAAGGTTGCGCAGATGTTGAGCATGGACAGCGGGGTGCTGCCTCAGCAATACGTTGATAAGTTTTCACAAGCCCAATACCAGGCTCCACCTCTCTCTGCCCCTCTGGTGATTCAGACGTTCCGCAAGGCGTTTGGTAAAACCCCACAAGAGCTGTTCGACAAGTTTCAATTGAGTGCTTCCCATGCCGCCTCTATTGGGCAAGTGCATCAAGCCGAGAAAAACGGACAAAAAATGGCGGTAAAAGTTCAGTATCCGGGAGTTGCAGAAAGCATTCGCTCCGACCTTAAACTGGTGAAGCCTATCGCCTTGCGGATGTTTAGTTTGAATGAGAAGGATCTGGATAAATACATGGGAGAAGTAGAAGAGCGCTTGATGGAGGAAACGGATTACCGCCTCGAGTTGAAGCGTTCGGTAGAAATGTCGGAGGCGTGTAAAGCCATCGACGGCTTGCTGTTCCCTCGTTATTATCCGGAGCTATCTTCTAACCGCGTGCTTACCATGGATTGGATGAACGGCTTCCATCTCAACGATTTTCTGGCTACCAATCCTAGTCAGGAAGTACGCGATAGAATTGGGCAATTGCTTTGGGATTTCTACGATTTCCAGATTCACAAGCTCAAAGCCGTTCACGCCGATCCACATCCAGGCAATTTCCTATTCCAAACCGATGGGCGAGTAGGAGTGATTGATTTTGGTTGCATCAAGCTGATTCCGGAAGATTTCTACTTCGATTATTTCGCGCTGTTGCTGCCGGAAGTCATCGACAATGAACCGTTGATGATTCGCCAGATGAACAAAATTGAGATGCTTTACGCCCACGACGATGCGCATACACGCCAGGTACTGGTGGATAATTTCATCCGCATGACGCGCTTGCTGGGTCAGCCATTCCGCCACAACACCTTCGATTTTGGTGATAAGGCATATATGGCCAGCATTTACGTGATGGGAGAAGAGATTAGCAAGATCAAGGAGATTCGAAATAGCAAAGAAAGCCGAGGTTCTAAGCATACGCTTTACATCAACCGGACTTACTTTGGTATTTACTCCATGCTGCATCAATTGCAAGCGCGGGTCAATACGGGCCAACGCTACTGGCGCACGCCTCTGCTGGCAGCATTAGAAGCCTAGCCATTCTATTCCTCTACAGGAGGAGTTAGCTCCATTTCTTTCCATTGAAAAGCAGATTCCGGTGCGGTAATTCTTCGCCACAGACGAAGTCCGTCAATCCAGAAGGCATCGAAGTAGATGGAAAGTCCGTATGAATAATAGATGCCATCCAGTTGCCCTTTAAAGAGCTCCGATTGAAATACTTTTCGATAGCCGAAAGTGGCATTGAGCCCTCCCCACCGGCATATTTTGACTGAGAAATCCGCACCTAAGTGAACATGTCCCATATTTCCCGTTTCGGTAACACGGCCAGATTCACCTGTTGATAGGGGTTTTGCAAACTCTATTTCGCCAATTCCGGCTTCAATAGGAAGCTGAACCCTGAAATAGCGATTGTTTTGTAAAGTGAAAGCATAAAACAAGCTGAAAAACCTTACATCAAAATCTTTGAGTATGGAACCGGAGGTACCGGTGTTGAATCGCCTTAAGAAGCTGTTTTTGTTATCGAGGGGAAGGTGATAATAACCCAAACCCAGCGCATGTTTGCCATAAAGCCTGATTCCTGCGAAGTAGCCGAAAATTTCAACAGGGCGGTTTCGAAGGAAAGTTTGACGATTGTCGAGCCCACCAATAAAGACAAGCTTGGAAACGCTGCAAGTATCGCCCAGCCAACCTGGCTGAGCTTTGAGCCAAGAGGGAACCAATGCGAGGAAAAAGAAAAAACTAACCCGCAGCAATCTGGTATTTCTCCAGAATAATCTCCAGAACACGTGCGGTAGCTTTGGCATCATCGTAAGCGCGGTGCACCCTATCCATAGGAATTCCCAAATCGGCAGCGAGGCTTGAAAGGCCGTACTTTTGGTGACCGGGCAAGTATTTCTGTGCTAGTTTAAAGGAACACAACCGGCGGCTATCCAGCGTAAAACCTGCAGCCGCGAGTTCTCTTCGCATAAACTCGTAGTCGAAGGACACATTGTGCGCCACGAAGTGTGCGTCTTTGAGCAAATCGAATACTTCTTCAGCGATGTCCTGAAATGAGGGAGCCAGTTCCAGCATCTGGTTGGTGATGCCGGTAAGTTTTTGGTAGAAATCCGTTATAGGATGTCCCGGATTGACCAACGTTTGGTATTCGCGCACGATTTCGTGTCCGTCATGCAGCAGGATGGCGAGGTCAATAATTCGGCCTTGGGGGTATTTACTCCCGGAAGCCTCTATGTCAACGATAGCAAACAACGTTCAAAAATAGAAACTACAATGGAAAGAGGAGTAGCCATTTAGGGAAGAATTGCTTTTCCTTATAAAATCTAACCCCTTGAAGGCCATAAATTAGAAAAACTTTTCCCCAGCAAACGTTTGCGCAACGGTTTGCGGAATTGGGCATGAAATCTTCTCTCCTCTTGATTCCTAATTTCCGTTAACAATCCAAATCAGTTATGAGAAAAATCTACTCTGTGTTTTGCTTGGTGGCTCTATTGATGAGCCTGAGCAATTGGGCCTTGGCTCAGTCACTTTCGCTCAAGGGCATGGTGCGCGATCAAAACCAACAAGCTATCGCTGGGGCGGTAGTGAGTGTGATAGGCACCAGTCAAGGTACCGTCACTGACGTTAATGGGGCTTTTAATCTAAAGGTTGAATTCGGTGGAAAATCGGAGCTTTCGCTTCAAGTTTCACTACTGGGTTACGAAAAAACCAAGGTGGTGCTTACACCAGCGAGCAGTGAATTGCTGGAAGTGGTCTTAAAAAGCGACCGACTAGGTTTGAAAGAAACCGTAGTTACCGGGGTTGCAAACCCTCGCTCTCGCTTAGAATCGAGTGTTTCTGTTTCCAGTTTACGCGCTGATGCCATTCAACAAACGGCTCCGCGTACCACTGCAGAGATTTTCAGGTCGATTCCGGGCATTCGCTCTGAAGCATCAGCAGGTGAAGGAAATACCAACATCACGGTTCGCGGGGTGCCTATTTCGTCAGGTGGTTCTAAGTATTTACAATTACAGGAAGACGGCCTTCCGGTGCTTCAATTTGGAGACATTGCTTTTGCAACCGCCGACATTTTCCTTCGCGCTGACCAAAGCATTTCTCGTATTGAGGCTATCCGCGGTGGTTCAGCCTCTACCATGAGCAGCAATGCTCCCGCGGGAATTATCAACTTCATCAGCAAAACCGGGGAAGTTGAAGGAGGCTCCGTTGCCCAGACGGTTGGTCTCGACTTTCAGCAATTCCGGACTGATTTCGACTATGGCAGCCCCATTGCGAAAAATTTGAGCTTTCATGTTGGTGGTTTTGTTCGCCAAGGCGAAGGGGTAAGAACTACCGGCTTCAATGCTCACAACGGTGGTCAGTTGAAAGCCAGCCTCACCAAAAGATTCGATAATGGTTACGTTCGTTTGTACATGAAGTTGTTAAACGACCGCGCCGCTGCTTATATGCCCATGCCAATTGAAGTGTCAGGAACAAATGCAAATCCTACGTATCGCTCTATGGCAGGTTTTGATGCGCTCCGCGGCAGCTTACACAGCCCTTACTTGCTTCAAAACTTTGGTCTTGGCGCCAATGGAGAACCACGTCGTGCCAATGTCTCAGATGGCATGCACCCCACCAGCACGGCCATCGGTGCAGAGTTGAGCTTCGACCTGGAAAATGGTTGGTCTATAGAAAACCGCAGCCGCTTTTCTATGAACAGCGGTCGCTTTCTCGCTCCTTTCCCTGCTTCAGTTGGAAGCCTCAGCAGCCAACTCGCTACCATGGGAAATGCCAAAGGTTGGGGCCCCCTTGCCAATGCCAATGTTACTTATGCTGATAATGGCCAAGCTTTTACCGGCAACAATGCCATGCTGATTCACATGTTCGACACTGAATTGAAAAACTTCAACCTTTTGGTAAATGACTTAAGGGTGAAAAAGAGCCTTACAGAAAACACACAGCTTACTTTAGGTTGGTACAATTCCGCACAAACCATTGACATGGCTTGGCTTTGGAATTCCTACTTGTCGGAAGTGAATGGAAATGGTGCTCGTTTATTGAATGTGGACACGAATGGAATTCGCCTGACGCAAAACGGACAGTTTGCTTATGGGGTTCCGGTATGGGGAAACTGCTGCCAGCGTTCTTACAACACCCAAACTCTTATCAATGCTCCTTATATGGGCGTTGCCTTTACCCTTGATAAATTCAATGTTGATGCGAGCGTCCGTTATGACTTGGGCCAGGTTAATGGAAGTTTCGCCGGAAGCAATCAGAAGTCTGAGGATATGAATGGTGATGGTCAAATACAACCAGCTGAGGCAAGCGTTTCGGTCATCAACCATGCCGCCCCTACTGTTGTGAACTACCAATACAACTACCTTTCGTATTCAGTTGGAGCCAACTACAGCTTGAATAATTCAAGTGCCATTTTCGCTCGTTATAGCACCGGAGCCTCTGCAAAAGCAGATCGTATCCTGTTTACCTCTTCCATTCTTCCTAATGGAGATGCTCGCGCTACTTACGACCAAATTACCCAAGCAGAAGTTGGCTATAAGCTAAAAACCAATAAAGCAGGCCTGTTTGTAACCGGTTTCTTCGCCAATGTAAATGAACAAGGCGGCTACGAAGCCACCACCCAATTGATCATCGAAAATGATTATCGCTCTATGGGGCTTGAAATCGAGGGAAGTTATGCGGTTACCCGCAACCTCGACCTCACCGGTAGTGTTACCCTCACCAATGCTACCATTACCTCTGGTGCGAATGAAAACAACCAGCCACGTCGCCAATCTCCAGTCATTTTCACTTTGATGTCACAATACAAAGTGGGCAAACACAGCTTTGGATTGAACTTTATTGGTTCAGGAAATTCATTCGCTCAAGACGATAACAAGCTGGTAATGCCTGGTTATGTGCTGGCTAACGCCTTCGTTAATTTCGGTCTTAGCAAACGCTTATTCCTCTCTGTAAACGGCAACAATTTGCTTAACACCTTAGCCATAACTGAAAGCGAGGAAGGCAGTATCGCAGAAAACAGCACCAACATCATCCGTGCTCGCTCGCTGATGGGACGTTCTATTTCTGCAACGCTTCGTTTCATTTTCTAAATTTTAAATCTTCAAACGGAGCTTTTATAAGTAGTTAAAAGCTCCGTTTGATTTAATTCACGCTTCATGACCTTTAGCCTCATAGACCTAACCCTTATTGGCCTTTACATCGTCGGCATCATTGTATATGGCTTAAAAGTGGGCAAAAAAGGAGATTCAGAATCTTACTTCCTTGGAGGTAAATCAATGAGCTGGCCCGTGATAGGCCTTTCCATGTTTGCGGCCAATATCTCCAGCAATTCACTGGTTGCCATCACCGGCGGTGCTTACAGCAATGGCTTGTCAGTTTTTAATTATGAATGGATGGCCGCGGTGGTATTGGTTATTTTCTGTCTGTTTATTCTTCCTTTTTACCTTAAATCAGGCATTTACACCATGCCTGAATACTTCGGAAGGCGGTTTGACCAGCGGTCTAGGGTTTATTTCTCTATCATCACCCTCATCGGTAATTTGTTTATTGACACTGCCGGAACCTTATACGCAGGTTATGCCACCATCTCTTTTGTGTTGGGTGAAGTAAATCCATACTTGGTTACCGGAGGCCTGGCCTTGTTTGCAGCCTCCTACACCGTAACAGGCGGCTTGGCAGCGGTCATGAAAACAGAAGTAGTCAATACTTTGATTTTGCTTTTTTCTGCCTGTATGCTCGCCATCATCATTTGGATGAATGCCGGAAGTTGGGAGTCGGTAGTGGCGGTAGCTGAGGCCAAAGGTCCACATATGATGCATTTAGTTTTACCAGCCGATGACCCCAGCATGCCCTGGACTGGCTTGTTGCTGGGTGTCCCTCTGTTAGGCTTCTACTTTTGGTGTAACAATCAGTTCATTGTTCAGCGTTCCTTGAGTGCAAAATCGATCGATGAAGGCAGAAAAGGAGCGCTCTTTGCTGGACTTTTGAAAATCCCAGTCCTTTTCTTGTTGGTTTTGCCCGGGATTATGGCGTTAAAGCTGATGCCCGGACTTTCTAATAGTTCTGAAGCCTACCCACGCATGATGTTTCAGTACTTACCAACCGGCCTGCTCGGATTAACTGTTGCCGGATTCTTGGCTGCGATGGCTTCTGCTGTAAGTGCTACCCTCAATTCCGCATCAACCTTGGTAAGCATGGATTTGGTTCGGCAATGGAGACCTGACTTAAGCTCTTCAGCATTGGTCAAAGTTGGTCAAATCACTACCTTGGTTTTTATGGTGATAGCCGCACTTTGGGCCCCTCAGATTGCGAAGGCTACCTCTTTCATGGATTATATGCAGGGTGTTCTTGCACTAATTGCGCCACCGGTGGTGGCAGTTTTTTTAGCTGGTTTGTTTTCCAAACGTACTACGGCAAATGGCGCTATTGCAGGCTTAGGCTTCGGTTTTGTAGCAGGAATCGTGTTTGCCTTAGCTGATTTTATGGATTGGACAGCCCTTACTTCTATCCCCTTTTTACTCAAAGCTCCACTCCTTTTCTTTTTCTGCTTATTCATTACTTATGGAGTTTCTCTCCTCCAACCAGCTCCTGATCCAGCTAAACTGGTTGGACTTATTTGGGAACGAAAGCAATTTCAAGAGGAAACGCAACAAATGAAAGGACTGGTTTGGTACCAGAATTACCGAATCTTGAGTGTTTTATTGTTACTAATCACTTTTATAACGGTTTGGTGGTACAGATGAATGCTACTTATCAAGCCGCCATTGATTTACTCCATCGGGCTTCAACCCCGCATGGGTTCTTAGCAGCGGATCAAGGTATCGATAATTACAGTCGAATCTGGACCCGCGATAGCGTTGTTTGTGGATTAGCGGCACTCGCTAGCGGAGACATTCAATTGATTGACACTTTTAAACAAAGTCTTCAAACAATCCTTTCTAACCAACATCCACTTGGGTTTGTTCCTTCCAATGTCAATCCTTCCAATCAACAAGAAGTGAGCTTTGGAGGACCAGTAGGACGTGCCGATACTCCTGCATGGTTGGTTCTTGGAATAGCAGCTTACGGACTAAAAACAGGAGATTTAGCCTTTACTCATTTTTGGAAACAAGCCGTAGAGCGTGCATTAATCACGCTTGATTATTGGGAATTCAATGCCAAACACTTGGTTTATGTGCCCAGAAGCGGAGACTGGGCTGATGAATCGGACCTTCACGGTTATTTATTAAGCACGCAATTGCTTCGCTTAAAAGCACTGGAACTTGCGGCAGAACTATACCAAAGAGTGGATTGGAAAACAAAAGCTTTTCAAATTCGGGAGGCAGTAAAAGGGCATTTTCACATGCTTACATTAGCTTCCAAGCCCATGGAACCTTCTATCCGAAGAATACAAAATGAAATTCCTGAATTTTATTGGATTGCCGGATTTAATCCAGGGAAAGTTTATTTAAGATTTGACTTGTTAGGCAATGCCTTGGCCTTATGGACGCAAATAGGAAATGACCATCAAAATCATAGCCTTTGTATGTTTCTTCATACTTTATCGGAAGTGTATCCCAGGCTTTTGCCAGCTTTCTATCCGGAAATCAACAATTCGGACACGGCCATGGAGGTTTTAAAAAACAACTACAGTTACAGGTTTCGTAACGCGCCAGGCTCCTTTCACAATGGTGGATTATGGCCTGTATGGCATGGATGGATGACTGCTGCCTGTAAAAATG
The DNA here is from genome assembly GCA_027484125.1 of Bacteroidota bacterium. Classification (GTDB taxonomy): domain Bacteria; phylum Bacteroidota; class Bacteroidia; order UBA7662; family JAIXUI01; genus JAIXUI01. Next base: position 18,631 of record JAIXUI010000165.1, on the reverse strand, counting down.
CAGACCATCAGCTCGCAACCAGGTTACTCAATGGCATGGAACAACTTGCGAATTCGTCCCATTTATTCAATGAGTGTTATCAAGCTCAATCCTTAACACCCAATGGCGTTCATTCTTGCAGTTGGAGTGCGGCCGGTTTTGTATTAGCAATGAAAGGTTTACCATGTTAAACGATGTTTTGGTTGTCGGAGAATTGCTTGCCGACTTTATTTCTTCAGAATATGTTGATTCATTGGCAGACGCCCATCATTTCCAAAGTTTTCAAGGCGGAAGTGCGGCTAACTTATGCGCCAACCTTCATTGGTTAGGAAAAAAAAGCAAACTGGTCGCTGCGGTTGGTTTTGATGGTATAGGACAACAAATAGAAGATACGCTCGAAAGTATCGGGTTGAATACAGAATATGTGTTACGAATTAACGGCTACCCCACTTCTTTGGTAGTGGTTGGAAAAAGCCAGTCAACTCCTGAGTTTATCGCCTACCGCCATGCGGATTGTCAAATTCCGGAGATTCCTTGGTCTTGGATTGAATCATGCAGCATCTTGCACACCAGTGCGTTTGCATTAAGCTTAAATCCTGCTCGTAAACACATTTTACAGGCCATCGGCCACGCCAGTGAAAAAGGAAAACTCATTTCCTGTGACTGGAATTTCGCTGCTCCCATTTGGGGCAACGATAATGGTATAGCTGTATTTGAAACGTTGGCGAAGCCAAACACGCTCTTAAAAATGAGTTTGGACGATTTTGAACGGTTTTCAGGAAAGCGTAAGGCACATGTCAACGACGCCATGACTTTTCTAAATCAGTATCATTTTCGTGCTTGTTGCCTCACAGCTGGTGCTGATGGTATTTGGTGGCGTGAAGGCCAGGCAAGCTGGAAGTACCTTAAAGCACATCCGGTTGCACAAGTTGTTGACACTACTGGTGCTGGAGATGCGTTTTGGGCAGGTTTCCTCAATCAATTGCTTGAGCACCAACCTACTGATCAAGCAGTGTTAGCAGGGGCAATGTTGGCAGCTCAAAAGATAAGCCAAGTAGGGCCCTTGTATGCTGTTAAATCTTAAACGTTGTTTATCAATACGGTTGTTGAGCATCAGCCAACATCAACGCTGGAGCTATCCAATGTATTTGTGATTCGCTTACTTTCTCACCGCCTATCAGCTTAAAAAGCAGGTTTACCGCTGACCTTCCAAGTTGATAGCCGGAAGTATGGACATAATCGATGCGTAAGTCAGCCACTTTAGGCAAGAAACCATCGCTCATCACCACCATAGGTGGAAGTTCTTGCTGAAGCCAATTGCGTTCGTGGCATCCTCTTAGAACGCCTTCCATCACTTCATCGCTCATTAAAAAAATAGCCGCCGGTCTGGTACTCCTATCCATTGCTTCACAAAAAGCCTCTTTGGCATGATTTGCATCAGGCGAATAGCATACCGATAAAGCTTCTTCTTGCAAAACCTGGTGAATGCCTCTCAAGCGATCTTGCGTTATCGATAATCGCTCATCGCCCATCAACGCTAAGACATAACCATTGCTTGAACGTTTCGCCAACAAATGCCTAACAGCTTCCGCTGCGGCTAATTCCCCCGGGATGCTTACTCGATGTGAAATAGAATCGTACAAGATTTTATCAAAAAACACCACCGGAGTGCCGGCATACATCAATTCCTGAAAATGCTCTAAATCACCACTTTCACGGGTTAATGAAACTAAAACGCCTTCTGTTCCTAATCGGGCGCAGATTTCAGCATGATGAATTTCACGCTCTAAGGAGTCGTTGGAGTGAAGAATCAACAACTGATAACCTTGAGTGGCTACTTCTTCCTCAATAGCCTTAATTACACTGGGAAAGAAGTAGGGAGAAATCTCCGGAATGATTAAACCTATGAGTCCACTTTTACCTTTTCTTAGGTTAATCGCGGTGAAGTTTGGCTTGTATCCGAGTTTATCGGCGAGTTCATGAACTTGTTCCTTTAGCCTTTGGCTGACGTCCGGATGATCCCTTAATGCTCTAGATATAGTGGAAGGATTTACCTGAAGGTAACGGGCAAGTTCTTTGATGGTAACTCTGCTCATGCGAATTGGAAGATAAGACATTCCATGTCAATCCTGCATGAATCAAATAGCATTTTATTGAATGTAGCCTTAAACAGCGACAGCCACCCTGGGGTGGCTGTCGCTGTTTAACAACTTGCTATCGTTAGTTTCCAGGCAGTATCGCAGCACCGAGGTATTCGCGGTTCATGCGAGCGATGTTGGCGATTGAAATGCCTTTCGGACATTCTGCTTCGCAAGCACCGGTGTTGGTACAAGATCCGAAGCCTTCTGCATCCATTTGGGCTACCATCTTACGAACACGGTCTTTACGTTCTACTTGTCCTTGTGGAAGCAAGGCAAGCTGGCTCACTTTGGCAGATACAAACAACATAGCTGAGCTGTTTTTACAAGTGGCTACACAAGCCCCGCAGCCGATACAAGCAGCAGCCGAGAAGGCATTATCTGCGTCTTCTTTAGGAATAAGGGTGCTGTTGGCATCCACTGCATTTCCGGTATTTACAGAAACAAATCCACCAACAGCCATGATGCGGTCGAAGGCGGAACGATCTACCATCAGGTCTTTTAAAACAGGGAATGCTGCCGAACGCCAAGGTTCAACCACGATGGTGTCACCATCGTTGAAAGCACGCATGTGAAGCTGGCAGGTAGTAGTTCCTTCCCAAGGTCCGTGCGCACGTCCGTTGATGTACATGCTGCACATTCCACAGATTCCTTCGCGGCAGTCGTGATCGAATGCCACAGGCTCCTTGTTTTCTGTAATCAACTGCTCGTTGAGTACATCAAACATCTCCAGGAACGACATGTCTTCGGATACGTGGTTAAGTTGATAGGTTTCAAAACGGCCACTGTCCTTACCGTTTTTCTGACGCCAAACTTTGAGGGTGATTTTCATGGAAGGATTATTTGTAGCTGCGCTGTGTCAGTTTAATATTTTCAAAAACAAGGTCTTCTTTGTGGAGGCTCCACTCGTAACCTTCATGGAATTCCCATGCTGCTACGTAGGCAAAATTGTCATCATCTCGAAGGGCCTCTCCTTCTTCGGTCTGATATTCTTCACGGAAGTGTCCTCCGCAAGATTCGTTGCGGTTCAACGCATCGATGCACATCAATTCACCTAATTCGAGGAAGTCAGCCACACGGCAGGCTTTCTCCAATTCAGGATTCACTTCCATGGCACCTCCAGGAATGCGAACGTCTTTCCAGAATTCTTCGCGGAGTTTGCGAATTTCTGAAATCGCCCATTTCAAGCCTTCGGCGTTGCGCGCCATTCCACACTGATCCCACATGATTTTACCTAATGCTTTGTGGAAATGGTCAACGGATTTGTTACCCTTGATGTTGATGAGCTTCTCGATGATTCCTTTCACGCGTTGTTCCGCTTCTGTGAAGGCGGGATGGTCAAGCGAAATTGGATTAGTATGAATTTCTTTTGCCAGATAAGCGCCTATGGTGTAAGGAATTACGAAGTAACCGTCAGCAAGTCCTTGCATCAAAGCAGATGCGCCCAAGCGGTTGGCTCCGTGATCAGAGAAGTTGGCTTCACCAAGTGCGTAAAGGCCTTCTACCGTAGTCATCAGGTTGTAATCTACCCACAAACCACCCATGGTATAGTGAACGGCAGGATAAATACGCATCGGGGTTTCGTAAGGATTTTCACCGGTAATCTTCGCATACATTTCGAAGAGGTTACCGTATTTCTCAGCCACAATGCCTTTACCCAACTTGATGATGGTGGCTTTATCAGGATTAACGAGGTTTTGTTTATTGGCTTCTACTTTACCATAACGCTCAATGGCTGAGGCGTAATCGAGGTAAACGGCCATTTTGGAAGCACCTACACCGAATCCGGCATCGCAACGTTCTTTCGCTGCGCGGGAAGCCACGTCACGAGGAACGAGATTTCCGAACGCAGGGTAACGGCGCTCCAGGTAGTAGTCGCGTTCGTCTTCCGGAATGTCAATAGGTTTGCGGGTATCACCGGCTTTTTTCGGTACCCAAATACGACCGTCGTTACGGAGCGATTCAGACATCAAAGTCAACTTCGACTGGTGATCGCCGGAAACCGGAATACAGGTAGGGTGAATTTGAGTGAAACAAGGGTTTCCGAAGAAGGCACCTTTCTTATGTGCTTTCCAAGCCGCGGTTACGTTTGAACCCATGGCGTTAGTAGAAAGGAAGAAAACGTTTCCATAACCACCGGTGCAAAGCAGCACGGCATGTCCGAAATGGCGCTCAAGCTCTCCAGTAACCAAGTTACGTGCGATGATTCCACGAGCTTTTCCATCAACGGTTACTACTTCAAGCATTTCATGACGGGCATACATTTTCACCGTGCCGTATCCAACTTGGCGCATCAATGCGCTGTAAGCACCTAGGAGCAACTGCTGACCAGTCTGACCTGCCGCGTAAAAAGTACGTTGTACTTGCGTTCCACCGAAAGAGCGGTTAGAAAGCAAACCACCGTACTCACGAGCGAAAGGTACCCCTTGAGCCACACATTGGTCGATGATGCTGGCAGAAACTTCCGCCAAGCGATGCACATTCGCTTCGCGAGCGCGATAGTCCCCTCCTTTGATGGTGTCATAGAACAAACGATAGGTAGAATCACCATCGTTCTGATAGTTTTTAGCGGCGTTGATACCACCTTGTGCAGCGATAGAGTGTGCACGACGAGCGGAATCCTGGAAGCAGAAGACTTTCACTTTGTAGCCAAGCTCCGCCAGCGTTGCCGCAGCAGACGAGCCTGCTAAACCCGAACCTACTACAATGATTTCCAGCTTACGCTTGTTCGCCGGGTTTACCAGTGCTACGGTAGATTTGTACTGGGTCCATTTTTCTGAAATATTCCCACCGGGAATTTTCGCGTCTAAACGTGGTGATGTCATATTTCGGGTGTTTTTCAGCTTTTAAAGAAGTAGAAGTAAAGCGGCATGGCAGCAAAGCCGGCCGGAATCAGGATGGCGAAACCCCAAATTCCGATGGCTTTGATGATGCCTTTGTAATTGTCGTAGGCGATGCCTAACGACTGGAATGCACTCTGGAAGCCGTGATAGAGGTGAAAAGAAACTGCGAACATGGCTACCAGATAAAGCAGTACTAAACCGATGTTTTGAAATTCCTCTGAAACCTCTTTGTATAAGTCTTTCACGATAACCACTTTGGTATCGGTTCCCACCATATACTCTTCAAGTTTCTTACTTTGGACATAATCGGTAGGCATTGCCTCAGAAGTAAGTTCTCCGGTTAAGATATTGGTGGTGTATTTGGTGTAAGGAATATGTCCAAACTTGTATTCCGCCCAGAAGTCACTCATGTGAACCACGATAAACACCAAAATCATGGTACCAAGAACTCCCATATTGCGGGAAGTCCAGTGGCTGTTGGCGTTGGCTTGGCTCATAGCGTACTTTACAGGACGCGCTTTACGGTTGCGAGCTGCCAACCACAAGCCTTTAACAGCATGGTATAAAATACTCGCGTAAAGCAGGTAAGAAGTAGTTTTGATGAGCGGGTTGGTGGTCATAAACACTGCGTAGGTGTTAAATGCCATACCGGAGTCGCCTTTGAAAAGCTGCAGGTTTCCAATCATGTGGATTACCAGAAACGAGCATAAAAACAATCCGGTCAAAGACATGATGACCTTTTGCCCGATAGAAGAGTTAAACAACTGAGAAATTTTACTCATGGGGTTGGGTTAAGATTTGACGTCGCGAAGTTAAGTCCAAATCACACTAAATAAACAGAATGAGGGCGTTGGAGTTTTTTGTCCGAAAAGATTTAAAATCGTTCTAAATACTTTCTTAAGATTCAACCTTCTTAACCTCCACTTAACCCTTCATTTTTTCCGATTATCACAATAGAAGGAAGGTTGGAAAAGTGAGAAGTACATTTGATTAAGTTAAATTCACAACATGAACCGCAAACTTTATCGCAACATGCGGGATAAAATGGTCGCCGGCGTTTGCTCCGGCTTGGCCGATTACCTGCAAACTGATGTATCAGTTGTAAGATTGGTATTTCTACTCGCTTTTCTGGGAATCGGAGCTGGGCCTATTGCTTACTTGATTCTTTGGGTAGTGCTTCCGGTTCAATATGGAGCTGCAACCAGTAACTTCTCCTCAACGGGCACTTCGGAAACTTCTTTTCAAGAGAATACTGCTAACGGAGATTTTAGCAACACTTCTTCAAAAAGCTTCCGCACCAACCTGATTATGGGAATCGTACTCATCACCATGGGTACACTTTTCCTTATTGACAACCTGGTTAGCTATGAGTTTTTCAGCACTTACTGGCCGGTTTTACTCATCATTGCTGGGCTAGCCATTTTATTCGCTAAATCTAAAAAGAATGAACAAGGGTAATATTTTCTGGGGTAGCACCTTATTGGTACTGGGAATTTTATTCCTTTTAGACAATTTAGAGTTGCTAAAAATCGATGTTTCCGACCTCATCACCACCTATTGGCCAGTTATGTTGATTATCGCAGGCATCTCCGTTCTTTTCAATAAAAAATCATCTCAATGAAAGACCGCTCGTCGTTGTTCTGGGCGATAATTCTTATCGCATTAGGCACCATTTTTCTTCTTGAAAACCTGGACTTGATGGATTTCAGCTTCAGCAGACTTTGGAAATTCTGGCCTTTGATTCTCATTTATCTGGGTATCAAAACCGTTTCCGGAGAGTCAAAGCAGGCTTCTATGATCACCACAGTATTAGGGCTTGTTTTACTTGGATGGCTCATTGCAGAAGGTTTAAGGACAGGCAAAACCACTTCCAATGGAGAAGAGGAGGAAGAGGAAACAACAGATGAATCCTTCTTTGAAGATGGCGACGGTAGCGTTCAACTGGAACGAAATGCTACTTTAACTCCGGAAACCACGAACCCTGTGCTTAAATTCGACCTTAACCGTGCAGAGGGCTCCTTCAAACTTAAAGAAGGAGACGATGACAGAATAGCTTGTCAGGCAGAAGGCAACAGCGCAACCATCAGCATGGAAGAGCCCGGCGATAGTTCTCAAACCTACACCATACAAGGCAATACTTCCGGAAGCTCAGGAGAAAATGACGCTGCCATTGCGCTCGCTCCTAACAAAGCATGGGCGGTTGATGGAAGACTGGGCTATTCTGAATCTAAACTCAACTTCAGCAAGCTTAAACTGCGGAACCTTAAACTAGACTTACTTCGGGGCGACAACAACCTAACACTGGGAGCCTCTGCTACAGATACCCTTGACGTACTCATTAACTCAGAAAATGCTTCGGTCAATCTAAAAGTACCCAGCGATGTAAAAACAAGGGTTAGCGTGGAGCAAGTCAATGGCAATCAAAGCATTGAGAAGTTTGAAGCCCTCTCCAAGCAAGGCGGACAAGAATTATTTGAGACCAAACCCAAGCCAAGCAATCGAAGATTCATCAACATCCGTATCCAAGGAGAAGTAAAAAATCTTCGTATGAGCGTATATTAACGCCATGTCACGTGCCACCATCGGTCCAAAAACCAGCCAGCGTATCTTACGTGAGCTGGTTTTTTTATTGATATGGCTTTCCGGATTGCCGTGGTTGCTGCGCTGGAAACATCGCAATAGCCCGAGAATTCTCGTTTTTCATGGCTTCTATAACGATCAAAATCCTGCTTATTCGTCACCGGTAAATCTTTGGGTGCATCAACCTACCTCGCTGCTTAAACGCCAGCTTCATCATCTAAGCAAACATTATCAATCGGTTAGTACCCAGCAAATTCAATCTTGGCTTCAAAAACAAACCCCTTTACCACTACATGCGGTGGGCGTTCACATGGACGATGGGTTGCAAAGCGTGAGCGATTACGCAGCTCCGCTATTTCAAGCTGCCGGCTGGACCTTCGACCTTGGCCTCATCAGTTCCGCTTACGCCCAAACTCAACCAGCCTCTTGGGAGGTTTGGCTGGCAGCAGCTCAGCAACAACTGACCGAAGACACTCATGGCCATTATTTTCTCAACAGCGCCACACGTTACATCAGAGGAAATGCAGCGCAAGCAGAAGAAGTTGTTAATGAAGCAAAAGCTCTCCTCAAACCGCAGACCAGCCCTTTTGAGGAAGACCCTGATATGAAGAGAATGTCGTGGAAAGATATTGTAGCACTTCAGCAGCAAGGATTTGGATTGATAAATCATACTTGCCATCATGAAGTGCTTAACAAACTAGACCGACAAGCCATCATCAAAAATCTTCAAACAGCCAATGCCTCCATTGCCTCACATACAGGCGTGACATGCGATGCTTTTGTATATCCCACCGGCGTGGTGGACAAGGCTATTGCTCAAGCCGTTGAATCAGCAGGTTTCCCCTTTGCATACAGCCTGATTAATGGCATGATTACCCCTGAACAACACCGACAAATGTTACCCAGAATTGGCATTCCGTCGGTTCAGGGTTATTACGAATTTGTTTGTAGAGTGGCCGGTGTTCACGCCTTTTTCTTATCCTTGAAACACAAACCCTGAACGAATGGCTTTTTGGCGACTTAAATGGACGCTCCCTCGAGTACTTTCCCCTTCTTATTACCAACGTTTAAGTAAAAGTCTTCAGCATCCTGCTGACTTCTACCGGGCACTTGCCGGAACGCTTTTCACGCACAACAAAACCCAAGATTACCGACTGCTCTGCCTAGATGGCACCGTCATTTATATCAATCACTTTGTATCACTTTTCATCTTCGATGAAGTCTTCATTGACAAGTTCTACGATCGGGAACTGACTTCGAAAAAGCCCTTAATTGTAGATGTGGGTGGTAATCAGGGCTACTTCAGCTTGAGATTTCGCCAGCTTTATCCGCAGGCCACCATTTACACCTTCGAGCCGGACCCTACCAACTTCGACAGGCTAAACCGCAATGTGAAAGAAAGTCCTTCAGGCCACATTCATGCGTTCATGATGGGCATGGGCAACCAAAGTAGAACAGAGAAACTCTTCCTCCACCCTACCAACCTTGGCGGACACAGCATAGTCCAAGAAACCGACGATCAGCCTTTTGAAGAAATACGCATCATCGGCATAAAAGAGGCATTTGAGACTCACCATTGGGAACAAATCGACTTGTTGAAACTTGATTGTGAAGGCGCTGAATATGAAATTATCATGGCTATCGACGAAATGCTGGCATCTAAAATTCGAGCAATAGTATATGAACCAACACCCAAGAACTACGACCCCAAAATCACCAATCAGCACCTCCAAAACCTAGGCTTTAAGATTGAAGAAGGGATGGGCGTTTATTTGGCTTCCAAAGGCTAGCTTTCCGCTATAGGAAGGGATAACCTAAAAGTTGTAAGTTGGCCCGGCTGACTTTCAACCTCAATTTTACCTCCTAAATGGTTGATAAATTCTTTAACAAGCACTAATCCAAGTCCGGAACCATGCTCTCCGCTGGTTCCTTTGGTCGATTTTCCTGATTTTATCTCAAATAAATTCCCTAATCGGTCTGGCAATATTCCATCGCCTTCATTGCTTACCGTGAGTTGACACTGGTTGTTATTGGTGAATGCAGTCAAGGTAATTGTGCCTCCTTCAGGTGAAAACTTAATGGCATTACTCAGTAAATTTCGAATAATAGCCTGCATCATTTGAACATCTGTTGCTATCACCTCAACTTGAATATCTAAAGAAACACGAAGTTGCTTGCGCGTTAATTGAACTGCGTGAGCTTCTAAAAGTGGATGAATCAAGGCTTTCACTTTCACTTTTTGAATGGTAGCCTCTAGTTCTCCTTTTTGTGACCTAGCCCAAAGGAGTAAATTTTCGAGCAACAAAGAAGAGTGATTGAGCGACTTGACCAGGATTTCCCAAGTTTGAGGGTCTTCTCTCAATGCTTGTTCAGTTGCCATCATCTCAACTAATTGTGCGCTTGCGCCTAAAGGCCCTCTCAAATCATGGCCGATAATTGAAAATAGCCTATCCTTGGCTTGAATGCTTTTTGCTAAATCCAAGGTACGCTCTTCTACTTTTTCTGCTAATTCCTTGTTCTGCTCTTGGGTTAATTGTGCAATCACAGAAGTGGAGGATATGAGTTGCTCCGATAGCGCTTCTTTGTCCTTGCTTATTCTTCTGAATCGATCTCCAATTGCTATGCTAAGCAAGGCCAAGTCGAAGCCGCTTCCTATTTGAGAGGCATGAATAGTGAAGAAGTTGTATGGAACAAGTCCAATTCTTTGCAAAATGGTAATCACCACACCGGCAAGAAATAGACTTAATGCAATTGAAAAAAATTGAGCCTCCCGATCTTTTTTCATGGCCATAACTATACCCACAATCAACATCAGTAAACACCCAAGCATGCCCACCATTTGAACCAACTGGTTGGCTACAGCTTGCTGGCCTAGCAGGCTTATCGGAAATACCAGACAATTAATGGCCACACTCCATTTGAGCCAACGGTGCCAGTAGGGCGCCCTTGATGAGGTGTTTAAAAACTTCATCGCAAACAAGGTGCTGAATACTCCCAATCCAAACACCATAGGTTCATGCCGATTCATCCAAATACAATCAGGCCAAAGGTATAAGTAGGTATATCCTTCTAAATGAGCTGTGATAATGGCCGTTGTACCTGCATGCAAGGCGTAATACAACAAGAGATTGTCTTTAAGACTCAACCATAAGATTAATTGATACAGCAGAATAAGCAAGATAAATCCAAAATACAGGCCTTGTCCAAAGTTTTGCTTTTCCCTTATCTGGAGGTAGTCTTCGGTGCTTAAAAACTGCATAGGCAGCTGAAGATTAAATTGCCCTTTAATCTTCAATAACACCTGATGATGGCCGGGAGGAATTTTAAACACCAGTTTGTTGCCAGGCACTGCTCTTCTCGATTTTGGAAAAAACGCCCCACTGGTATCTGTTTTCAAAAGTCGTCCATCGGTGTCATATAACAACAATACCACAGAGTCAAGCTGGGGGTAATTCAACATCAAGAATGCAGACTCCTTCGAGGCATTGAAAAAGTAGCCTTTTGCCCAAATGGTCCCGCTATAGGCCCCAAAATTGGGCACCTCTTCGGTGATCGCGTACCAGGATTGGCTGCGTTGAGCTTGCGGGGGATCTAATTGGCTATCAAGATCTTGTAGCCAACGCATCTCTGCCGCTATCCAATGGTTCTTTTGCGGTTTTATCTGGGCTTGAAGTCGTGTAAATCCTAATATTTGACTAAGAAAAACGAACAATAAAACCAGATAAGCCACTTTTTTATCATCTTGCATAGGCTGTAAAGGTCAAATGCTTTGTTAGAAAAATAGCAAAAAATAAATCATGTTTAACTTTTCTCTTAAATGGGGAGGACTCCTTTCTCTCATCGGTTTTGTCTGGGTGGTGATGGAATTTCTACTTGGGTTTCATTCAGAGAAAATTGCTCAACATTCCACTCTTACTAATTTGGTCTTGTTGCCGGTTATGTTGGTTTTGCATTTGGCGCTCTTAGAGTTTAAAAGAATTACCGGACCCAAAACTGCTTTCAAACACATGATGATTGCAGCCATTTCCATTACCGGCGTAACCGTAGTCCTGATTCCATTTTTACAATGGATTTTTTTCACCCTTATCAATCCTGATTTCTTTTTAAACTTTAAGAACTTCGTCGTATCGACAGGGAAGATGACTCCTCAAGCTGCTGAGGGGTATTTCAATTTGCCTAATTACCTTACCATGAGCGTAGTTGCAAGTGTCCTCACCAATTTGGTAGTAGCGGCGATTTTATCAAGCCTCATTCTAAGACAAAACAAGTTTTTCTCTAAGGATTAAAGAAGGTTGTTAAGCAGCACTGGTTGTCACCTCCTTCATCCAAGTGAAAGTTGAAAACAGCGTGCAGCTTTGCTTTCAACCTTTATATCAACAAACAAAAAGCGCCAAGTAAAATAGATTCACTTGGCGCTTTTTATTTTCATTTGGCACTCCAATGCTAAAGAAGCGTGTACTAATCTGTTACGAACAACGCCCTTAATTCTTCAGCGTCTTCCGGCTTCATTTTTCCACCTAACACCAAACGAACTTGACGGCGGCGAATCGCTCCTTCGAAGAGCTTTTTCTCGTCATCCGTTTCAGGCTCTAACTCAGGAACCGTAATGGGATTTCCAAGTTGATCTACTGCGACAAACGTGTAAAAGGCTTCGTTACACTTGTACTTATTTCCCGCAGGCACATTTTCCGCATGAACCACGATGTGTACTTCCATAGAAGAATTGAAGGCTCGTGACACTTTAGCCTCCAAAGTCACCACATCCCCAAGTTTTATGGGATGGCGAAAGGAAACATTATCTACGGATGCCGTCACTACTATCCTGTTGGAGTGTTTTTGTGCCGCGATGGCGGAGCAAATATCCATCAGGTGAAGCAGCCTCCCTCCCATCAAGTTGTTGAGGGTATTGGTATCGTTGGGCAATACCAACTCGGTCATGATGGTGTAAGACTCAGAAGCCTTCTTGAAATGTCGGTGACGCATTATAGTTTTTTGAAATAACTGATGATTTCTTCTTTCCCGAATTTCTTTTTCCAATCTAAACCGATAGCATGTTCCCAGAGGATTTCCATGCCCATGCTGATGTCCGCCATGCGCGAAAGTTCGTCGTCAGTCCAGTTGGCAGAAAGATTCTGCGGAAGCTCGATGCCTTGTACCTGCATCATTTTCTTGAAGGTTTCCACGCCTTCCGGATAGAAATCCTGGAGGTGATTGAAAACAAGGCAGTTGGCATAACCATGCTTGGTCCCATGGACATACGACAAACCGTAAGAAAGGGCATGACAAGCACCAACGCGGGAATAAGTCAGGCTCAATCCTCCCAAATAAGAAGCTACCATCAGCTGATCATCAGCATCGGTGCGGTCCAAGTTCGGATTCATGAATACATCCACACACATGTCGAGCGACTTTTCCCCATACGCACCCGAAAATGGATTGAGGAAATGCCCAACCAATGACTCCACCGAGTGAATGTAGCAGTCCATTCCGGTGTAGAAGCGTTGCTCTTTAGGAACACCCGCCAACAATTCCGGGTCCAGTACAATCTGGTCGAAGATGGTATAGTCGCTATTCAAGCCCAGCTTGCGGGTAGGCCCGGTTAATACCGCGGTGCGAGATACTTCCGCCCCTGTTCCGGCAATGGTAGGAATTCCGATGTGAAAAACACCCGGCTTCTTCACCAAATCCCAACCCTGATAATCCACAGAAGAACCAGGATTGGTAAGCATAAGGGAAACCGCTTTAGCGGAATCCATCAAACTTCCACCGCCAATACCAGCAACCGCAATCGGTCTTCCGGCATGTGCTTTCACCATGTTTACCAAGCCGTCGATGAGTTCGGTGGTAGGTTCATGGGCGTTGACGTCCACAAACACCAGTAAATCCTCATCATGAAGGGGAACACGATTGGCTAATGGATGATTTTGAAAAACGCTATCGAGCAGAAAAACCGCGAAATCGCCGCTTTTTCTGCGCTTTGCGCCGATGATTTCATCGAGTTGATTGAAAGCACCCCGACCATACACCGTGCGTTCAACGCTCTTGAAGTTCTTAAACATGTAGATTAGGCGTTTACGGTTTTGAGCTTCAATACTTGAGCAAGAGCGCGGTGCATTTTTTCTGCTCTGACTGCTTTTTCTTCCGCAGTCCAGTTATTCTTGATAACCATTGAAATCAGTCGAGCAATGAGGTCATCAGATTTAGGGAACTTCATCGTATGGTAATCCGGACGATTGGGCATCAACTCAATCGGCATTCTGGCAATGGTGCTGTAGTTTTTCAAGTGATCCCATTTATGGATGTAGTGGTACTTGTTTTCGTTCCAATACTGGCAACCATCTACCCCTTCAACCGCCAAGTGCTTCAACAATTCCAAGGTTTGCGCCTCAGTAGGCAGAAAGAAGGAAAGGAAAGTAGCAGAGTCTCCGGATGGATCGGGATAGTAACGGAAGGTTACCCCTTCATACTGCTCCAATACATCTTTGAAAAAAGCCTTGTTCGCCTTTTGTCGCTCCAGAATGGTGGGCAGTTTACGCATCTGTGCAAGTCCTACTGCGGCATTCAGCTCACTGATGCGGAAATTATTGCCTAAAACTGGATGTTCTTCCAAACCACGGTTGGTGCCGATGTGGTCGTGACCGTGGTCAGAAAACTGGTGGGCTTTGTTGTAAAGTTCTTCATCGTTGGTAACCACCACACCGCCTTCGCCGCAGGTTACAATTTTGAAGAAGTCGAAAGAGTAACCGCCCATCATACCAAACAATCCCAACGATTTACCGTGGTAGAAAGCACCCAAAGCTTGGGCGGTATCTTCCAGCAGTTTCACGTTTTTGCTATCGCAAAGGGCTTTAATTTCTTCAATCTTGGCCATGGCCCCGCACATGTGCACCAGCAATACAGCCTTGGTGTTGGGCGTGAGAACGGCTTCAATCCCTTCTGGAGAAAGGCATAGCGTTTCATCGATTTCTGCAAAAACAGGCACCGCACCGGCAAGTAAAACTGCCTCAACGGTAGCCACATAAGTAAAAGGAGGCACGATGACTTCATCGCCGGCACCAACGCCGCAAGCCGCCAACATCAGAGAAACAGCAGTAGTGCCGCTGCTCACTGCGTGGGCGTACTTTGCACCCGTAAAGGCTTTCACTTCATCTTCAAAACGAAAGGCTTTCCAGTCTTTGCGTACATTCTCAAAATTGTAACGAAAGAGAATACCTGACTCAATGACGTCGAGGACTTCCTGGCGCTCTTCGGCACCGATTACTTCTGATCCGGGCATGGGTTATTGATTTAAAGGTTGGTGGGAATCGAGCCAAGCTTCTGCTCCGGCCACGTCTTCCGGGTTATCAATGGAAAAAGAGGAGTAAGGACTAATGGCAACATGGAGGGAAAAACGGTCCATCCACCGCAACATTTCAAGTGATTCTGCCAGTTCAACCGGGGTAGGCTGCATCTCACAGATTTCCTGTAATACAACCGCCTGATAAGCATACAAGCCGATATGCAGGTAGAAATCGTGCTGCTGCATCCATAGTTCCTGAGGGAGGCCTTTTAAATACGGAATAGGACTTCTGCTGAAGTAAAGCGCTTGGTGATTGGAATTGAAAACCACTTTAGCTTCTTTCCAACCGAAAAGTTCCTCTTCAGTTTCAATTTTTCGGATGAGTGTTCCGATAGCCGTTCCGGTTTCAAGCATAAGCTTAGCCAAATCATTGATTTGTCGTGGGTCAATGAAAGGTTCATCGCCTTGAATATTGAGGACGATATCGTTACTGGGGATGCCAAGCAAGCGGGCTGCTTCTGCGAGGCGGTCGGTTCCGGTTGGATGTTGGTCTGAGGTCAGCACCACTTCACCACCAAATTGCCTAACAGCGTTAGCGATTCGATCGTCATCAGTGGCTACCACCACTTTGTGTAGGAGTTCGGCTTTCTCACACTGGCGGTACACCCTTTCCAGCATGGTCATACCTCGAATGTCAACCAGGGGCTTACCCGGGAAACGAGAAGAGGCAAAACGAGCAGGTATTAGTCCCCAAATTTTGGACATGCTACAAAGGTAGAACAAAATGAAACCTTTAAAGGCAGTAAATCGGTTATTAGCTAGTACAACCATTCAAACCAATGACACTACATCAAAGTACCACCCGATACCTCGATGGGATGACCTTCGAGATTGAAATCGACGGATTCACCTTGAACATAGACACCACACCTGAAAACGGCGGCGACAGTAGCGCACCATCTCCAAAGAAACTGTTATTAGGAGCGTTGGCAGGCTGTACCGGAATGGATGTGGTGGCTTTATTAAGAAAAATGAGGGTAGAATTTTCCCATTTCTCTATGGAAGTAGAAGCCGAATTAGGCGACGAACATCCTAAACAATACGAAGCCTTTCGATTGGTTTACCGCATTACGGCGGCAGAAGAAGAGCGGGAGAAGATTGTTAAAGCAATCACCTTGAGCCAGGAGCGCTATTGCGGGGTTGCTGCCATGTACAAGCAGTTTGCTTCCTTAAACTGGACCTTAGAGCTTAACCCAATAATGCCCGTTTAAGGGAAACTATGTAGTGAAAAGGGTGAGCTACTGAGGTGAAAAGAATTTTCAAAAAAAGCAATTAGTTGTTTGGAAAATTTAGAAACCGCCTTACTTTTGCACTCGCTCTCGCGCAGGTGGTGAAATTGGTAGACACGCTACTTTGAGGGGGTAGTGGGAGCAATCTCGTGCTGGTTCGAGTCCAGTTCTGCGCACAAAAGGCCGTCATCAGACGGCCTTTGTTGTTATTCGGTGAAAGTGCCAAAACCTCCACTACCAGTCTTTGGCCTTCCTAAAATCTACTATTAAAAAATGCTTGTTAGCTATTTCTTATCGAAGAGCTTCATGCTTTTGTTGGCAAAAGAATCAAGCTGAGAAGTTGACTTCTCAATGAGCGTGTCTAATTTTTTTACTTTTTCGCTTTCTTTTTCAATCAAAGAGTCTAGGGTTAAAACCTTGTCAACTTCCTTATTAATTAAAGAGTCCAATGATTCAGTCTTGGATTGAAGTTCATTGAGTTTGCCTTCCACCTAAGCGCTTATGTTTCCGCAGGAGGAAAGAACAAGCATGGTTAATGAAAGTAGGAAACAAGAAGTATTCAGATTTTCTTTTCTTAAGAATTTAAAATTCATTCTACTATTGATTTAGGTTTGTTATTTTAGCCTTAAAAAGCAGTTCTTCCATTTACTGCCTTTCCTGTACACAATAAAGGCAAGCTAAGTTTATAATTTTTACAGATGCATTATAAATTATGTAAGTTAGTTAATCGAATTTATCACTAATGGAATCTATTGAGATTCTATCGCCAATTTCTAATAATTATCAATAAATTTAATCTCAATATGACAAGGAAATATTTTCCAGTCATTATACTTATTTTTATAACATTATTACTAAAGTCAAAGAAGTCAATGCAATTACTTACCTTTTCAAAACTCTGAATAACTTTCTTTTTCTTTCCTTTTTCGGAAATAGCATTTGCAAGTACATCATATTGGAATTTATGGGTTGCAACAGGTATATACAATTGTTTGATAATTTAATAGTATCATTTTTAACGATATACTTCAAATTCAATGATTGTTCCGGATACCTTCCAACGTAAATTGCTGAGCTATCTAAGTTAAAACATATATCTAATTTCAAATACTTTGGTTTTGATACTTCATACCAACATCCAACTATATCGTCCTTAGTAGGTTGATAATAAAACATACCCGTAACGAGCAGAAGTAATTTTAGCATATCCATAGATAACATTTTGTTACTTGCGTTATTTGGCAAATAATGGGATGTGTTTCATAAAAATCAAAATAATTATGTCCTCCATCATACAATACTTTTTCACCTTCCCATAAACTAAAGTGACCAGAAGCATCGCTCCATCCGCTTACATCGAAAACAATAATGCCTTGAAGTCCAAGTATCGAACTGTTGTCAATTTTACTCTTAATAGCAGTCAAGTCAAAATCTGGTTTATCGTAAGTTTCTCTAAACGCATATACGCTATCGTAAAAAGTTATTCAATGGCAACGTTCCTCGCTTTCTTACATGGCACTTTTCCCGGCGATTTGCGCTGATTTGCGTTGGAAACTACCCTAACAGCCATCTAGAATTTTGCATCAAAATGCGGAAAACTCCTCAATCTAAAAAGCTTTTACGATTGTGGATGTTCATTTAGTTAATCATTTATGTTGGGCATTTCAATATCTTCAAATCCTCTAAAATATGGAAGTCTATTTACTTGTTCAAATATATTAATATTTTTCCTAAAAATTGCTCTGTTAAGATACTTATTATCTCTGCACCAGGCAGTATCGTTATCGCTTGCCCAAAAAATTGTAATTCTAGCACTAACAACTTTATTCAAATCTTCAGTAAAGTTTTCGCTATCTAAATAAAACCAATGCCTTTCTTGAGGTTTCAAAGTAAAAAGATCTAACTTAGTTGGAGATAATATACTGCAAATTATTTCATAACTATAATCTCCATTTTTGTATTGAAAAGAATCTAACTGACAGTTAATTTGATCTAGACCTGTGAACAAATAGATAGTATCTTCGGACTTATTCTCAATTAGACCAAATATATAAATACTATTCCAATCTTTCGTTTTTAACACTTTGATTTTAGCTAAGTTTACTGGACTTTCATTTAATATTACATTCTTCTCAACTTCTGAACAAGAATTAAAAACAAATAAAATTACAAAAGCAAACAACTTATTACTGGCCATGAGAAAGAAGAATAAATTGCCTAACCAATATTCTAGTGCACTCTAAAATCCTTTCAGTACAGCTCATGATATTGGCTGTTGCCAAGGCCGTAGCTTGGGTAAAGAAACTGCTGCCGGTTTTATAACCCCGAAGGGGTGATATTATTATAGAAAAACGACACCCATTATCGTTCAACCCCGAAGGGGTGATATATTTAGAAATATTCGAATACATATTCTTCCTTAAATTCAAATTCAAATTTTTAAACAATCCTTGAAAATCGTATTTGTATGATTTACCAATAAGATTATCTCTGCCTTTTACGGCAAATACAACCTGTATG
Source organism: Bacteroidota bacterium (assembly GCA_027484125.1). Taxonomy (GTDB): domain Bacteria; phylum Bacteroidota; class Bacteroidia; order UBA7662; family JAIXUI01; genus JAIXUI01. Next base: position 3 of record JAIXUI010000165.1, on the reverse strand, counting down.
TAT
>JAIXUI010000104.1 GCA_027484125.1 Bacteroidota bacterium | reverse complement strand
CGCCCCATTCACCCGAACCAACGTGTTCGCCCCATTCACCCGAACCAACGTGTTCGCCCCATTCACCCGAACCAACGTGTTCGCCCCCAACGTGTTCGCCCCGTTCACCCGAACCAACGTGTTCGCCCCCAACGTGTTCGCCCCATTCACCCGAACCAACGTGTTCGCCCCATTCACCCGAACCAACGTGTTCGCCCCGTTCACCCGAACCAACGTGTTCGCCCCATTCACCCGAACCAACGTGTTCGTGAGTATTGTCTAATTCTACGAGAAGCGCTGTATGGTTGGTTTCTGGCGTTTTGGATACAGGTGCAGGCTTTGAATTGGAGTGGCGGCTGGGGCAGCTTGGGCGGCTAGGGCAGACACGTTGGTCTGCCCGTACTGATGAGGATGCGGCGGAGGAGGAGGATGGGGAGGCGGTGATTTCGATGATGAAATGTATATGATTGGGCATGATTATCATTTCATGGCATTTTATATTGGGGAATTTGCTTTCTATTGCGTAATACCATTTTTCAATCATTAGCCCTGCTTCGCTTAATATCATTTCGGCATTTTCTGGGCAGACACGTTGGTCTGCCCTTACGGATCTTTGGGCAGGGTTTTCTGGGCAGACACGTTGGTCTGGCCGTACGGATATTTGGGCAGGGTTTTCTGGGCAGACACGTTGGTCTGCCCGTACGGATATTTTGCCTAATAAATGTAATTTATTTTGGATGCAAATGGTTATAAAATAAAATCCTGGTTTTGAATAGTCATATCCTGTCATACGAATGGAATTAGGGCGATGTTTAATTGGTTTATTGGACATAATATTTTATTTAAATGGTTTTGTTATTAAAATAGGATAGGTGTCTCGATGTCGTAATACTTATCAATTGAAGTTGCAGCTTAATTAATTTTTTAATTCTAGGTAATTGGTTGGCTGAAATCGTAAATGCAGTTTAGGTTGATGGTATTTTTTCGTAATAGAGTAGTTTTAAGCTTATGGATCGCTAAGCTTGAAACGTATAATGAGATAAATTAAATCTGTTAGGTTGAATCTTCGCAATAATTGTCTAGCATATAGTTTAGTATGTTTCTATAATGTGGTTTATTCCATAGTAAATATCCGTATTGTGTTTATTTAACGCAGTCCATTGCGCCATTGGCAGTCTTTTTTCTCATGATTTTGCTGTCTAAAATATCGGAAAATGGAATAGTTTACAAACTTTGATTTCTATTCAAACAAAAAAACTCCGATAGAAACTAGCTCATGAACCAGTCTCTATCGGAGTTTTTACTAAGTGAATTACTCGCTTTTACTTCACTCCCAGTTCTTGCAAAAGATGGGGTGCTTTGGCTACTTTTTCTATCGTCCAGAGGATGAAGCGGATGTCGCAACCTATGCTTCGGCTATAGGACTCGTTCCAGGCGTAGTCGTTGATGGTGGCGGTGAAGGCCCGGTCGTAGTTGAGGCCGATCAGGTCTCCGTCGGCATTCATGACCGGGCTTCCGGAGTTGCCTCCGGTGGTGTCCATGTTGTAGAGGAAGGCCAAAGGCACGTCTTTACCTTCTTTAACCGCCCAGCTGCCGAAGTCGCGGTTGTTGAATAGTGTTTTGAGCTCTGGAAGTACTTCAAAATCTTCACTACCATCTTCTTTTTCTAACATCCCGCTTAAATGGGTAAAGGGAAGGTGGGTTTGTCCGTCGGCAGGTTGGTAGGCGCGTATGCGTCCGTGGGTGAATCGGAGAGTAGAGTTGGCGTCGGGGAGGAAGGTGGTGGGCTTGAAGGCCATCTTCGCATCTAAAAGCGCCGGCATCAGGCTGGTGATGCGTCCATTACGGCGGTTGCGCTCCGCATTCAGTCTTTCATTGATAGCAAGGTATTCGTCGGCCAAACTGAAAAGAAGGTCTTTCTTTAAGTTAAAGGCATCTCCTTTTTCTTCCATCAACCAGTTTTTGAAGGTAATGGCGTTGAAGAATTTGGATTGCTTGTACAATTTGGCTTGCCATTTTGAAAGATCTGTTTTGGCTGCTTGTAAACTTGCCGGAATCCATTCGGTGGGCAGACTGAGAATTTTGTTGCAGAATAATTCAAATGCGCGTTTCTCCCAATCCATAGAGTAGTTGTCGGTACCGATAGACTTGGCGTAAACCTGGCTGAGGGAGTCAGCTATTTTGGTTCTTAGGTTTTTATCATCAGGGAGGCTTTTCAATATAGCCCTGAAGTTGACGGCTCTCGAAAAGGCAGGAGAGAAGGTTGGAAATTGGCTCAACCAAAAGTCGCGGGCTGCGGTAGCGCTCATATCGTTATACACTTGATTGAGTTCCGGAAGGGCGGTTTTCCATCCCGGATCGGTTTGGGGCTGGGTAGCGAGCCATTGAGTGAGCACGGCTTCTTCCTCTTCCTTACGCTGGATGAGTCCGATGCGCTTCATGCCTTGAAGTTTGCCTTTGTAGTTCTTGGTTACGTTTGCCAATGATTTGATGCGACTGGCATAGGCGATGTCGAGGGCTTTGTTTTCTGCACCAAGTGCTTTCATATTGGCGATGGCCCAGTCGTAAAGCTCTACCGTAAGGGGCATAAACTGCTCGTTTTGGTAACGCAAAAAACTAGCAGGGTAGTGGCGGAAGGTCCTGCCGGGGTAGCCAAGGATGAAGGCCGCGTCGTTTTCCTTCACGCCCCCGGTGTTGATTTTGAGGAAACGACTAGGCTTAAAGGGTACATTATCGGCACTATAGGGAGCCGATTTTCCGTCTTTACTCACGTAAGCGCGAACAAAAGAAAAATCGCCGGTATGGCGTGGCCACACCCAGTTGTCGGACTCTCCGCCAAATTCACCGATGGTACGCTGGGGCACATAAACCATGCGAATGTCTTGGATGGTTTGGTAGCGGAAGACTACATAAACCTTTCCGGGAAACATTTCAGAAACCTCACATTCTAACCCAGGGTTTTTCTTGTTTTCTTCCCGCTCAACCTGTTTCATATTTTGACGAATCATCGCTAAACGAGCAGCCGGATCAGACGTTTTTCGAAGTTGTTCATTGAGCACGCGCGCAGAAACGTCCTCGTAAGTGAGGGTGATTTTCACCGTGAGGCCTTTAGCAATGATTTCTTCTTCCCGTTTACGTGCAAGAAACCCGTTTTTGATGTAGTCATTGGCCACAGAACTGGCTGCCGCCACAGCACTAAAAGCACAATGGTGATTGGTGATGATAAGCCCATCTGGCGATACAAAGGAGCCGGTGCAACCGCTTATCTGAACGAGGGCATTGAGGAGGCTATTACCGCCGGGTTTGAAGAGCTCATCAGCGGAAAGGCGTAGCCCTAATGCTTTTAAATCAAGCTTTTTTAGCTCCGATAGCGGGTACATGCCTTCATCAGGGCGAGCGGAAGAGGCAGTGGCTTGAGCTAAAAAGCCGGAGAGCAAAAGCCCGAAGCTGAGCAGGTAGGTTCGTATGGAAGTCATTTTGGTATTGAGTCGAGGTGTTGACGAATGGCATTTTCTACTTCCAGAAGTAGTTCGGAAGGGTTACGGTTAGTAGATTCAATAGCAGGAAGCACATCCCAGCGAACATGGACGCCGACAGGCACCGGCCAGAAACTAAAACGGGCCAGTTTCCAGGAGTTGTGAATGGCTACAGGAACGATAAGTGCGTTAGGCAAGGACTCACAAAGGGCACGAAAGCCGCCTTCGGAGAACTTCTTTAGCTCGCCTGTGCGTGAGCGGGTTCCTTCGGGAAAGATGCAGACAGAGCGTCCTTCGCGCTGAGCGCGTTCTCCCATCTCCCTGATTAACTGAATAGCTTCGGCGCCGTCTTTTCGGTTAATGCCTACCGCTCCGCCTCTAGTAAAATTGTAAGAAATGGAAGGAATCCCTTTGGAAAGTTCGCGTTTGGCAATGAAGATAAGCTTCCATGGGCTGAATCGCCAGATTAATGCTGGAATATCGTTCATGCTTTGGTGATTGGCTACCACTATGATTTTGCGATTTTTGGGAGGTTTAAGCCCATTCCAGCGGAAATCGAGGCGGGTGAAATTCAGATAGATGATGCGATCAAGGCACCAATTCAGCCAAATGATGCTGCGTTGATGGGCTTGATAGCCGAAAACATTCCACGCTATAACTTGTACCGGGTGAAACACCAGCAGGCATAAGCCGAAGGCTACCAGGTAAACCGGGGTTGTGAGATAAGCAAGCAGTCGGAGCACGGAGCGAAAATAGCGGATTACTCGAATGCCTTTACCCTGTCAGTTTTTCAATTTTTTACCATTAATTCAACATAAAATCTATTCACAACATCGAAATCCTGAAAACAAATGAATTTCTGATTGTTTTGAAAGAATAAGTGGTTTTCGAAAAAGATTTAATAACGGATTATCGCACCAAATGAAGTATCATTCTCAAATACTATGCGTAGAAGCTAACAAGGACGACCAGTTGCTTATTGCCCAAACACTGGGAGAACATGTTGACAATTTGGTATTTGTTGAAGATATGGAGGCTCTGTTTCATCAGTTAGAGGAACGCTCCTTCGACCTTATTTTGACCGACTTTTTGATTGGGGAGAAGTCTTACCCTGAGTTTTCAGAGAAAGTAAGGGAATTACAACCGATGGTCCCGGTTTTGGTTGTATCTGCCCTTCCTGAGCGAAGCCACGCGCTACCTTGTTTAGATGCCGGAGCGCTGGAATACATCAGTAAAAGTAAGTTGTTCCTCTTGCCTACGGCACTCGAACGGGCCAGGAGAGAGAAAGAGCAACTTAAACGGAATCTTCAGGTAGAAGAAGAGCTTCGAAGGGCAAATGAACGTCTTCGCTCGATCTTAAGACTTAGAAAATCTCAAGCGGAAGACATCAATAAACAATTCAGGCTGTTTTTTGATCTCGCTCCTGTTGGGATTATCATGACTGATGAGCATCGCAACATCATTGATGTGAATGCTTATGTGCTTAAGTTTTTAGGATATACCAAGGAATATCTCTGTCAAGTAAAAACTTCCGATATCACTCATCCTGAGGACCGCCCTCAGGACCAAATTGTGGCCCAATACGATTACGGCAATCCTGATCATCAGGCCCATTCTTACGAAAAGCGTTACATCAAAGCGGATGGCTCCATCATTTGGGTGCGCGTTACCCGCGCTGATTTCCTCCTTTTAGAAGATGGAAAGCGTTATCGCCTTGGCATCGTTGAAGACATTACCGTGTTTAAAAACCGGGAAAAGGAGATGAAGGAACGAGAAGATGAGCTTACCAGCTTGCTTTCTTCTCTTGATGATATCATTTTCGAATTGGATAGAGATACTTGTTTCAGGCGGGTTTGGGTTTCGGATGAAAGAAAACTGCTTAAGCCGTCGGCTGAATTTATCGGACAGAAACTGAGAGAAGCTGTTCCTGCTGTTGCTGAAATAGTAGAACCGTATGTTGAAGAGGTTTTCCAAACCGGGCAGGTGAAAGAGCTGGAATACAACCTCCAATTTGGAGGTGAGTTAAGGTACTTCTTTTGTAAAATCACCAGAATCATCAGCAAGCTGAATCAAGAGCCACGTATTTCTGTCTTGGTACAAGATATCACCCGCAGAAAGCAGATAGAACTCGAGATTCAGCAGGCTTATGAAATGGAAAAGTCAGTGGTAGAGTTAAAGTCTCGTTTTGTCAACATGGCTTCTCATGAATTCAGAACGCCCTTAGCGGCTATCAGAAGTAGCATGGATATCATGCAAGTAATTGGGGCCAAACATGCTAATTCAGAGGACTGGAAGCCGTTGCTTCGCCACATCACTAAGGTTGAAAGAGAAGTTGATCGCCTCACTAGTTTGATGAACGATATCCTTATTCTTGGCAAGTTGGAGGTGAATAAAATGCCATTTAATCCTTCTCAAACTGATTTTCATCAACTTGTTAAAGAATCGGTAAAGAAGTACTATACTGCTTACGAACAAGCTGAAAAGATATCCATTTCTATTAAAGGGAATGAAAGGCTCGTCTGGGTAGATGGTACCATCACCAGTCACATACTAGACAACCTTATTAGCAACGCCCTGAAATACTCTGAAGGCAAGCCAGCACCCGAAGTAACCCTGGAGTATGAAAACGAATCCTTTCAGGTTATTGTTGAAGATTATGGTATTGGAATTCCTGAAGATGAGCTTAATCATTTGGGGGAATCTTTTTTCAGAGCAAAAAATGCGTTGAATATTCCGGGAACCGGCTTAGGTTTAGTATTGGTGGATAACTTCATTCAAATGCATCAGGGTTCAGCTCGGTGGGATAACAAACCTACCGGCGGAGTAAAAGTGATACTGAATTTTCCACAAAATCAATTTTAAATAGGCTTATGATACTTATTGTTGAAGACGAAGAAGCATTACGTGAAAACATGCAGGAGCTTTTAGAGCTCTCCGGCTACGAAGTTGCCTCAACCGCTCATGGTGAAGAAGCGTTAGCTTGGTTGAATGTCAACCCCGCGCCTGAATTAATCATTTGCGATGTGATGATGCCCAGAATGGATGGCATGGCGCTTTTGGAACGCTTGAAACAAGAGGAAAAATGGGCACTTATTCCTTTTCTTTTCTTAAGTGCCAAAGCAGAAAAACGAGTTCAGGAAGAAGGCATAGAAAAGGGCGCTTCACTCTACATGACGAAGCCTTTCACTCATGCCGAGCTGGTCGCGAACATCGAAAAGCTCCGTTCTTCTAACTGAGGTATCTCGCCACTATTGGCATTCTGCGTCCTTGTCCAAAGGCTTTGTCGCTCACTCGGATGATAGGCGGTGTTTGGTGGCGCTTGTATTCGTTGCTGTTCACCAGTTTTAGCACCCTGCGAACCAACAATTCATCGAATCCTGCTTCAATCAGGTTTTCCGGACTTTTTCTTTCTTCTAAATAACCTTTGAGTACTGCATCCAACAGGTCGTATTCTGGTAGAGAATCGCTGTCTTTTTGGTTGGGCCTCAGTTCTGCTGATGGCGCTTTGGTGAGGATGTTCACCGGAATGATTTCCTGCTCGCGGTTGATCCACTCACAAAGGGCGTAAACTTCCGTTTTGTAAAGGTCTCCAATCACCGAAAGTCCACCACACATATCGCCATAAAGGGTTCCGTAGCCTACTGCCAGCTCGCTTTTGTTTGAGGTGTTGAGCAGGATATGTCCAAATTTGTTGGTGTAGGCCATCAACAATAGACCACGTAACCTCGACTGTATATTCTCTTCTGCAATATTGAAGGGAAGGCCTTGAAACGCAGGTTCCAGCAGGGTTTGCACCGCCTGAAAGGCAGGTTCAATGGCTATTTTTTGAATTTGTATGCCCAGGTTGAAGGCGAGTTTTTCTGAATCGGTGATGGAATGGTCGCTGCTGTAGGGCGATGGCATCATGAGTCCCAACACATTCTCCGGCCCTAGTGCACGCGCGGCTAAGACAGCTACTAATGCGGAGTCAATTCCTCCGGATAAGCCTAAAATAGCTTTAGTGAAATGCTGCTTCCGGAAATAATCTTTGATGCCTAATACCAAGGCGTCGTGGATTAAAGCCGAAGGCGGGAGCGATGGTGACAGAAGCGGCTTCTTTTCGGCTAAATCTTTAAGCTGGAATACGGTATAGTCTTCTTCAAAGGCTTTGAGTTGAATTACGATTTCTCCTTGTGCATTGAGTACACAGGAGTTGCCATCGAATACCAGCTCGGTTTGCGCCCCTTTGTGGTTGACGTATATCAGTGGAATGCCGTAGCGAAGCGCGTTGAGCTGAAGCACTTCTGATCTTCTTTCAGGATGGCGGGCCGAAAAAGGCGATGCTGCAATGTTGAGGATGAACTCCGGCTCTTCGTGGATCATCTCTTCCATAGGAGTTCGGCGATATAAATGCGGCTCTTGGATGTTCCACAAATCCTCGCAGATGGTAACGGCTACTTTTCGTCCTTTGATGGTTACGCAATGCGCTTCCGGGCCTGGTTCAAAGTAGCGGTATTCGTCGAACACGTCGTAGTTGGGCAGCAGTACTTTGTGGACGCGGTCGGTAATACGACCTTCTTGAATCACCACTGCGCTGTTGAAAAGTGGTTTTCCTAGGCTGTCAGGATTGCGGGTAGGTGCACCTACTACCACAGCCATACCTGCTGACTCCTCGCATAAAATTCTCAGCGCGTTTTCGCATAAGTCGATAAAGTCTTCGAATTCCAGGAAGTCGCGGGGCGGATAGCCACATACTGCGAGTTCCGGAAATACGATGAGTTCTGCTCCTTCAGTCCGCGCCTTGTTGATGGCATGAAGCATACGGGCAATGTTGTGCTCAAAGTTGCCTGTATGATAATTACACTGTGCGAGGGCAATTTTCATGGCGCAAACATCGTCAATCGTCTCGATTGAATGTGCATATTCGCGCTTCAGATAAGACTATGGTGAAAAAAGCCCTTCTCATTACCCTCATTATCGCGCTCTTAGCCGGGATTATCTGGTTTTTTGCCCGGCCTAACAACTCGAAAGACGCTATCGAAGCCGGCTTGCCGGAGCGTACCATTTCGGCTCCCGATGTTGAGGTTAACCTCATCATCAAGCGCTTCGACCGCGATTTGCTACAACTACAAGGGCTTAAGCCTGATCAATCGTCGGAAGCATTCCAGAAGTTGGGCAAGCAGTATCCTTGGTTTTTGCCTTTTTATGCTGAAGTACTGGCAGAGATTATCCCGGCCAGAGACCCCAACTTCCGGCTAGCGATGTTGGATTTTATCAACAATCAGTACATCAAGGAGTTGTATCAGGATGTTCAGAAGGCGTATCAGGATGAGTCCAGTTTTCAGGCGCCGCTCACGGATGCACTCCGTTTTTACAAGCATTTGTTTCCCAAACAGCCCATTCTTCCGGTTTACACCATGGTGAGCGGATTTAAATATGCTTCAACGCTTACCGATTCGGGTATCTGCCTCGGACTTGATATGTACCTGGGCCGTAACTACCGCTTTTATCCGAAAGTGGATTTTATTCATGAATACCAGCGGAAGCGTCTCCAGCCGGAATACATCACGCCGAACATCGTGCAGTTGTTGGTAGAAGATCTACTTGGTCCGGAGCCTCAGGCGCGTGTGCTCGACGGCATGATCTACCGCGGAAAGATGCTTTACATCGCCAAGCTCATTCAACCCAACACTCCAGATTCTTTGCTTACCGGCTATACTGCCGCTCAACAGGCTTGGTGCAGGGAGTTTGAGGGCGAAATTTGGGCGTTTTTGGTCCAGAATAAATTGATATTCAGCCAAGAGCTTACCGCTTTGAACAAAATTTTAAACGATGGCCCCTTTACCAACGGCATGCCACGGGAGTCGCCGGGCAGAATAGGCTGGTGGGTAGGCTGGCAGTTGGTGAAAACCTATATGGAACAACATCCTGAAACCACTCTGGAAGAGCTGATAGGAGCGCGAACCGCGGATGAAATTATGCGCGAAGCGGGCTACCAGCCGGTAGTACGTCAGGCAGAATAAAAGCAAAGCGAATCGAGGTTCGACATTCCATAGGTTTCGATTCTATAGCAAAAAGAAAAACTGGCCTTCCGAATTAGTGCCAGGTCCTCAACCAAAAGCCCCGTCAAGAGATTGTACGGGGCTTTTGGTGTGTGTGGGTGAGCGATTAGAGGAGGGTTGCTTTAAAGTGTTATTTGGCTAAGTATTCTTTGGCAGTTAATACAGGTAATTGAGAAGATTTAAAATCTTTCAGATTCCTGGTGATAATGGCATCAACCCCATTTTCTATTGCGGTGTAATACTGAATGGCATTCTCAAAATCTGTAAAATCTGATACCAATGCTAGTTCAATAATTTTATTATCTAATTGAGCTATTTCAACCAATACTTTTAGCTTCATTAGCGTATTCCTTGCTTTCTCTTTATTTAAATGTCTGGTAAGCAAATAATGCGTATTAGCAAAAGTCAAAGAGGATACTAGTAGTTTTACCTTTCCTTCATCAGAAAGTGTAAACAGGTCTTGAGCTTCCTGATAAAAGGCTTCTCTTTTGGTCAATAAATCGACCACAATGTTGGTATCAACAAGTAGCTTTTCCATCAAGAGTATTTTTTCGTGATGTAATCCCTGTAATCTTTCTTATCGTCGGCAAGATTACTCGGAATTACGCCTGTTAAACTTTTAACAAGCGGGCTTACATTTCTGACTCTATCTTCTTTTGAACTAAGTGAGTTCAAATAGTTCTCAATCAGCTTTGAAAGGCTAATGCGATGATCTTTAGCGTAATTCTTGGCTTGTTCTATTACGTCTTTATCGAGGATTAAGGTGAGTTTGGTGTTCATGGTGCCTTGGATTACGTACAAATATATAAAACATCTACGTGCAGGCGTATCGTGCACACTTCAAACATAGTTCACCATGAACAGCATTGGATTTTGCTTCTCAGATTTTCAACTTGTAGTGTATGATGGATCATTCATACTGTTGCATCCATTTTCTGAACCACCAACTCCAATCTGCTATTCATGTAAAAACTGTAGACGGTTATGCTTGTTCTGGGGCTTTTGGTTAGTCTGTGGCCATCGTATTCATGGCGGAAGTTTAGTACTTCAATTATCACCTCGGTTGTCATTCGAATAATCAATGCGCTTTCAGTTATTCTTCTCATCAAGGAAATACGGAGACGAATTTTGATTTCAAGTGT
>JAIXUI010000146.1 GCA_027484125.1 Bacteroidota bacterium | reverse complement strand
GCACGAAAGGGTTTTTATGTCCACGAAAGGCACGGAGGGCACAAAAGGGTTTTATGTCCACGAAAGGCACGGAGGGCACAAAAGGGTTTTTTGTCCACGAAAGGCACGGAGGGCACAAAAGGGTTTTTTGTCCACGAAAGGCACGGAAAGCACGAAAGGGTTTTTTTGTCCACGAAAGGCACGGAGGGCACGAAAGGGTTTTTATGTCCACGAAAGGCACGGAGGGCACAAAAGGGTTTTTATGTCCACGAAAGGCACGGAGGGCACGAAAGGGTTTTATGTCCAATAAAGTACGTTTTCTATGGTGGGTGATTAGGGCATGAGAATTCTTATTTGAATATGAAATGCATGAAAGTGATTTAACTTCTATTCTTTCGTGCCTTTCGTTGACTATTTGCAAAAACACAACCTCCATCGGCAATAGGATTTGCCCGCTCGGGTGAACTTATTGGCTTGCCCTAGGATATGGCAGGTGATGAAGCGTTAAAATAATCCCTTTCAAGGTTGACTTCTATTGACCACGTCAAGTGATGAAAAGTTTATATAGTACGATTAAAAGCTCTAAAGGTAGATTTTGGAATAAAGCCAATTTATACCGTTTTGAATGGGCTTGAAAGAGCTGGAGCGAATACGTAGCTTGACTTTCATTATGAAAAAATCAATTCTACTTAGCGGCAAAAAAATAGGATGGATAGGAGCCCTCTTGCTTCTTCTTGCCGGCCAATCGGCAAGTGCCATCACCTATTTTGTTCGTGCCAATGGCGGCAATGATGCTAACAATGGGACATCCTGGGCCACGGCCAAGCAGACGCTTCATTCTGCGTTGAATTTGGCGGTGAGTGGAGACCAAGTATGGGTTGCGGCTGGGGTATATAAGCCTTCCGCTTATCCTTCGGGTTGTACCAGTTGTAGCTCCAACAGAGATTTTTCATTTCTGGTGAAGTCTGGAGTTTCGGTTTTTGGAGGCTTCTTAGGCAATGAAACGCAATTCATCCAAAGGAATATCAACATTAACCAAACTGTATTGAGTGGTGATATAGGCCTCATTAACAACAATACGGACAACACCCACACGCTAATAATGGGATTGTCATCTTCCGTTAGTGGCTTGGGAATTACCCTTGATGGGCTTTTTATTCGTGATGGTCGCTCCGACGGTCTTGGCACGATGGAGATTGGTGGCAATTTTGTTTCAAGGAGTTCGGCCGCTGGTATATACCTCTTAGGAGGCGCCAATGTTATCCGAAATTGTAGGATTTTTAATCATTCTGAAGGTGCTGGTACCGCCCTGTATTGTTCAGGAGGATACTTGGAGTTTACCAATAATTATGTTTGGGGAAATCAGTCAGTAGAGTCAACGCCAGGATTAAGGATACTTGGGATTACCGCCAATTCAATAATTAAAAACAACGTTTTTGTTGGTAATTCTGGCAGAAGGGGAGGGGCAATGATGATTTCAAATGCTAGTTTTTCAATTGAGAATAATGCCTTTTTCCAAAATTCTGCTTCCCAATATGGAGGTGGAATATACTTTTCGAATGCAGGATTAACGCTTGTAAACAATCTTTTTTGGGGAAATAAAAAAGCGAATGACGAAACCGTCATGAGTGCTGACTTTGAGAATGATGGAAGCGTTGGACTTAATCTTGTTTTTCTCAACAACCTACTTCAACGAAGTGCCGGATCCTACGTTAACAATGCTTCCTCTTCGAATGGCATAGGAACAAGTCCTTCAGGAAACATTTTTGGACAGAACCCTTTGCTCACCAATTCCTTAGACCCTGATGGGGCTGATAATTTATGGGGAACTGCCGACGATGGCTTGCAAACATTGGCTACAAGTCCATTGATAAATAGCGGCTCTACCTTCACTACTGCCATCAATGACCTATTTGGAAGGGTTCGAGTTGCGAATCCTGATATTGGACCATATGAGTATTCTAATTGTACCCAGATTGGGGGTGGCATAACGGCCTCACTTTTAGGAGATACCACCATTTGTATGGGGCAATCCACCGTGCTACGAGCTTCTGTAACAGGGGGAGTTCCTCCTTACAATGTGAGTTATGGTGGGGTTAATTTGGCTTATGGCTACACGTCCATGAGCCCCATTTCTGTATCTCCTATTAACTCAACCAATTATACATTGTTGGGGGTGGTTGATGCCCATGGTTGTGCGGCAATCATTACCGGCAACCCAGTTTTGGTTACAGTTTCAAGGCTGGAACCCATAGCCGCAGTGGCCGAGCAATCCTCCGTTTGCCCGGGTGCTCCTGTAAATGTAAGAGGCGAGTTTTTAACCGCACCTGCTGGGCAAGCCATCAGCATTTCAGGTGCTAATACTGCGCTAACCGTACCTTCCAACCTTGTAAGTAGCTTATTCGCCAATACTGGTTTTACGGTAGAAGGCTGGGTGAATCCAAGTCAACTGAATACCTGGACTCGCTTTTTCGACTTTAGCAATGGTCAATTTTCAAACAACATCCTCTTCACCTTAAGCGATGGTTCAAACCTCCCTACTACTGCCAATAAACCAGGTCTGGTGGTGTGGAACGGGAACCTTGCCAGTAATTCGATCGTCTCTTCACAGGCGCTAACCTTGAATCAGTGGACCCACCTGGCGGTTACTTACAGCTATTTCAATAATACCGCTACCATTTACATGAATGGGGTACAAGTAGCGAGCGGAGCTACCAACCTTGCAGTAAATACCGCAATTACAAGAAATGTCAATTATTTCGGCTTCAGTCCATGGAACGAAGTGACCAATGCGCGCTTTGATGAAATAAGAATGTGGAATGTGGCCTTGCCAGCGTCCAGCATTTCGGCTTGGTATGGCAAACCCTTCTCAGCGCAACATCCACAAGCGGGGCATTTGCTTACCCGATATTCTTTCGAGAATCACTTAGAAAGTCAAGGGCTGTTTGTAACCCTGAATGTCAATGGAGGAGGAGCTCCCGCTTACCAAGCAGTAAGTGCTAGTTATGGCGGAAGTTATTCTTGGTCAACGGGCCAAACCACCCAATGTGCGATTGTTACCCCAACGGTTCCAACTACCTACACCGTTACCTATACCAGAGGAAGTTGTAGCACCAGTGGTTCGGTTCAAATAGGAACTTTACAGGCCAATTATCAGGTGAATATTGCAGCCTCTGATACGGTAGTATGTGCGGGGACTTCAGTAAACCTAACTGCTTCCTTGGCCAACAGAGCCCCTTCCGGCCAGGCCGCCAACATTACCTTTAATAATCCAACGAGTGCCTCTGGCTATGTAAGCGTTCCTTCAACACTTTCGGCGGCATTGATTCGTGCGAATGCAGGATTTACTGCCGAAGGTTGGTTCAATGTTTCTAGTTATCACCAATGGGCCCGCTTTTTTGACTTTAGCAATGGGGCAGGCACCAATAATGTACTTTTGGCTATCACAGAGTTAAGTAGTGGAAAGCCTACTTTCGGTTTACTGGTCAACGGAGTTGGCCAACCCGGCGTAACTTCCAATACGGCAATTCCGTTGAATAGCTGGTTTCATTTGGCTGTGAGTTATGACATGGCCACCACCATAGCCAGAATTTATCTCAATGGCGTACAAGTGGCAAGCGGTTCAACAGGCTTGGCTCCAACGGTACAGTCTCGTTCCATGAATTTGCTGGGTTTCAGCCCCTGGAATGAGCCCTTTGCAGGACAAATGGATGAGGTGCGTTTTTGGAATACCGTTTTAGCCCCCGAAGTGCTAGCCAACTTTAGAAGTATAGCATTCAACAGCAATCATCCAAATGCCGGGAACCTGGTAGCAAGATATACATTTGAAGGCAATGCCAACAGCACCACAGGTACGCATCATGGCAGTTTTATGAACGGCTCTTCAGCAGTAGCTGGTATAGCATCGCCTTTAACCACCCTTTTTAGTTGGAATACACCTTCATTGAATATCTTTCCAACGATAACTCCAAGTTCCACTACAGATTATATAGCAAACTTTAATGTGTCTGGTTCAAATAATGGATGTAGTGGAGCCGACACCCAGCGGGTTAGTGTGCTTAATGCAGTAACCCCAGCGGTAAGCATTACCTCCAACCCTACTGGGACCATTTGCGAAGGAGCGCCAATTGCTTTTACGGCCACGCCTACCAATGGAGGCAGCTCTCCCGAGTATAAGTGGTGGCTGAATGGATTGGAACTCAATGGAGTTAATGGAAATACGTTAACCTTGCCGGATACCATCACCCTAAATTGGAAAAGCGTTGCATCAGGAGCTATTTTTTCAATCGGAGTTAGGAGTGACGGAACGTTGTGGTCTTGGGGATACAATTCTCAATACGGACAACTGGGCAATGGGACACAAGGAAACATTTATTTAATACCCTACCAAATTGGAACATCTTCTGATTGGGACAGGGTTTATTGTGGTAATTTTTCTGTTTTTGCTATCAAGAAAAATGGAAGTTTATGGGCTTGGGGCAGAAATGATTTTGGTCAATTGGGGTTGGGGCATCAGAATCAAATATTTGCTCCTGTACAATTAGGCACCGACACCAATTGGTTAAGCATTGAAGCTAGCAATTTGAGCACATTTGCCATTAAAACGAATGGAACATTATGGAGTTGGGGAAGTAATAATAGCGGACAATTAGGTCGTGGCAACTTCACTTCTTCCAATGCTCCGGTACAAGTTGGAACTCAAACCAATTGGAAAATGGTATCCGCTTCTTTTTCAGACTCTTGTGGTGTAATTGCAGTAAGAAACGATGGAACCCTGTGGGCTTGGGGTAAGAATGCTTACACCAGATTGGGGATAACGCCCGCGACCTTCAGTTTTTCAAACCCTACACAAGTTGGCACCTCCAACAATTGGGTAAAAGCGGAAACCTCAGATCTTTATTCCTACGCGTTAAAATCCGACGGAACGCTTTGGCGAGTAGGCTTAGTTGGGAATGGGGGTACCGCGAGTACGGTTGATTTAACCTCTTTTACTCAACAAGGAACCGACACCACCTGGACGGATTTTTCAGTAATCGCATATACCACCTTTGCGCGCAAAAGCAACGGCCAAATTTGGAGCTGGGGTTATTCTCATGACGGAGAACTTGGCAATGGTACCGTAGTTCATATCCAATCAACGCCTGTGTTTTCGGGGCTGGTAGTCAGTAGTCAAACAGTTGTAACGGGCTATTATTCGCCAATTTTTGCACACGAGCCTAATGGTCTATTAAGAGGCTGGGGACGTGGCAATTTCGGACAGTTTGCTAATGGTTCTACTCCCAATAGGGTTTTAACGCCAACCATCATAGAGGCACCAACTGCAATTTTCCGTTCAGTGAATGGAAGCAACATTCAGGCTACGGTATTGTCTAATAATATTTGTCAAACCAACAGTTCTGCCAATAGCAACATCCTTACCATCCAAGCAAACCCATCCGTTACTCCTTCTGTAAGTATCGCCATTAGTGCGAACAACGTGGTTGCCGGAACGTCCGTCACCTTCACCGCAACACCTACTCATGGTGGGGCTTCGCCGCAATATCAGTGGAGAAAGAATGGTCAAGCGGTTGTCGGGCAAAATGGGCTGACTTACTCCGGAATTGCAGGCCTCGATTTCCGCTATGGAGATACCATTTCAGTAGTAATGACAGCCAATAATTCCTGCCAAACTTCTCCAACAGCCACATCAAGCAATATAGCCATGCAGGTTTTTTTAAATCGAGCCTATGTGGACAGTGCAGTGGCCTCTTCAGGGATAGGAAACTCATGGGCCAGCCCATTGAAAACCCTTCAGGAGGCCTTGGCTCAGGTGAGTAGCTCAGGTGAAATTTGGGTGAAAACGGGTACTTATTTCCCCTCGCATGATGCATTCGGAAATCCCAATCCCGCAGATGTGAGGTATAAAACTTTTTACATCAAGGCAGGCGTCAAAGTTTATGGAGGCTTTAATGGAACTGAGTCCACCTTAAGTCAAAGAAATATTGCGTTAAATACCACTATTTTGAATGGTGAATCAGGTGTCCCTAATGATCATTTAGACAACCTGTATCATGTAGTTACAGCGGTTATGGCATCTGGTCAAACCAATGGAGTAACTTTAGATGGCTTCACCATCACCCAAGGCTCCTCGTTGAACGGGAATAGTTCTTATGTATTAAATGGTCGTACTCTCTTTGATTATGATGGTTCAGCTGCGTTGATTATTGGAGGAAATAATTTAATTCAAAACTGTATTTTCAAATCAAACTTTTGCGTACAGGGAGCCCCAATCTCTATCAGTGAAGGAGTAAATACGGTATTCAATAGTTGCGTAGTAATGCTTAATTCCGCCCTTTTAACAGGTAATTCAGGAGGATTAAGTTGTATTAATTCAAGCTTAGAAGTTACGAACAGCTTGTTTTATTCGAATTCCGGAGGTGCCAATGGCGCATCAGCGCTATTGATGTCGGGAGGAAATTTAAATAATTACAGAATTGTCAATAATAGTTTTGTGCTTAACAATTCTTTCAACGGAAAAGGAGCCGTGTATTTTTCTAATGGAAATTATTTGTTTCAAAATAACATTTTCTGGAATAACAGTATAAACTTCCCTGCTAATGGAATTCCAGTTTTTGACTTTTCTTATTTAGGAACCAATTCCAGTTTAGTTTTCAACTATAATTTCTTGCAGCATCCTAGTAATATGTATAATGCCGGTAACGGGAATGCACTTTCTGGTTCATCAACAGGAAATATTTATGCCCAAAATCCGCTATTTATTAATCCGGCAGACCCTGATGGATTAGACAACCGCTTTTTCACTGCCGATGATGGATGCCAGTTACAGTCGAATAGCCCAGCCATAGACGCAGGCTTGGCTTTGGCTTCTCCTACTTCCGATATTACAGGAACAGCACGTCCACAAGGTGCCGGTTTTGAAATTGGTGCCTACGAGCTAGGCTGCATTCAGGTAACACCTTCCGTTTCTATTTCTCGAAACAGTACTCCTGTATGTCCAGGTGGTTCCGTTACGTTTACTGCTACGCCTACCAACGGCGGCCCGGCTCCGGTTTATCAATGGAGAAAGAATGGAAATGCTATCTCAGGAGCTAATCTAATGAGCTTTTCCGGACAAGAAGGGGTTGAGTTTCTCGCTACTGATTCCATTTCAGTGCTCATGACAGCCAACAACCTTTGTCAAACTACTGCTATTGCAACATCAATAGCGCTGGTTCCTTGGGTGCACCTAGTGGTCCCTCCTGTAATAGGTGCCATTGCAGACATGAGCATTGCGGCAGATTCCCTTAATGTTTCCGCAACTCCAGCAGGAGGTTTGTTCAGTGGCCCAGGAATTTCAGGAAGCAGATTCCGTCCTTGGACTGTAGATACTGGAGTAGTTTCCATTACGTACACCGTTACCGACATCAATGGATGTCAGGCTGCGGATAATCGCAGTTTCAGGGTTTTAGATTCTGCCATCGTTTGGGATGGTTCTCAATGGAAATATGGCACTCCTGGTCCGGCTCAAGGTGGTCGTGATTTGATGGTGCTAGCTGGAAACTCTCCAGCCATTCCAACCGGAGCAGCCTGCCGCGACTTAGTCCTCAGAGGGGGTAGCTTAACCCACAACCAAGATAACGTACTCCTCATCAACCGCAATATGCGCCTCCGTGGAGGCAGCATGACCGGCGGCGGAACAATTCGCTTCATGAACCCTTCAGCGGCCATCAATAGTACGGTAGGTGGAACCGAGTTCAGAGCCGACATCGAAGTTCCTTCAGGGGTTAATGTATCGAGTATTGCGAATTTCCGTTTAGCGCCCGGCTCGAATATCATGGCCGGAAGTGGCACACCCAACGGCGGTGGAACTACTTCCGGAACGTGGACCTTGGTGCAAAGAGGAAGCACCCAACTTGCACTTTACAACGCTTGGTCGAGCCCGATTGTGAATGGAAGAGGCACCATGATGACGGCCACCAACAACTACCGCTTCAACGCGGTCACCCAAACTTGGGAGGCTTGGGATTCCAGCCTCATCATGACCCCCGGACGCGGTTACATTGCCACCGCGGCGACCAACGGCTGGTTCCGTGGAGCGCTTCATAACGGTAACTACAGCTATCCGGTGACCTTCAACAGCGGTGGAAGCAGCTGGAACCTGATTGGAAATCCATACCCGAGCCAGCTTAACCTCACCGACTTCCTGAATGCCAACACCAACCTCAACGGAACGGCCTACTTCATGAAGACGAATGTGAACGTGAATGTGGCGGTCACGGACTACACCGCCATCAACGGATTGACGGTGACCACGGATGTTCCGGTAAGCCAAGGCTTCTTTGTAGAAGCGAATGCGACTGGCAACGCCACCTTCACCAACAGCATGCGTAGAGCAGGAAGAACAGCCTTCTACCAAAGAACCCAGAACAATGCTGAATTGGTGTGGCTGAAAGGCCAAAACCTTAACGCACCGGAGCACCAAAGCAACCCACTAATCGGTTTTAAAGCTGATGCGACGAATGGCTTTGACAGGATGTACGATGGAAGACTGCTGAAAGGGAATACGAACATCCACTTCTACAGCCTGCTGAACAACGAAGCGATGACGATCCAAGGCTTGCCGACCCTCATCACTACGACGATAGTACCGATGGGTGTAGAAGTGACGCAAGCAGGCAGCTACAAACTGCAACTCGATAGTACCACGCTCAGCACAAGCACGAATATCTACCTCGAAGACCTTCAAACGGGAATTCGTCATAACCT
>JAIXUI010000036.1 GCA_027484125.1 Bacteroidota bacterium | reverse complement strand
ATCGCCTTTCGCACCACATCGATAGCGCTATTGAAGCAATAGCTGAAATCATTTGCCAGCTTAATAAACAAGATAAAACACTGAAACTAAAGGGAGCGCATCTTAACGAGGCAGTCCTTTCTACTTCCTATGCCCGCGAATTGTTATACAACCTCGAACACTGCATTCACCACCAAGCCATCATCAAAATTGCACTTATCAGTACTGGTAGAAAAGACCTTTCTACCACATTTGGAGTGGCGAAATCTACGCTGTTGAACCGTCAGTAAATGTGTACCCTTACTTATTCCCTATCCAACAACCAGGTAGTGATCACTTCCAACCGCGACGAGCATCGGACAAGAGCCGCTGCTTTGGCGCCCGCTCCAATGGTCCTCAATGGCCGCAACGCATGGGCACCCATTGATGCCGTAAGCGGTGGAAGTTGGTTGGTGGTAAGAGAAGATGGCTGGATTTCGGTGCTGCTTAATGGTGCTGAGAATGCGCATAAAAAAGCACCTCTCTACCGCAAAAGCCGTGGTTTGGTTTTATTGGAACTATTGGAATCAGAAGAGCTGGAAAAAGGATGGAACTCCCTCAACCTGAGCAATATCGAGCCGTTTACTATCCTCCACCTTGGAAAAAATCAAGTGATTCGCCATCGCTGGAATGGCATTCAGAAAGAACAAGTGTTTCAAGATGCCAGACAATCTCATTTATGGTGCTCCTCTACGCTGTTCAACCCAGCGCAAACAGAACAACGCTTGCACATCTTCCACACACAGATGCAAACCATTCCATCCGTCAACCTTGCTCCTGCCATCCTCGCCCTTCATCTTCAACCTGAAGAAGCCAGTCATCCCGGCTATAGAATGAATCGCAGTAATGATATGCTGACCAAGAATCTTGTTCAATTGGTTATAGACAAGGGCCATATGTCCATGCTGTTTATGGATTTGATTAATGGTGAAACCACCACCAATCACTTGCCCTGGTCGTGAAAACATTCCTACATCGCCTTCGGCATTGGGAATATTGGCCGGCCTACCTGGTTTACGCTCCCACGGCCTTGCTTTGGATTTATTGGATGATTCGCTTCCGAAACTTTCGATTTTATCGTTATGTGAATCCGGGAATCACAAATGGCGGTTTTTACGGAGATCGAAAATCTGATATTTACACCCTTCTCCCTGAAGGTTCATTTCCAAAAACGATTCTGGTTCGTAGGAATGAGGTAGAAAAGTCGGGACAACTTATCCGACATGCCGGGTTATGCTTTCCACTCATTGTCAAACCCGATATCGGGCTGCGAGGTCGAAATGTGGCGCTCGTAAATTCCCTTGAAGAATTGATGATTCAAGCAAAGGATACAAATCAAGACTTCCTGATTCAGGAATGCATTTCATACCCACATGAAATTGGACTTTTTTATGCGCGAATTCCTGGCGAAGCCACCGGAAAAATTACCGGAATAACCATCAAAGCTATGTTGACAGTTACCGGCAATGGGAAAGAAACCATAGCGCAGTTGTTGCAGCAAAATCCACGCTTTGCTATGCAAATACCCATCCTTAAAAACAAATTTAATCTTCAAGAAATACTGGATAAAGGAGCCACGCGCTGCCTTGTTCCTTTTGGCAACCACAACCGAGGTACTGCATTCTATGACGGTCATCATCAACTTACTGTAGCCTTACAGCGCACTTGGGTAGATTTGTTGGATCAGGTAGATGGCTTTTACTATGGCAGACTTGATATCCGATTTGCCTCTTGGGAAGCCTTAGAAAAAGGACACGAGTTTTCTATCATCGAACTGAATGGCGCAAAAAGCGAACCTACCCATATCTATGATCCTGCCTATTCGTGGCTTAAAGGCCAACGCATCATTTTTCAACATCAGCGGCTCCTCAGCACAATAGCAGGAAAAAATTTGAAAAGAAAAAAGACCGCCCAATAACCTTAAAACTCCACCATACCCTCTGCGTACAACTCGCCGAGTGAAACTCTCACGTTTGGAACTCAAACGCCTTACATTTGTTACAACACATATGAAAACTTCGCCTACACTTCTTCTTAAAGAACAGCAATATCACATGTCGGTATTTGGTCATCGTTTCTTGACCAACAAACCCGTTGCCTACCAAGGAAGCTCTGCCGTAAAACCCTACAACAGCCTATTTTATTGGAGCCACGGCTTTGCCCGTGAAACCAGCCAGTTCGAACTTCATCCACACGAAGGATTCGAAATTCTGTCATACGTGATTGAAGGCAGCAACGACCATTACGACACCACCACCGACCAATGGACTCCACTTGGACCCGGCGATTTTCAGATTATCCAAGCCGGAAGCGGAGTTTCTCATGCGGAACGCCTGAACAAAGGCACAAGAGCGTTCCAAATCTGGTTCGACCCTAACTTCCAAACCGCACTAAAAAAAGCGCCCGCCTATGCCGATTACCTCGCGGCTAACTGGCCGGAACAATCGCACGATGGAATTTTAATTAAAGACATCGTTGGCGGAAGCAGCCCCGCCGCAATGGACACTCCCGGCCTGAAAATTCAGCGTTGGAGAGCAGAAGAGCTTGCAACTTTTGACTTCGAAGTAGAAGCCGGCTACACTTATCATTTCTATGTGGTTCATGGTGAAGCCGTTTGGAAAGAAGAAGCCGAATGGAACTGCCCACTCAACAGCAGCCTACGGCTAGAAAGCGGCGCCAAAGGAACCTGGTTCTTTCAGCCCGGAACAGAACTGTTTCTAATCGCCACGCTTCAAGAGCCAGGCTATCGCCGGATTTGGGAAGGCCGTTAAATCCGAGATTTTGTGCAGCTTGCAACATGAGTAGGCAAACTTTCGAATTTCTAGAACTTGAGGAGGTGGATTTCAGTCAAAAACCACCAGAACCCGGCCTCTACGAATCCTGCAAATTCACCCAATGTCATGCCGGAAGCGCCGGCTTCCGCGGCTTGGTACTGGCTGATTGTCAGTGGGAAGGAGGCAGCTGGGTATCGGTACCCATTGGCGACAGCCTCGCCCTCAGAGGGGTAATCTTCCGAAACACCGAAATCCGACAGTGCGACTTCAGCCGACTCAACACCCTCGGTCTCTCGCTCAGTTTTGAATCCTGCAAACTCGAACATGTGCTCTTCAACGAGTTAAATCTGTCGAAAACTAAGTTTTTAGACTGCATATTCAGAAGCTGCGATTTCACTGGAACTAACCTTAAAGGAGCCGACTTCAGCAACAGCAGCCTCGATCAAGTAGTCTTCAGCCGCAGTAACCTGGAAAAAGCCGACTTCCGAACTGCACGCGATTTCGTGATCAACCCCGCTGACAACCAGATGAAAGGCGCCCGATTTAGCGCCCTCAACCTCGCCGGATTGCTTCAACATTGGGGATTGTCGCTGTCCTGATTAATCCCGAATCACCAACTTTTCATTTTTCTCTAAACACTTGCTGTATGCCGTTTATCAGCAGGTCTGAAAGTGAATAGTTTCTCCCAACATGCTGTTAGAAACTTATTTGTTATTCCTACATTTGTTCAAACAAATATGTCATGAGCATGAGCAGAAAAGACTTCCTGAAAGCCATGGCTTGGCTTCCATTAGCCGCATCCGGGTTTACCATGCGAAGCTGGGCTGAAACGGTGAAGCAATTTCCCGCAACTCCGCCCTTTCCGGTTTTATTTCTGGGTCATGGCAGCCCCATGAATGCCATTGAAGAGAATGCCTTCGTAGAAGGATTCCGAGCCATTGCGCGCGAACTGCCCAAGCCGGAAGCCATTCTCTGTATATCAGCGCATTGGGAAACCTCTGGCGTTCGCATCAGCGCCAGCGCACAACCGGCAACCATCCACGACTTCGGCGGCTTTCCTCCCGAACTATTTGCCGTTCAATATCCGGCTCCCGGCAGTCCACGCCTGGCCAAACAACTGCAAACCGGCCTTGGCTTGCCCGCCTCCGCCCTCGATCACGCCCGCGGCCTCGACCATGGCGCGTGGAGCGTACTCAAGGCATTATACCCAAAAGCCAACATTCCGGTGGTGCAAATGAGCCTCGACTACCGCATGACACCCGCCCAACACTACCTCTTGGGACAGCAACTCAAAGCTTGGCGCGAAAGAGGCGTCCTCATCGTTGGAAGCGGCAACATGGTCCACAACCTGGGCCTCGTGGACTGGAGACGTCTTAACGACCGTTTTGGCTTTGAATGGGCCGAATCAGCCCGCCAGAAAATGAACCAGTGGATCAAAGACGGCAACCATCAGTCCTTAATCCATTACCACCAACAAGGCAAAGAACTTCAACTGGCTATTCCAAGCGCCGAACATTTCTTGCCCTTGCTCTACACCTTAGGCGTCAAAAAGAAAGACGAACCCATCAAGTTCTTCAACGACGAACCGGTAGGAGGAGCGCTTTCGATGACTTCCTTGATGATTGGTTAAAAGACAGCAGCGCTGGATTTAGAAGAGCATTTCCACTTATTTCTGAGAAAACACTGCCACAGCAAGCCTGCTTCGTTTCGTTCAGAAGGCTTTTAACGAAAAATGTGCAGGCTTTCTCCCAAGCTGAAATGTGCCCTTTCATTTGGAAAGTCTCCCAGCCCTTCGCAAGTTTGAGCTCGATTTAACCGGAATCACATTTTCGGAAAAGCACATCAAGAATGACCAACGAGCAAGCGGCCAAAGTGTTAGGCATACGCAAATTTTTGCCTTGGCTCCCTCGGCTATTGCGCAATCCCTTCCCGGAAATGGTCGCGTTGGCTGAGCAGGAAGGCGGGCTAATTTACCTCGACTTGCTTCCTTCCCAGCGCTTGTTGGTGATCACCGACCCGGAATGGGCGCGTTATCTGCTCAAAGACCAGCACCAAAACTTCAGCAGGAGAACCATCCTCAATCCGCTATCCGATTTTCTTGGAGAAGGATTATTTCGGTCAGAAGGTGCCCTCTGGCAACAGATGCACACACTGATTAAACCTGCCTTCCACGACCGACAAATCCAACATTACTACGAACTCATCACCCAAGAAGCCGATAGTTGGCTCAATCAATTCACCGAAAAGGGGAACAAGGAGATAGAAGTAGAAAGCTTTAGCTCCCGGTTGTTGCTTTCACTCCTACTGAAAACACAGTTTTGCGCCACCATCGAGTATCCCATTGAGGAAATCCTACAATGTCAGCTTGAGATTATCGCCTCCAGCAGCTACATCCAGCTCAAGAAACGCTGGCTTTCCAATCAATTGCGGAGCATCACGCCCGGGCTAAAGCCAATATGGCGGCCCCAATTACCCGCCTTAGACCGCCTCGACCAAATAATCACAGACATCCGAGCGCGAGCAAAAAAGGAACAACCTTGCTTTCTATTGGCTCAACTGGAAGAAGCAGCCACCCAAGGCACCATCACCGACCGACAAGTGCGGGACGAAATGATGAACCTCATTTTCGCAGGCTTCGACACCACCGCTGCTGCCTTGGCCTGGACTTTATACGCCGCCGCTCGCTATCCGGAGACCCTTCCGCCGGTGATGAAAGAACTAGCCTCATTAGAAGGAAACATGCCCAACCCAACCGAACTAAGCAAAATGACGGAAACCCGGTTTTTCGTGCAAGAGTCGCTGCGCATGTTTCCCCCAATATGGGCGCTGTTCCGCGTAAGCCTTCAGCCTACGCACTTCGGCAATTTCCAATTACCCCAAGGCGGCTACTCCATGGTCAGCATTTACGGCATGCACCATCTTCCATCAGTCTGGGGCGATCCCTGGGAATTTCGTCCCTCACGCTTCCAGCCCGAAGAATTCCGAGGAAAAAGCTTCGCCTACCTCCCCTTCGGACATGGCCCACGCATCTGCATCGGCAAACCACTCGCCATGGTAGAATGCCAACTGCTGTTTCTCTATTTATTAAAAAAAGGAAATTGGAAGCTCGCCGAAAATCAACCTCCCATTAAAATCGAAACCGGCATTATCCGCAAATCCAAAAACGGATTGAAACTCCGCTACGAGCCATAACGCGCTGGGGTTAACACTAAGTTCTCTAAGGTTTCACAAAGCTTGATTTAACCACTGAACCGCTAGTTTTGGGTTGGTGCTGTTGTTGGCTGCTATTTATTTACTTAGATTAGTTTTCATTTTCAATATCATAAATATGGTTAGAATGAAAATATAAATTTTTTCCTACGTTTAAGTCATCAAATTCAATTGCGTCATTCCTTAAAAGTCCTTTAAATAAATCGTTCTCTTTTTCTAATACTTCAACCCACATTCTCTCAACGTAACCATCTTTGTCTGTGAATAGCAATTTTACTAAATCACCAATTTTTATTTTTTCTATTTCCTCGATCGTGGGAATAGGATTGTCATAAATCATTTCAGTTGCTGTCAGTGCAATATCTTCAAGCTCAAACTTGTCACGCTTAATATTTGGAAGTCTTTTGTCGTTTGGAACTGCTTTATAAATGCTTTTATAGTGGTCTAAAATAGCCTGTTCTTTTTTAGTCAACTTTCTTTTTTTTCCAAAGTAATCGTTATGCTTTACTTGTTCCTTCCTTAGAAAATAAACAACGATAAGTCCAACGATTATAAGTGATAATATTTGTGTTGTCATTTCTATGAAATATGGTTTTATGCTGTTTGTAGGCTTGTCATTAAATTAGTTCAGGTGTCATTTCGCACGATTGCCGCTAACGTCAGTCTGTGAAAAAACTCATTTTTCGCCCCTTTGGAGGGCTGTATTTCGGGTTTTAAACTGATTGGCGGTGTTCATTTTCTAGGTGGCTATTTTTGATGAAGATCTTTACAGTCAAGAGAATCTACAAAAGTGTCAATAAAACGGACAGGATTGACTTTATCTAACGCTTCTTCCAAAGAAGTAATCCGAGTCTGAAACCGATACATTTCCACCAAATAAGCCATAATTCTGCTGCTTTATCTTATTACAAAATACTAAGAACTCCTCTTTACACCAACTCATTCGCCGAAAAGAGAGTGGTTTTTTTCACAGGCTGAGGTTTTGGAGGCAGAGGCAGTAAGTGAATTTACAGATAAAAGTTCATTTAAAGAGCGGCTTCGAAGTTTCTCACCAAAAGCTCTATTCGAAGTGCAAAATCGCTTATTGATTTTGCCCACAGTTAGCAGTAGTGGCTCTATTTCTCGTCCATCTCATTGTCAAACAGTTCGTGTAGTTTTTGTTGTAAAAGTTGTTTATCAGGTAGTTGTGTTTTATACTCTGATACCATTGTAGGAGAGAGGCTTCTACTTAAAGCATACTCTACAACTTCACGGTCTTTGTCCTTGCAGAGTAAAACCCCAATGCTCGGATTTTCATTCGGCTTCTTAACGTCTCTGTCCAATGCTTCCAAGTAAAAGTTAAGTTGTCCCAAGTGGTCGGGTTTGAATTTATCTGCTTTAAGTTCAAATGCAACTAAACATTGAATTCCACGATGGTAGAACAGCAAGTCAATAAAAAAGTCGCTGTTGCCAACTTGTAACTTATATTCTTCTTCTATGAACAAAAAGTCCTTACCAAGTTCGAGGATGAATTTTTTCATTTGTCTTAAAAGACCACGCTGCAAATCGCTCTCACTATGTGGGTCAGGTAAGTTTAAAAATTCAAATACGTAGCTATCTTTAAAATTATTTGTTAGGTCGTGGTTACTTTCTCTCAACGCTGTCGAGAGTTTTAAGTTACCAATCATTGTCCGCTCGAAAAGGCTTGCAGAAATTTGTCGCCCAAGTTCTCTAAAACTATAACTCTCTTGTTTAGCCAGTTTCAAATAAAATTCTCTTTCTTCAGAAGTCTTGCACCTTGAAAATATTGCCAAATTGTGCGACCAACTAATTTCTCTCAACAGTGTTGAGAGTTTTGGAAAGTCCTTATAAGTCTCATAAAACTGCTTCATTCTCCAAATGTTCTTATCGGAGAAGCCTTTTATTTCTGGTTCTTGTGTTTGAATGAAATTGGCTAATTCCGTTACCACAGAGGCGCCCCATTCTGAATGTTCAATTTTCTTACTAATATATTCTCCGATATTCCAATAGAGATTTATTAGTTCAGCGTTTACGGCTTTTATAGCGTTAGTCCGAGATTGTTTTATTAAATGAATTATGTCCGTAAAGCGATTGTCCATTATATTTTTCTATATGCTACAAAATTATGTTTTTTCACTCGTCTTCCTTTTTTGACAGCGTTTTTTTGCCATTACTGCAAACATCCCTGCTTACGCAACTCCCTCCAAACTTGCGCATATATCGGCTGTAACTCGCGTATATTTTTCCGGAGTTGCGTATAGATCCGCCTTGGTTGAAGCTATTGAGGTAGTAGTGTAAGCGTTGGAAACTGCTTGCATCGCTCAAGGGTATTTGAGGGTATTTGAGGCTCTTTAGAGGGTTCATCTAGCTGCGTGCTCCGTACTGCTAAGATAAAAAATCTCACCGTTCGAGTTGATCTCTGGGAATGTTTCTTGAGTAAATCTTTGGGGCCAATACTGCGGGCTTAAGGATTGATTAATTGAGATTTAGAAATCCCCATGTGATTAGTCTTCTCAAGCCTATATACAGCAGGCGTCGCTCAACACCATGTCATGCAAAAGTCCCAGGCAAGATTCTTGTACCGGTACTTTTATTTGTTGAAGCTGAGATTACTTGGAGGGGTTGAGTGATGGGGGTTTGTCTTCCTCTATTTTGGGAATTCTTATCTGCTTAGGACTTATAATAACGTAGTTTGTTTTCTTACCGCTGTCTTCCGCTTTCAACATTGCTTTTTCAACTAAATCTTGCAAATCCCTTAATGCTGTGTCTGTAGAGCATTTGGCAAGTTTGGCATAAGTGGATGTTCGTAAAAATCCCACTTCTTTCCCGTAATTGTCATATAAATAATTGACTACAAGTCTTTGTCTGTCGTTGATGTTTGTTGATTGGTGTTTGTCCCAAAAGTGTGCTTTATCGATAATGATGGCTAAATTTTCCTCACTTGCCTTTAACGCCCTTTCAAAACATCCAAGAAACCATTCTAAATAGGAAGTGAGGTCTGATGTTCCTTTTTGTGCTTTTTCAATGATGTTGTTATAATATTTATGCTCTTTGAAGATTTGATTTGATAAGCTGTAGAAACGAATCGTGCTATTGTCGCTTTTGGCTAAAAACATGTCTAATATGGCTCTGGCTATTCGCCCATTTCCATCATCAAAAGGGTGAATAGTCACAAACCAATAGTGTGCAATAATAGCCTTTAGAACTAGGTCAAGGCTGTTTTCACTGTTTAACCAATTTAAAAACCGTTCCATTTCTAGTGGAACTCTATCGGCTGAGGGTGCTTCAAAATGTATTTTTTCTCTACCAAAATTACCCGAAATTACCTTCATGCCGCCTGAACGGTATTGGGCAACGTCTATTGGTCGATAACCACTATATCCTGTTTGAAATAGTGAGTGATGCCAACCTAAAAGGCGTGATTCTGTGAGTGGTTGGTCAAAATTTTGTGTTGCATCTAAAATTAAATCAACAATTCCATCAATATTTCTAGGGGTTTTTACAAAATCAGCTTCTTCAATTCCTAATTTTCGGGCAATAGACGATCGAACCAACTCAGGATTTAAAAATTCGCCTTCAATTCTTGAGGTATCTACTACCTCTAAAATAAGCGACTCTAAGGTGGCACGTTCAATAAAATCAAAACCTAAACTTTCCATGCGACCCAATAATCGTCCTTGCAAATGCCTTACAGAGGCTAGGAGTGGCGATAACCTTTCGCTATCCCAGGTAAAGTTGGTCCAATTTTCTCTTTCGTGTATATACATGGCTACCACCGCAAAACTTGCGGTAAAAAAAGGCATTTTACACCGCAAATCAGTTTTTTCTTTTTATGATATTTCATTTTTATGTGTGCTCGGTTGAATTGCCCCCCTGTTCCGGCTAATTGACCCCTCTGTGCGAGCGTGCTTAAAAAATGGCACTTCAAGCTTTTCAAAACGTTGTCTTCCTACGTCACGCTCCGAAAAACGGTGACCAGAGTAAGTCAACTTTAGCGCTTCCTACTGTATCCTGTCCTAACAGCGAAACACGGTCAACTTGCAAGCAGGTCTGTTTAGAAGTTAGCACGTCAGGTTGCGACCATGGTCAGGGAAGGGCTGGGTGGTTAGGGGTGTATGTTCAGTAGCGGAATAGAAGCACTTTTTTGTCAACCAAGCACAAACTTTGATAGAAGCACCAAGCTTGATTTAACCACTGAACCGTCACTTTTGGGTAGGTGCGGTGATGGTCAGTAATTTATCAGGCGTTAAGGTAGTCATCAATTTGTTTCTTCAATTCTGGAAGTTCTCTTACGATTATAGTCCAAATCACTTCATCTGAAATGTTATCATAACCATGAATAATTCGATTTCTGGTGCCAATGATATTCTTTGCATCCCTAATGGGAAAGTTTTCATCCTTTTTCAAAATACGATTTACAGCTTCACCAATAATCTCCAAGTTTCTTTCAACTGCTTTTTTGGTTTTAAGGTCATAAAAAAAAAAAAAAAAATCTCTGTTATTTCCTAAAAACTCAAAAATT
>JAIXUI010000120.1 GCA_027484125.1 Bacteroidota bacterium | reverse complement strand
ATGGATGGTGTTTGATAATCGATGCGAAGTTCTGAAGTGGATTTGTTGCTTTCGTTTGATGAGAAGCATTGTGTTGCTAGAAAAATAGGCGTTTCGTCCACATCGGTAAATGGCCTAAGCATGGCACCACAGCCCAGGTAATGATAGGTAGTATGGAGAATATTGGCTTGATGACCTGGCGATGCCATCCATTGATTTACCACATTCTCGGCTACTTCTTGGTAGCTGTATGCTTTTGGGGGAATTGGTTGTGATCTTTTATGGAAATGATTGAAGGAAGAATTGTTTCCGCCGAAGGTGGTAGCAATGTTTTCACCCATAAAGGCGCTTGGTACCCCAACCCTGGTCAGCCGGTCCGTCATGGTTCGACTTCCTGCTTCACGCCCTGTATGGCTCAAATATCCCTTTTCGGCCATGCTGATGCTGTGTTCAAAAGCGGCTTTCTCTAAGGCTTTACTGTATTTCAGTGGAGGAAGCTGAAGTTCTGCTCTCGCTTGGTTGGTGGCGTAAAAAATAGAACGATTCAGTTTTTCATAATCAATCTTCTCATAATCAATCAGATCTTGTTGCTGAGCATCAGGCTGTTTGTTTAAAACTGCTGCGGATTTATTTACATCATAGTTCGGCACTGTTATGAGTGCGATAATCAATGCGATAATGGTATTGAGGATCATAGCGTTTCATTATGGAAGTAATGCCGGTACGTTGATCAACTTTCCGGGCTCTGCTTTCGATTTAAGGGCGAAGTTGAAGCCTTTTTGCAGGGCGTAAGCGCCATAACGACCGTCAGGTGACAGTGCCAGAAAGCCAATTTGGGTTTCTTTCATGTCTTTGCCACGAAGCCTGAATTTCTTCTCAATTTGCTTGACGGCTTCTTTGCAAGCTTCGTCGGGCGCTAACCCTTGGCTCATCAGCATCACCACCAAGTGAGAACCTACTACCCGAATGACTTCTTCTCCATGACCGGTGGCTACTGCAGCTCCTGCGTCTTGGTCCACGTACAAGCCGGCTCCGATAATGGGCGAATCACCAATGCGTCCACGCATTTTAAATGCCATTCCGGAGGTAGTGCAGGCGCCACTAAGTCGGCCTTGAGCGTCGAGGGCCAGCATACCGATGGTGTCGTGGTTCTCTATGTTGATGATGGGTTTGTATTCGGAATTCTTAAGCCAGGTTCTCCACTCTCGTTCTGATTCAGGCACGAGCAGGTTTTCTTTTTTAAACCCTTGACTTAATGCGAATTGAAGCGCTCCTTCTCCGGCTAAAATGACGTGTGGGGTTTTCTCCATCACAGCACGCGCTACTGATATGGGGTTTTTGATGTGTTCCAAGCAAAGTACTGCTCCAATGTTGGCTTTGTCGTCCATGATACACGCATCCAAGGTGACATGCCCGTCGCGGTCGGGTCGGCCTCCGTAGCCTACGGAGCGCTCTTCCGGGTCTGATTCAATGATTCGCACGCCTTGTTCCACAGCATCCAAGGCATAGCCGTTTTGTGCGAGCACTTTCCAAGCTTCTTCATTGGCTTTTATCCCAAATTTCCAGGTGGATAGCACAACCGGGCCGCCTGGCCCTTTGGCTTTCTTCTTGGAAGCGGCTTCCAAAGTGTTCCAAGGGGATAGTGCGAGTCCGGCTGCAGCGGCTAATCCGCTTTTGAGAAAATTCCTGCGATTTCCCATGATTTATTCAGCTAAAAAGTGTTTGGCGTAGTTGGCTTTCCAATGATCGAGCATTTTTATCTGGCTCCTTAACCGACCTACAAAGTGGGGATAGTAGCGATTTTCTGCCGGGCTCCACAATACTTCTGCTAGCGCACTCATCCTGGGCAAGGCCATGTATTCTACTTGTGCAAAGGTGTTGATGTATTCGGTCCACACATTCCCTTGGGCGCCCAGGACGTATTTTTTTTCTTCCTCATTTAAGGTAGAAGGAATGGGTTCATAGCTGTAAACGCTTTCTAGGGTGTTTAATCCACCGATGGCGACGGGTTCTTTTTGTTTATCGGCATGTTGGTAATGGTCGAAGTAGCAAGGGCTGCCAGGGGTCATCACTACTTCGTGCTTTTGCTTGGCGGCAGCTATCCCTCCTTCGGTGCCTCTCCAGCTCATCACGGCTGCATTCGGTGCGAGTCCTCCTTCAAGGATTTCATCCCAGCCGATGATTTGTCGTCCTTTTTTATTGAGGTAGGCTTCAATGCGACGGATAAAATAACTCTGTAGTTCGTGCTCGTCTTTGAGCCCTTCTTCTTTCATGCGCTTTTGGCACTTTGGGCAGGTTTTCCAGCGTGTTTTTGGGCATTCATCGCCCCCGATATGGATATACTTGCCTGGAAATAAACGCACTACTTCGTCCAGTATTTGTTCTAAAAAGCGAAATACGGAATCGTTTCCGGCACAGTAAACGTCATCAAAAACGCCCCAGGTTTTGCCCACTTCAAAGGGGCCTCCGGTACATGAAAGTTCGGGGTAAGCGGCTAAGGCGGACAGTGCGTGACCGGGCATTTCGATTTCCGGAACGATGGTGATGTGGCGCGCTGCGGCGTATTGTATCACTTCTTTGATGTCATCGGTGGTGTAAATGCCGCCGTATCGAAGGGAATCGTAGCGTTGGTCGCGGTAATGTCCCACCATACTGCCATTTCTCCAGGCACTCACAGTTGCCAGCTTAGGGAACTGCTTTACCGGGAAGCGCCACCCTTGGTCCTCAGTAAGGTGCCAATGGAAGACGTTCATTTTATACAAGGCAAGGTAGTCGAGGTAGCGTTTTACTTCGTTTTTATTGAAGAAATGCCGGCAAACATCCAGGTGCATGCCTCTCCAACTGAATCTTGGCTGGTCTTCAATTTCTCCGCATGGTATGAACTTGCCGCCTCCACCATGTAACAATTGAAGCAAGGTTTGAAAGCCGTAGAAAACGCCTGCTTTGCCTGAGGCTTGGAGTATAATCAGCTTTGGGGTAATCTTTAGCTTATAAGCTGCGGTATCAGACAAGCTTATTTTTTCTATCCGGATCAGTTGGCCAGCTTTTTTGGATAGGGAACTTGAAGTGATCCATTGATACCGCTCTTTTACAAATTGGCCAAATAATAAGGATTCAGGTAAAAAATCGAGGTTTTTACAGGTCCATCGGGTATCCTTGCTGAATATAAATCGAGACTGATTGAAAGAAGCTTTTGCCGGCTGGGGGACGAGTTGCTGGCTGTAGCCTGGCAGAGCGAGCAGCCAAAGGCTTAAAAAGAGTAGAATGCGCATACCGATTACGCAATCAAGTAACGAAAAGCTGAGCGATTGCGGAAGGAATAGCGCGACTATTCACAATATTTGCAACCATGGACCTCAACGACGAGCGTGTGGATGAATATCGGAATCAGTTGAATCCGGAACTGCAAGCCCGGTTTGATGAACTAAGGGCGCTACTTCGCAAGCTAGTGCCGGAAACGAATGAAAGCTGGAGTTATTCGATGCCGGCATTGAGATTAAACAGGCGCATTCTGCTCAACTTTGCAGTATGGAAAACACATTCCGGTATCTATCCGGGCGCTGCGATAATAGCGCAAATGCAGGAAGAGTTTCCCGACCTTTCCTATTCCAAAGGCACCTGTCTGCTACCCCACGACAGAGAACTGCCTATAGAAGTCATCAAGCGGATAGTGGAAATCGGAGAGGAGCGGTTGAAAAGAAAGTGAGTATGAAGATATTATTGATAAGCATTCTAGCCCTACTTAATTTCTCAACAAAGGCTCAAAATCATCCAGATTTAAACCTATATGAAAAGCAGTTGAATAAGGAAATGAGTAAAGTATTGTATCAACCTAAGCCATTTTTAAGTCTAAAAGGTAAACCTGTAATTATTAAATATAATCCTGTTACTTATCTACTTGGTGGTATGTTATACGGTTATCAAAACGTAATTTCTCCACAGATTAGTGCGGGTTGTACCTTTAGGCCTACTTGTTCACAATTTGCAGTTGACGCATTGAAATCTACGAATATCATCATAGGATTAGGGCTTATTGCCGATCGGTTATCGAGATGCACAAGTTGTGGGATTCAGGATGCAGCTCAGCCCGAAAGCAGAGGAGGCCAGTACATTATTATTGATCCACCATGCTGTCCAAGATAATCACAAGGGTCTTTCAACTGGTCGCAGCTTTTTTAGTAGGAGGTTTATTAAGTAATGCTCATGCTCAGCATTGCGAGCCTGATTTGAGGTGGTTGAAGCATTTATGCAATCTTGATTTAAATGAAGAGGTAATTAGTTTAAGTGAGTGCATTAAAAAATCTAGTGCTAACGATACATTTAAGTTGGTTATGGCAGATTGGCTGCGCAAAAAGGGGGAAATTAGCTCCGCCATTGGATGGTATCATACAGTTCAATTACCTATATTTTATCGTAGTAAAGGGTTGTCTTTGGTAAGGTTGAATGGAATTGGCCATGAGGAGGTTAAAGAGATTTTAAGACGTTATCCTTTGACTAAGAGTAAAGAGGATTCTCTGTTTTTGGAGGTCAGCATGGTTTATCATCAAATATGTAAACAACTGAATAGTCATAGCCCTCCTTTTCATTTAATCGATAGCCTGGCTATTAAATTGGCCATTCATGAAAGTGAATTTTCAGAGCAAATTAGAAACGCCAATGCCAGTTTAATGAGGTTGAAGTACCCAAATATGACAAAAGCTACATTACTTTCTATTGTTCCAGGACTTGGCAAGTGGTATGTTGGGCGTAAAGGAGAAGCGCTAGCTTCATTTTTGATTAACAGTTTATTCGCAGTTTCTACTTTAGAGTTAAATCACCGTTTGGGAATAACACATGTCTCCACTGTAACAGTAGGCTTAGCAGGCTTAGCATTTTACTGGGGAGGAATAATTGGTACAAGAAGAAGCGTAAGGTCTGTTTGGAATAGAAACAAAACAATGTATGAAGAAAAAGTTAATAAGCTTTTGGATGCTCAGCTTGACGCTTTGCTACAGCCAAGCACAAACTAAAAATTCTGATAACCGGATTTATAAGAGTTTGCTTCAAACTGAATATCAGATTTTTCTCTATCCTGACTCAGTGTCGCTTTATTTTGACAAAGCAAATCTTTGTCTCCAAAATGGTCATGAGAGGAAAGCATTAGAAACTATTAATAGACTTTCTTTAGATCAAGTTAAAGACACCAATAGCCTTAAAGCATATTTTGAATTAAGAACTTACGCCAATTTCGCTTTGGAAAGGTGGGAAGACGCAACAATAAGTTGGATTAATTACCTCAATTTAATCGAGGAGGCTCACCAAAAGCCAAGAGACTTAGTTTTTATGATTTTGCTTTTAGCTAACCAAAAAGATTCTATTTCATCTATAGAATATTACGATGTATTAAAAGGTAAATGTCCAAATATTCTGTCCTTGAATGAATTGTATGCAGCAACTACTTTTTATGAAGTCAGCAATCATAAAATATCATTTATAGATAAACTAATTTCAGGATTGGGGCAAGCTAAAATGGGTTATTACAAGCAAGCGACAACAGCTTCAATTTTTCAAATTGTTTCGCTTGTGCTACCGATATGGATGATTACACAGGGGGTTTATTTTACTCCTGCGTGGCTGGGTTATTATTTGATAACTACTTCGAATAATGGAAATCTTCGACAAATAAAAAGGCTTTCAATCTTTGAAAGATATCAACAAAGATTGAAAGCCTTGGAAAAGGTTACGGAAGATATTCGTTTGTGTCCTTAAAACAAGTAAGCAAGTTTAAGTCTAAACTGAATATCTATAAACCTGATGTTACTTATTCTGCTTAATTCTTCATTATCGGATAAATATACCCTAAGCGGATTAGCATTGTATGTTCCAAACGGTTTAATTGCGGTTAATGCTGCATCATCGGAAAGTAGGTTATTGTTTTCAAGACCAATTCCTGCATGGACACTTGGCTCGATTAATAAAGATTTTCCAATTCTAAACCCATAGCCACTAGAAGTATATACCAGGTAAGTGATAGTATTAACTGTTTCACTGTTTAGTTGAGGATGATTAAAGGTTCTTTTACCCAAATCAATACAAACTCCACCTCCAATATATGCACCAAATGGTGCTACTGTAAATACTCCCGATGAGGATAAGTAACTTTTCCATTCAATCCCTATGAAGTAGGATGAATTGGTGATTGATAAGGGTATGTTATTCGTAATAGAGGGAAAAAATGCTAAATCATCTGAAGAGAGATTAACATCGTAACTGTTGGAAGGTTGAATGCCTAGTCTCAATTCATAAATCGAGTTTCCTGAAATTCTACCTAATGTTAAGTCAAGTCGTTTGTTTAACAAATAGGACAGAGGGTCTATTCCTACAATGTTCTTTTTTCCAAGAAAACCATGGTGGTTTTGAGCTAGTGACTGGAAAAATGAAAATAATGCCAGTGAAACAAATAGTAAGTTCTTTTTCATTTTGGATTATCGGATTATGCCGTAAACAGTATTAAGTAGATACACGGGATTTATTTTTTCAATCGCGTATCCAAATTCATCCTTGTAGGTCATCATGTCATCTTTCTTATTGATACCCATGCAAGTACTTCTTGAAAAAACCATTCCGAGATTATTCTTCATTGGATTAGAAGAATAAAACAGGGACAAAGCCAAAGGAATGAATGATAGAACTATTCCTCTGTTCCCACTAATATTCATGTACTTCTGTACGTAAATTTCCTTATAGCCCTTTACAGCATACAACTCCCAAAGTGCTGGACTTAATTCCCAAAAATACTTACTATTGCCTCTTTCGTAGAAGTCGATTGGTCCGCTTTTTAGGTTTCTTGCAATGTCGATTTTGTCATTTAATTCCAGAAATTCTTTGTTGTTGTTGAATGAAGACTCATTGATTACATAGAGATCACAAACAGAAGGATCTCTATATTGGCTTATTTCTTGTTCAAATTCAATCAATTTATCCTCAGTATTTATTTCTGAAACATATAACAGGTTGTTCCCACGGCTATAAGTGTAAAGCTTATCTAGAACTAACAAATTTTTAGTTCCTTTTTTTGCTTCCTCATTTAACTGATTATTCAAGTATGCTTTAGCATATTGCTTTCTTAGTGCCTTAGGGCTGTCTAAATATTTTTGTAAGAATTCTTTCTTCAACTCTGGTACATCCGAATTTCTTAGTGCTATCGAGAGTAAGCATTCAGTACAGTTATCCGTGATAGCGATGTCAGCGTAATAATTGAAAGCATCATCGTAGGTCGTAAACGCAATGTTGCTATTATTTAGAAGTGATTTGTTTTTTATCCTTGAATATTTTACCGAGTCAAGAACGAAAGCTTTCAAATTGCTTAATATACCTTGTCCTTTTCCTAAAACTGAACTGTTGTATTTTTCGGATAGAAAACCTTGTTTCGCTTTACTCGGGCTAATTTTCATTAGAACTCTTGAGGATTCTAGAATTCCAGAAATATAATTCATGTTTTTATCATCGAAGAGATGAAACAGGAATGATTTTTCAAGGCATTTTTGATATTCTGTTTCAATCAATAGTCTTGAGATTAACTTTTCTCTTGCCCAAGTGTTTATTTTTTGAAATTCATTTTCGCTGAATACATCAAAAAGTTTATTGCTATTTGGTCCTAACTTTGCAATGTATCGATCAAATGCTTGGTATCGATCGTAGTTTTCCGGATGTGAGCTTAATACATCTTTGATTATACTATTGATTTTTTCTTTTCCACTTCCTGATTTAGATACAAATCCAATACCGCTTCTAATGTTAGCATCTGAACTTTCTTGCTCAGTGTATAGAAAAGTTAAAAAATTGTTTTGTCCAGATCGTAAATCGTAGCCAGTCTTGTGAGCCATTACAGCTCCAATGCTATCCGCATTAGACTCTTGTGCTTGCGAATAATTGGCATTTTGAGTTTTAGTTTCAAAATCCCATTTTTTTTCATAGATCTTCTTTCCTTTGTTTTCTCTGTTTTCATTAAAAGCCTTAATATTAGCTTTTAAAACATCTTCGTTATAGTAATGTGCAATTTCATGTCCAATTATTGCAGCTAATGCTGCTTCATTTTCTACTTCTGCTAATAATCCAAGGTTAACGTAAATGGTTCCTTGTTGAGTAACACTACAATTAAAATTGGTTTGTTTGGTAATGTAAACTCGTTTTATCTTAGAGGGCACTTTAAGCTTTTGAGTTTCAATCATTCTATTTGCTATAGTGATGATTTTATTCTCTAGGTCAATTTGATCTTGAATTAAGGTGTTTTCTCTGTAAACTAGATGATCATAGTATCCAAGGGAAGATGCAATAGCTTTAGCATCTTCTGGATGTACCTTAGATTTTAGTTGCTCCTCCAGTGTCGAAACTTCTTGTTGAAAGTTTCTGCTGAACCTGTTTGGCTTGTTTCTGTTCTGTGCAATTAATTGCCCATGTATTAGTATTATCCAAACTAATACATAAAGAGATTTTTGTATCATACTATATTATAGGTTGATTTTTGCTTTAGTTAAAACAATGAAACTTCTGGAAACTGTCTCGTCCTCTAATTCTTTTTTAGCTTTGTAGCTTCCTTTATCAGCTTCAATCTTTAATTTTTTGAATCGTTCTATTTCTTTTTTCGGCACATTTGTTTGATATACCATGATTGCAGCATAGTCATTATACCATTCCATGAATAATGGTTTGGTTGTTGTGAAAATTTCTTCATTAGGCTTTACCTCTCCTTTCAATTGAATATTCATGAATTCTGATGGAATCTCATCGTTTTTCATGAATGCATAATTAAATGATTTGGCATTTTGCGTGTAAAGATATACCGAAGGATCTAATTGAAGTGGGGTAATTGCAATCTGAACATCGTCTTTCTTTATGTCTTTTTTCCATATCAACTTGCCGCTACTGTTGATTTTGCAATAAGAAGAAAAGTTAATATCCATGGTTGCTGCTTTCTCATTTGTTGGTGAATAATACACCTTATTTACTTCACCAACAGATCTTGTCTTTAATAACATTCCACCGTCAGGTAAGAATTCGACATAATCAATGTACACTTGTACTCTAAATTCTCTACCCAAAAGTTTATATTTGGTTATTTCAGTGTACTGACTGAAGTTAATTTCTTTACCTGATTTACTCATTCCATTATTATATTCTTCATCGCTATACATACTGCCTTGAAATAAATCTATTAGTTTGGTGTATTTGTCTTTTTCAATCTTTAATAATACATAGCTGTCTATACCTTTTGTGGTTATATCATTAAAGTATGTATGGTCAAATTTGGTTTTTGCTTCTACTGGTTTTTTTGATTCAGAATAACTTGCAATTCCAAGAATTACCCCAGTTTTACTTTTGCTTATTCGGAAATTTTCTAATTTATAATTCTCTTTAGGAGTTAATTTGATATCATAGAGTTTGGTTAATTTATTATTTTTCAATTCATACATAGCCCCATGAGAAATTTGGGCAGGATTTTCAGATACTTTTTCAACTGCTGAAACGAGCATGGATTGTGTTTGTTGATCAAAAAATATATTTCCATATTCTATTCCAACATTAGCACTTTTAATGCTTGTTATGGTGTTAGTGGGTAGATTAATTTTCCAAAAATCTGATTGAGTATTGAAATCGTAAATGGAATATCTTGCCATAAAGCAACACGCAATTGACCTTTTACCTTTCTTCCGTAGGTTATTGGAAATATACATTTCGTCTTTATGAACAATTAAGTCATTTATGTAATATGCAGTAGGTGTTATGAGTTGAGTATATTTGATTTGAAAGTTTTCAATTGAATATTCGAAAAAATTGAAAATATTTTCGACTGGACTCGATTTGTAGCAGTAAATCTTTGTGCTGTCTGTGTTGGTTGCGATACTAAAATTGTAAAAAGGTACTTCCGCATTTATTTTCTTTTTACTCTCATTAATTAGCTTCAAATTACTGTCATAATACTTAAAGTACATGTATTTATCGTTCTTCTCATTGCCTAATTGAACAATAACGATTCCCTTCTTTTTTAAATTGAAAATCCTATCAATTGTTGAATTTGTAGACTTAAATGTTGTACTTATCAATTCTTCATCCTTTTCATTTTCTGTACTAGTTTGCCCAATCTTTGGTTTATCGGGTGTAGTAGAAGGTGTTTCTTTTTTTTGTTCCTTATTTTCAGTTGGAGCAACTAATTTTTTTCTGGAACTTTGACTGTAGGCCTGGTTGAATAACAACACTAAAGCTGATACAACCGCGATTTTTTTAGTTATTTTCATATTATATTTTGGATTTTTAAGAGCAATTGCTCAACTTAATCTTTTTCTTAGTTGAGTATAATTTAGAAAAGAGGGCTTTCGGTTGTCTATCGTTCTCCAAGATTAAATCTTAATCCTGCACTTACTGTCCAGAATGAGGCGGGTAAATTAGTATCTGTTTTGCCGCCGAGTGCAAGATTGAATCCTGCTTCTCCGAATAAATAGGCCCACTCTAAGTTAGTTTGGAATCCTACGCCTAGTAATCCTAGTGGACTTTGATGAGTAAAAGGCTTAGATAGTTCAAGTGGTGCTCCGGTTAGTGTCATTTTATAGGTAGAATTGGTTAAAGCATAACCTAAACCTAATGTTCCATAAGCTCCGAAATCGTCTTCGTTGTCGTTGATGAAGTAATAGTGCATCATCAAGTGTGCGTTCATGAAATTGTATTTCTGCTCAGCATTAAATGTGGTTCCGCTTATCGGTTCGGTTCCATCGGTAAGTACCGTTAATGGAATGCCATAAGAAAACTGGGTGGCTAAAGTGATAAATTCTGACACATCGTAGCTCAATCGCAAATTGGCACCGGGATTCAATTGGTTAATCTCTTTCAGATAACCGTTTAGGTGCGCCCCAACATCTAACCTAAGGTAGGCTGGGTCAAACTGAGCGTGGCTAGGCAAGTAACTTCCTAGGGTTAATATTAAGGCTGCAAGGCAGGTTCTCAGTTTATTCATTTGGTTGGTGTGGTTTCGTGTTAGCCAAAATACAGCCCAAAAGAATATTTCAAAAATATTTTATCAATTTCTACGTTTTGTCAATTTTTCACCTCGGCCAGAAGGCGTCAGGAAAGTGTTCCAATTTGCCGGTTTCGTGGATATAGCTCACTACATCGAATCGGATGCTCCCACAGGAGGGATGGCGCTCTAGGTATTGACGTGCTGCTGCAAATATTCGCTCTTTTTGTCTCATGCTCAGGTTCCGTGTAGGGCTGGGTCCCCGGTTTGTTTTGCGGCTCTTAACCTCTACGAAAACCCGCTCCGTTCCATTCTCTACAACTAAATCAAGCTCCCCGTCTCTATGCCGCCAGTTTCTCGCTAATACGGCAAACCCGGCTCCTTCCAAAAAACGTTGCGCTTCTTCCTCCGCTATGCGGCCTAATGTCTGCTTTTCCCCCATATTTTTGGGCAATATATTTCAACATGAGTCATCTTCCAACTGTGAATCCGGTCTCCACCAGAGCCTGGAAGGCCTTAACTGCCCATTACTCTGAGATCAAGTCCAAACACCTGCGTCAGCTCTTTTCGATGGATCCAGACCGTTTTCAGAAAATGAACCTCCGGTTTGGTGATATCCTCTTCGATTTCTCAAAAAACCGCATCGACGATTATACCCTCCGGCTTTTTGCTCAACTAGCCGAAGATTGTCAGCTTTCTCAAGCCATTGAAGCCATGTTTGGTGGTATGCCAATCAACGAGACAGAACAACGTGCCGTTTTTCATGTGGCTCTTCGAAACCAATCAGACCGCCCCATGCGGGTGGCTGGAAACGACGTGATGCCCGAAGTACGGGCTGTGCTCAACCAAATGAAACAGTTCTCTACCCAAGTCATCGACGGAACTTGGACCGGTTACACCGGAAAAACCATCACCGATGTAGTGAATATAGGCATCGGTGGCTCTGACCTTGGGCCGGTCATGGTTACTGAAGCACTCAAGCCCTTTAAAACACGACTGAATCTGCACTTTGTTTCTAACATCGACGGGACTCACCTCGCTGAAACCTTGAAGCAGGTCAACCCTGAAACCACCTTATTCTTAATCGCTTCCAAAACCTTTACCACCCAGGAAACCATGACCAACGCGCATTCAGCCCGTGACTGGTTCCTGAAAGCGGCGAAGGAGGAAGTACATATTGCGAAGCACTTTGCTGCTATCTCTACCAATGTTGAAAAAGTAACCGCCTTCGGGATCATCGAGGCACAGATGTTTCGCTTTTGGGATTGGGTAGGAGGAAGGTATTCGCTATGGTCCGCTATCGGATTATCCATTTGCCTCGGCATCGGTTATGAGCACTTTGAAGCCTTATTGCAAGGCGCATACGAGGCGGATGAACACTTCAGAACCACCCCTTTTCAACAGAACATCCCCGTAATCATGGCGATGTTGGGCATATGGTACGGCAATTTCTTCGGGGCGGAATCTCATGCCATCTTACCATACGATCAATACATGCACCGCTTCGCCGCTTATTTCCAACAAGGTGATATGGAAAGCAATGGGAAATGCGCAGATAGAAAAGGGAACACCGTGACTTATCATACCGGACCTATCATTTGGGGTGAGCCGGGAACCAATGGTCAGCACGCGTTTTATCAATTGATTCACCAAGGAACTCGTTTGGTCCCTTGCGATTTCATCGCACCGGCCATCTCACACAATCCACTGAGCGACCATCATGAAAAACTGCTGGCCAACTACTTCGCTCAAACCGAAGCGTTGATGAAAGGGAAGACCACCGAAGAAGCAAGAGCTGAGCTTCACGAAGAAGGGCTCAACGCTGCTGAAGTGAGTAAACTACTTCCTTTCAAAACCTTTGAAGGTAACCGTCCTACCAACAGCTTCCTAATAAAGAGAATAACGCCCCAAACGCTTGGACAGCTTATCGCCTTCTACGAACATAAAATCTTTGTTCAGGGAATCATCTGGAACATCTACTCCTTTGACCAATGGGGCGTGGAGCTGGGCAAACAACTGGCAGGTAAAATTTTGCCGGAATTGAAAGCCTCAGGCGCCATCAATACCCACGACAGTAGCACCAACGGATTAATCAACGCCTGGAAAACCATGGCGCAAGAAGGCTAACATGGAGGCACTATATCCACTGCGATTTCACCCCATTTTCTTGGAGAAAATCTGGGGAGGGGAGAAAATTCAGACGGTATTAGGTAAGGATTTTAGTCCGTTGCCAAACTGTGGCGAAAGCTGGGAAATATCCGGCGTTCCGGGTAAAGTTTCTGTGGTGGCCAATGGTCCTTTTCAAGGGCGAAAGCTTACCGAGTTAATGGTGCTTTTCGGCCCTGAATTACTTGGCCGACGAATCCTCAACCAATATGGGATGGAGTTCCCCCTCTTGTTGAAAATTTTGGACGCCGCCGAAGACCTTTCCATCCAAGTTCATCCGGATGATACCCTTGCAAGAACCCGTCATAATTCTTTAGGGAAAACAGAAATGTGGTACATCCTCGATGCAGATCCGGGTGCTACCCTTATCTCCGGCTTCAATCAGGAAGTGAATGAGCAATTATACCTGCAAAAGCTGGAAAGCGGGAAACTTTACGACATCCTCAACGTAGAAGAAGTCGCTGCCGGCGACTGTTTTTATCTTCCGGCAGGCAGGGTGCATACCATCGGGAAAGGATTGATGCTTGCTGAGATACAGCAATCTTCAGACGTAACCTACCGGATTTACGATTTCGATCGGGTAGATGACCAAGGCAACAAACGTGAACTTCACACCGAACAAGCATTGGCTGCGTTGGATTACCACCATTACCCAACCTACCGACAGGCCTATCAACAAGCGCTTAATCAACCGGTTGAGTTAGCCAAAGGTCCCTATTTCACCACCAACTGGCTTAAGATTGACCAGGCTACCTCGCGTAATTTAGCATCTAAAGACACCTTTGTGATGCTGGTGGTGGTAGAAGGCAGCGTCGAAATTGCCCATCATGCAGAACCACTCAGGCTGCAAAAAGGGGAAACAGCCCTGATTCCTGCCAGCGAAGCAGATTATACCCTGGTACCTCTTACTCCGTCGGTAACCATTCTGGAAGCTTATTGCAGTGAGTAAACCGGCAGTCAAGCTCCTCGATTTGGGCATGATGGATTATGCGGCTTGCTGGGATTACCAGGAGCAGCTTTTTCGCGAGAAGTTGGAAATCAAAAGTTGGAATAAGCTCAACCCTGATCAAACCCAATCGATTGGTCATCACGTACTTTTTGTAGAGCATCCTCCTGTTTATACCTTGGGAAAAAGTGGTGATGCCAGTCATTTATTGATAGATGAAGAAGAGCAAAAACGCCTCGGCGTTTCCTTTTTTCACATCAACCGTGGTGGCGACATCACCTTTCACGGACCAGGACAACTGGTGGTTTACCCCATTCTTGACCTGGAGCAAATGAAAACCGACATTCATTGGTATATGCGCCAGTTGGAGGAGGCAGTTATCAGAACCATTGGACATTTTGGCGTTAAAGGCGACCGTTATCCAGGCTTTACCGGCGTATGGTTAGCCCCCGAAATTTCAGCTCAAGCAAGAAAAATCTGCGCCATGGGCGTTAGAACCAGCCGATGGGTGACCATGCACGGTCTGGCTTTAAACAATACCACCGATTTAACCTTTTTTGATCGAATGATACCTTGCGGAATTAAAGACAAACAAGTGACTTCTTTGCAAAAAGAGTTAGGTGAAGCGCCGGATATGACCACCTTGAAATCGATATTTAAACAAAACTTCGCCGATGTATTTGAAATTGACTGGCTGGAAGCTCACGCTTAGCCTATTTATCTTAATGTTGATGGCTGGTTGCGGCCAAGAAACAGCCCAGGAAGCTGAAAGCCAGGCTAGTATCGATTCCCTTTCACGTCGTGACCCCGATTCCCTTTACTTTAGCTTCAGCAACGGCCCCGTTTCACCGGAATTCCAGAGGAAGTGGGAAGTGGTGGTGAAAGGTGACAGTGCAACCGGAAGAATCCTCAGAATTGACCAAGTACTTTGGCAATCAACCGCTTCAGTTAATCGAGATAGCAT
The DNA here is from genome assembly GCA_027484125.1 of Bacteroidota bacterium. Classification (GTDB taxonomy): domain Bacteria; phylum Bacteroidota; class Bacteroidia; order UBA7662; family JAIXUI01; genus JAIXUI01. The sequence continues at coordinate 76,267 of JAIXUI010000120.1, read as the reverse complement.
GAAAGCTTTCTTGCTCAAGCTTTCCAATTGTCAATTACAACAGAAGACGGTAGAACCCAAGGCCCCTTGTGTCGGACATAGCAGCTATCAACTATCATTTTTTCAAGGTGGAAAAAGCCTTCAAGGCGATGCTTTTCGGTGCGGAGAACAGCAGGGAGGCACCATTCAAGGCGAAGTAAAAGCTGCTGCTGAGTTGTTTATTCGCCTTTTACCCCAAATGAAATCGGTGGTTGATACCAGCTTAAACGGCAACTTCGGGATATAATCCGAGCAACATCCTTCCTTATTACGTACATGCTGCCGGATTATCGGCGATATTTGACACAACTTTTGAAGTTATGTTGAAGAAAATTGCCTTCGGGGTGTCAGCTTTTATTCTGCTCCTGCTTGTGTTGGCGTTGGTGGTACCTATCCTTTACAAGGATCAGATTAAAGCCAGGTTGTTGGAAGAAGTCAATAAAAAAATCAATGCCCAACTTCAAATTGGGGATGTTTCTGCGTCCCTCTTTTCCAACTTCCCCATGTTGACTCTGGAAGTCGAAGACGTAAAACTCTGGGGTAAAGAGCAATTTAAGTCTGATACACTTCTTTCGCTCAATTCCATGAGCCTCGCCATGAATCTGATGGAAGTGATTAAAGGAGAAGATTTGAACATCAGAAAGTTCAGCCTAAGCGGAGGAAACATCAACCTATTGGAATTGCGGGATTCAACCGCCAACTGGCGTATCACTTATCCAGATACAGCGGCAGTAGCACCTGTTGACACTGCTCCTTCAGCCTTCAGCTTCAAGATTGAATCGTACCAAATCGAAAACCTCAATTTGCTGTACTCTAGTGAACTTTCTGGAATGAAAGCCGATTTGCAAGGGCTAAGCCACGAAGGTTCTGGCGATTTCAACCTGGAGCAATTTATTCTCAACACCAAAACTGAAATCAAGGATTTCTCCCTTACCTACAAAGGAATCAAATACCTCAACAACCTGCATGCAAAAGCGGAAGTGCCTATAAGCATCGACAGGAAAATCTCCAAGTTTACCTTCACTAAGAACGAGTTTAGTTTGAACGATTTCAAGGTGCTATTCAACGGATGGTTGCAAATGAACCCCGAGGATATGGCCATGGACTTGAACTTTACTACCCCTCAAACCGAGTTTCGTTACTTGCTTTCTTTGATACCGGCACTTTACTCCAACAAATTCAGCGATTTAAAAACCAGTGGATCGTTTAAGTTCAGCACCAGTATTAAAGGTACCTATGCGGAGAAGAAGTCGATTCCGGCCTTCCAGTTAGGGCTGACGGTGGATAATGGATTTTTCCAATATCCTTCACTTCCCGCTGCCGTGAAAGACGTTTATTTCAACTTGCTAGTCAACAACCCGAACGGAGTCGTTGACAATACCGTAGTTAATCTCAAACGTTTTCATGCAGATTTAGGAGGAAACCCACTCGATTTTTCTCTCGATTTGACAAAGCCCGTAAGCGACCCTTCATTAGTAGCTAGGTTAATTTGTTCACTTGACCTTTCCAAAGTCAAAACTTTTTATCCGATGCCTGAGGGCCAAGATTTGAAAGGATTGTTTCGTTCAGATTTAGAAGCGGAGGGAAAAGTAAACGCGCTTAAGAAGAAGGATTTCAAATCATTCACCTTTAAAGGAATGCTCGAAATGGCCGACTTCTACTTTAAGAATGCCTCCTTCCCACAAGGCATGCAAATCGATCGGATGAAGCTCCTTTTCAATCCTGCCCATGTGAAACTGGAACAATTTAACGGTACCCTTGCAGGCAGCGATTTGCAGGCTGATGGTACAATCGACAATTTGCTCTTTTACTTTCTGAAAAACGAACCACTCAAAGGCACTTTCAACCTCAGATCCAAAGAGATGAATTTGAATGCTTTCATGAGCAAGGCAGATTCAAGCGAGGAAACTCCTGAGGCTACAGAAACTACGGCACTCAAAATCATTGAAGTGCCTGATAATATTGACTTTACCCTAAATGCAGCGCTTGGAAAGGTGATTTACGATAACCTGACGCTCTCCCAATTGACAGGTAATCTTAAAATCAAAGAGCGCCAACTTGGATTCCACGACCTCAGCTTTGGCCTATTGGGTGGAAGCATCCAAACTACAGGAACTTACAGCACCAGAATCAAGAATAAACCGGAAATCAAGTTCGACCTGAGTATGCAGAATTTTGACATGCAGCAATGCGTCAAAACCTTTGTTTCATTGGAGAAAATTGCACCCGTTGCTCCATACGTTACCGGAAACTTCACAACAGCGTTTCATTTAGACGGTTTTCTTAAAGAAGACATGACCCCGGATTTGATGACGTTAACCGGTGGTGGTTTGCTTAAAATGAAGACGGCTGGCGTAAGTGGTTATCCTCCTACCAATAAAATATCCGATGTGTTGGGAATCAAGGAGTTGAAAGAGCTACAGTTGAAGGATGTTAGCCTCAGCTTTGAGTTTGAAAACGGTCGTGTTTTCGTTTCTCCCTTCGACATGAAATTGGCTGGAATCAGTACCAGAGTCTCCGGTTCTAATGGCTTCGATAAATCTATTGACTATATAGCCGATATGTCGGTGCCAAGAAGCCGCCTCGGCCAAGCCAATGAGTCTGTGAACCAACTCTTGAATCAAGCCAACGCTTTAGGCGTGAAAATCACCCTCAACGATGTGATTCCGGTAAGAGTGTCTATCACCGGAACAGTGGATGATCCAAAGATTAAAACAGACCTGAAGCAAGCCGCTGGCTCCATGACAGACCAGTTGAAAAATCAGGCAAAAGAAGAGCTCGACAGAAAGAAGAAAGAGCTTGAAGAAAAAGCCAGAATGGAGGCTGAAAAGGTCAAACAAGATCTTGAGAACAAACGCCGTGAAATGGAGCAAAAAGCCCAACAAGAAACGGATAGAGTGAGGCGAGAAGCTGAACGCAAAAAAGCGGAAGCAGAGCAAAAAGCAAAAGAAGAAGCTGAGCGTTTGAAAAGAGAGGCTGAAGAGAAAGCCAAAGAAGAAGCAAAAAAACGGTTGAAAGGCCTTTGGCCACGCTAAAAACCATGACAAAGAATCCCCAGAGCTATCATTCCTTTAGCCCTGAATTGCTGGAGCAATTCAAAGGGTTAGTTCCTGCAGATCGTTTGGTTTTGCCTGATTCTGACCAGTTTAAATGGTATGGACAGGACGAAACGGAAGATTTCTGCTACCTCCCCGAAATAGTGGCTAAGCCCGAATCGGTGGAAGAAGTGTCTGCAATTGCGGCATTCTGCAATAAGAATCGTATCCCTCTTACCTGTCGTGGAGCAGGTACCGGACTGAGTGGCGGCGCCCTGCCTGTTCATGGTGGCGTAGTGCTCAGCACTGAAAAACTTAACCGCATCCTCGAAATAGACGAGCAAAACCTTCAGGTTACTGTGGAGCCTGGCGTTGTAAATCAAGCCCTCCGCGATGCTGTAGAACCTCTCGGCTTATTCTACCCTCCTGACCCCTCCAGCAGAGGTTCCAGCGTGATTGGAGGAAACCTCGCTGAAAGTGCAGGTGGCCCTAAGGCAGTAAAATATGGAACCACCAAGGATTATGTCCTCAACCTGGAAGTGGTCCTAGCCGATGGCAGCATCATCTGGACGGGTGCTAATACCTTGAAGAATGCAACCGGTTACAACCTCACCCAGCTATTGGTTGGAAGTGAAGGAACTCTTGGTATCATCACTAAAGCAGTTCTAAGGTTAATTCCTCTCCCCAAATATACTTTGCTGATGCTGGCGCCTTTTAAATCTCCGTTTAAAGCTTGCGAAGCAGTAAGTGCCATATTAAGAGCAGGGGTTACTCCCTCGGCTTTGGAATTTATGGAACGAAATGCCCTGGTTTGGGCGGCTCGTTATACTGGGCAAAACTTACAACTTGCCGATGAGGTTCAGGCTCATCTGTTAATCGAAGTGGATGGGCAGCACGAGGATGCGCTCTTCAAAGAATGCGAAATCATTACCGAAGTACTCGAACAATTTGAGGTAGGAGAGGTGCTTTTTGCCGATTCTCATGAGCAGAAAGAACAATTATGGAAAATGCGCCGATCTGTAGGCCATGCAGTAAAGTCTAACTCTGTTTATAAGGAAGAGGATACGGTTGTTCCGCGTGCTAGCCTCCCTCAACTTTTAGAAGGCGTGAAAGCTGTTGGCGCTCGTTATGGTTTCGAATCAGTTTGTTATGGACACGCCGGCGATGGCAATTTACACGTCAATATCATCCGTGGTGAGTTAAGTGAGAAGGCTTGGAACGAAGAGGTAACCAAGGGGATTGAAGAAATCTTCCAACTGGTAAAAACACTTAAAGGGACTATTTCAGGCGAACACGGAATTGGTTGGGTGCAGAAAAACTACTTGCCTATCGTGTTTTCTTCCGTTGAACTCATGTTGATGAAGCAAATTAAAACTGTTTTCGACCCCCAATGCATCCTCAATCCTGGAAAAATCTTTCCTGATCATATGGCTGAGGCATAAAAGAAAAAAAGGGCAACCCACGGGTTGCCCTTTTTTTAGGTGCGTTTACTTTACTTGAAAAATCGCTTCAAAATTCGAAGGGAGTGGGTGTAGCCCCAACGGTCGGTGAAGATTCCATAACTATCTATTCGGTCTGTTCTAACCCAATGACTCGCATGTCGAATCAGGCCTTCGCCCACAATCAACCCCACATGGGTAATCTTTCCGTGCTCATTGTCGAAGAAAGCTAAGTCTCCCGGCTTGGCTTCTTGAATCAAAGAAAGGGTCTCTCCTAAAACCGCTTGGTCCTTGGCATCTCGCGGAAGTGAAATTCCAGCCATGCGAAATAGCACTTGAACCAGGCCCGAACAGTCAATCCCGGCACTCGTTCTACCGCCCCATTGATAAGGAACTCCTTCTAGTAAAGCTGAACAAGCAATCATCTCCTCACAGCTGAGTAGAAGGTTAGAGTGAGTATTTGAAACCGAATAGATGGGCGTTCCAAAATAGGTAAGCCCGGATGTGCTTTGTTCGATTAAAGCAGTTTGGTAACGGCTAGGTTGAAGAACCTCAGAGACTTCTTCCATTTGTCTCCCTATCACGTAACCTTGATATTGATCATGAAGACAGGAAACCAACAGCCAATCGCCATGGGTTTCCAATACTTCTGCATATTCGCCCTTCAGCAACTGACTCACTTGCTCCGAAGCATGGCGTGCTTCGGAGCGAATGGGTACAATGGCTGCTGAAGCTTTTACCATCATCGGGTGGCTACCTTGAAAAACTCTTGATCGCGGTAAAGGCTGAATTCAGCATCAGAACGAGCTTTTTCTCTCCAGCGGCTATCTTGGCTAATAGCACGTACCAAGCTGGTTCCTAACAATTCTGTATCGCCTTTTCTCGCTGCCATGATAGCACGGAGGTAGAAGAAAGGCGCCGTTTTTTCGCCACACTGGATGGTTTCAGCCGCATCATTCAGCTTCATATTTAAAATTTCTGCCAAAGCTTTGTTAAAGGTGCACTTAGTAGCGCTTGCAATCGTAAGTGCTTCTTCATACCTGCCAAGCTGTAACAGTGGCGCAATGGCTGCGGCTCCGAGTGTTCCGTTTTTCTGGTTAGCAGCAATCAGTTTCTTTAATCCTTCTTCTGTTTTTCCGGATTCCAGCAAGGCCATCCCCCAATGTTCTAATGAAAGTGGGTCAGAGCCTTCCATTGCTGCCGCTCTTGAAAAAGCATTTATCGCCATGTTGGTATTAGGTGGACTAAGCTGCATAAACGCAACTCCGGAGTTGTGCAAATATGGAGCGTTATTCGGGTAGCGCATACCCAAATAGGCAGCAATGCCTGATTTTAAAGGGGCGTTTTGTGTGAAGTTATAAGCCTTTATCAATTCCGACTCCGTCATTTTTGAAGGGTCTTTCACTGCTTGCTCTACTAGTTCTCCCAAACTTTTCTCAAGTGGAGAAGTTCGGATTACCACTTCTGTGCGTCGTAATTTTGGTAAAATTTGATCTGCCAGAAATTGGAAATTCTCTTTATTCTCCCTAAGCAATTTCTCTTTTTCGTTTTCATCAACTGTGGTCGCTAAAATAGCTTCGGTCATGGACTTCCCTTTCCAATTGTTTTGGGACACCAATTGGGAAAATCCAACCCAGTCTTCAGCGGTTTTCACATCTTTGATGAAGCCATCTTCGTCAACCTTGTTTACTTTTTTCTTTTTGAGGATTTCATAAACAAACTGATTCACATTTTCAGCGCGCTCATCGGCGAGGTTACTGTTGCGATCTAGCTCTCCATCAGGTGATGCAAAAGCACGAAGTTGCACATCTCTGATGTCCACTTGGCCTTTCAGCATCTTTACCAACGCATCAACTTCTTTGCGCTTTTTCTCTGTACTTCTAAACTCCGCTTGGTCTTTAAGGAAGAAGATGGTGGCTTTATGTTCTGTGAGAGAATCAATTGGTACAATAGGTAGCGCTTTCCATGGGCGCATGTTTTCAGCTAAATCGCTGCTTACAATTACCCCTGGAGCTAACTTTCTGGCTTTCAAGGAATGTTTTTTCTTTTTCCATACAAGTGTTGGTTCAGCCATCAATTCAGACTGTTCCATGCCATCTTGATAGGCGAAAGTGCCGTTATACTTTACCTTTCCGCCCTTTTCAAAATTGACCGTTTGTACTTCACCTTCAACTTTTTCGCCTTTAAGAAGTAACTCTGGCAAAGCAATCTGTTTTTGACCTACTGCCAAATAGGGCTTCACCACCACTTGAGCTTTTTTGTCGAAAATTTTAGGGGGAATGGTGGCGCTTAATTCAAAAGAAACACTGTCGCCTTTTCTTTCTAAAATCTTAGGCTCACACTTTACGGCAAACGCATCAGGGTTCTTTAAAAGTGCTGATGATCCACATGCAGTAAAAGCAATGCTGAGAATTGGAAGATAAAGTGCTTTTGATGTCATGGAGGGTTTGTAATTTGGCGCTAAGTTAAACGACATATCAACTTGTATATCCTCAAAATCAAAGGGAAGGCTAAAATCCCCGATTACGTCCAAGTTCGTGACAGTAATTTTACATTAGTCGCCTACTTTCGTGCCGATCGTCCTGAAAAAGGGCTGCAGGAATGTGGATTTGGCGACAGGGTGGAGGCTGCCAAAGCTTTCATCGATCAACTTCCGTATAGCAAGGTTACTGAATTCGTGCTCTGATGGAACCAACTGTGGTCATTAGTCTCAAGGATGCGGAAATCCGACAGGGTCAGATTCCGATTTTAACTCAAGTCACCTTTGAGGTAGAATCCTCAGAGTTTGTTTATCTAATTGGTAGAACCGGAATGGGAAAATCGTCTTTGCTGCGTACGCTCTATGCCGATATTCCGCCTGGTTCTGGTGAAGTTGTGGTGGCTGGTTACAACTTGGCTTCCATCAAACAAGCAGAGGTGCCGATGTTGAGACGCAAGTTAGGGGTCATTTTTCAAGATTTTCAGTTACTTACCGATCGAACTGCTGCTCAAAATTTAGAGTTTGTTTTAAAAGCTACCGGATGGAAAGAAAAGCATCTCATCGATGAACGAATTCATGAAACCCTAAAAAAGGTGGGCCTTGAAACGAAAGATTTTAGGAAGCCTTATGAGCTTTCAGGGGGTGAGCAACAGCGATTAGGTATAGCAAGAGCACTTCTCAATAATCCGGAATGCATCATCGCTGATGAACCTACCGGAAACTTAGACCCGGAAAGCTCACAAGAGATTGTTCTGTTGTTAAAAGACATTAGTAAACAAGGAACGGCTGTTTTAATGGCAACGCATGACTTTCTACTGATAGAAAAAAATCCTGAACGTCTCCTGAAAATTGAGGCAGGGAGGGTGTTAGATTTGGGTTCAGTATTGTTCTGAACTCAAAAAAATCGAAAATTTTGAGTTGTAAGTATTTATCCTGGTTATTTGGGTTAAGCAGAATTTGCGATATTTTAATGTAATTATCAATATTATTAGTCATTTGTATCGGATCTATAATTTTTACATGCTATAAAATCAATAATTACAAGTGCCATTCAATGGATTGTTTTATTTTACACTTCAATGAGGCGGGTGTGGTTTTTAGTTCAATTTTTACTACTGTCAGTAGCACTTACAGTAGTGGTAAGTTGCCGGTTTGGCCAATCCAAATTGACCTTGAAAGAAGAAGCGCTCAATGCCATGGTGGGATTAAATGCGCTGCAATACCAAGATTTCAAATTCTGGTACCATAAAATTGAAAATCGCGCACTGGTAAACAAAGAAATGGAAGCGGAAGCTACCATGTTGTTACTACAAGCCTCAGAAAAATTAATCTATTGGAAGGAATCACAACAAGATATAGACAGTTTATTGGCTCTTGCCTTTTCGAAAGCCACGGATGATTCGTTAGTTGCTGCTATACAACTCAGGAAAGCTGACTTTCTAATTAGCCTTGACCAATTTGATTCGGCTAAACGCTTGATAGACAGGGCTGACCACTCACTACCTACAAATCTGGAAATAGAACGCGCTTATCTGAGGTTTAGAACTGATGCTATTCATCATGCCCCTCAATCCCTTAATAAGGTCATCGATAGTTTAAAAAATACTGGTTTAAGCCAGGATTTATTGTTGAAATTCTTAACTAAATCCGGTGATATCGCCTACAACCAGGGACATTTTGAATGGTCTTCCTTTTACTACAGAGAGGCGTTGAAAATAGCTGAGAGAATTGGATGGGGTGGCTTTCAAGCAAAATTACTAGTTGAATTGGCAGATGTTTGTCTTATCAATGACCAACTAGATTCCGTACGCTATTTCGTTGAAAAAGCGAATGACATCTTGTTAAAGATTCCAGGTCCTCTCACAGCATGCAATGGTTACACACTAGCCGCCAGGGCTCAGCTTAGATTAGGTGAAACGACATTAGCCAAGGAAAACTTCCAAACTTTATTGAAAATAGCAACAGAAATCAACAGCCCAAAAAACAAACTCAAAGCATTTTTAGGTCTGTCTGAAGCTGCATTGCTATCAAAAGAATGGAAGCTCGCTGATTCATTGGTTCACAATGCCATAAGTCTTGTGAATGCTGCTAATGATGATGTGCTAACCCATCAAGCGTATTTCATGGCTTCAAAAGCGTCTTCGGCTCTTGGGTTAGTGAATGAGGCATTAAATTATTTAGAAATTACAGAAAAGCTTGAAAGAGGTAGTAATGATACAACGGAGCTTATAGTTACTATCGATGAAAAAATTCGTTTGCTATTGAATGTAGGTAGTGTAAAGTTGCTAGAGGAGTTGTTTGAGGAACAGGAAAAGCTAATTGAAGCATATCCAAATAAACAAGCTAAGCTATCGCTGTATCAACTAAAATCAGACTGGTTAGCCAGTATCGGTGATTTTAAAGGCGCAAACATAATGGCAAACCGATATGATGAGCTGCAAAATAGCATAAACTTAGTTGATGATTCAAAAATAAAAAAAATTAATGAGCTCCAAAGGAATGTTATAAGCAGAGAAGCTGAATTACAGACATCTAAGGATAAACTTTCTGAAGCGAAAATTAAGCTTTTATTTCTTGTTGGTACAGCATTTCTGATTCTAGTATTTTTAATAATTATATTCTATTTAAGAATTCGAAGTGATATTGCTAAAATTGAGAAGATTAAAAACGATTTATTAGAAGTTGAAAATCAGAAAATAAAACTCGAAGCTGATTACATACAATTAAAAAAGATGACAGATCAATATTTGAAATATAAAAAACTAGAATTCGAGTTATTCGAAAGCTGGTCATCGCTTTCAGACAGAAAAGGAATAGCGGTTCTAAGATTTAATGTTATCTTGTATTACCATCTTAGAAATTCGCTTAACTATCTTAAAAAAGCTTTAAACATAAAAACAACCGATAAAGGTTTAAATTCAAGTAAAGAATCTGTTGCTCCTATTTCCTTCAAGTCAGATTGGGAGGCATCTTGGAAAACTTTAAAAATATTTCATCCTTGTACGGTTGATATTTTTGTTCCTGAGTCATTAATTTGGAATGAAGATGTTCATAAATTGAAAATTCTAATTGATATTTTAGTTAGACGATTTATGGCAAAAAGTCATGATAGAAAAGAGCTAATTATCAGGTTATTCGAAAAAGGGTTTTCAATGGAATCGTCTTTGTTGTATGAGCATGATTTAATAGAATTGCTTGTTTATGAAGATATAAGTGAATCGATTTTTAGTAAAACATCTGCTGAATTGCAGAATAGAACGAGTAAAATAGTTATTGCTGAGTTAATAAATGAGTTGAATATTAAAACTCATTTTGAAAAAGATTTGGATCTAGCAAGAATTAAATTTGAATTTAGATGACTATTAATAAATGCTATTGGATTAGTTGGGTTGCTTTAGTGTATGTAAGTGTACTTTCTTGCTCAAACCAAGGTCAGCAATCTAATTCTGCTTCCTTAAGTAGGAAGTCAATGTTGTTACTTTCTTATGATACTTTAAACTTTCAAAAAGCAAACATTCCTGGGTTCAAAGATCATACATTTAGTGAATCGGAAATTTTACGAATAACAGGAGAATCTGTTATAAATATGAATAGTGGGTGGTTGTTTTCGGCATATTCTACCAATTCTTCATTGCTTAAAAGTATTTCGAGACGGGATTCAGCTTATTTTCAGGTGTTGTTTCATCAGTTTCTTATTGCCAATGAAGTTGATTCTTTGAAAGAGTGTTATCGTTTAGTTCAAAGTTTAGGTGATTCTTCTAATGCCGGTGCTACTTGGCAATGGCAGCAATCTTATATGTGGATGCGGATTCATGCTCGATCCTGGAATGTTCCTGAATATCAAAAACAAAAGACTATACTGCTGCAATTAGTAAAGGATAATCCAATGCGCTTGATTGAAAATGCTATTACTTATGAACAATTGGGGCATTATGAGTGTAATTTCCGAAAAGCTGATGTAGCTTTTCTGTATTATGAGAAAGCCATTTTGGCGTATCAAGCCCTAGGCTGGACCAAGCGTCGTTATCTCTGTCAAATTAGGTATGCTGATGAATTACTTTATGAGGGCAAACAAGCAGAATCACTTAAAGTACTTGGTCAAATTCCTGATGTTAGTAGAAAATGGGCTGAGATTCATTGTAGAAAACTGCTCTTTTATTCTGAATTAGCTTTTAATTCACTTAATCGTGATGAAGAGCAAAGAAGATTATTTCAATTATATGATTATGCCCTGAAAAAGAACTTAATCTTTTGGGCTACTGAAGCGGTCACAAGATTGGCAAGTTGGCACATGGAAAATCGTAATCACCCAAATAGAGATTCCGTCATCCATTATGCCAATTTAACTTACCGGTATGCTACTGATTTGCAGGATAAAAATTTTATGGCTAACGCTAGTGTAGATTTATCTACTGCTGAAGCACTCTTTGGTAATTATGATAAAGCAATTGCGCATGCTATCGATAATTTGCATCTTCGAAAAATGCAGAATCATTTACATGAAGAGATAAAAGCCTATGTACGTATTTCAGATTACTATTTTAAGAAAAGGGATATTCAACAAGCCGTCTTTTATAATGATTCCGCTCTATTGAGATTAGAGGAGTTTCCTGAAGAACGTCCTTATTTGTCAAATGTTTACAAACAAAGGGTAGATTTGGAGTCTAGTCTTGGAAACTTCGAATTAGCGTATAAGTTTCGAAAGAAGTATTCTCATTGGAGAAATGAAGGCCAATTGATTGTTAAGGAAGGATTTAAGTTTTCCCAGATTCGACAATATGAAACACAATTGTTTAAGTTGTCTAATCAACTTTCAAATATTCATGATGAAACTTTGACTTACAAAAGGTTGAATCGCTACATTATTTTGTTGATACTTTTTGTATTAACTATCATTCTATTATGGGTTTATAATAAATGGTATGAAACTCGTCAATTAATCAAGTCTAATAACGAAGAGTTAGAAAATGAACGTTTTCAATTGTCAAGTATTCGGGATGATTACGAACACGAACGGAATCAGACTAAACATCATGCAATAGAATTGGGCAACCAGCTTCAGAATTATTTAGCTAATAATTGGAATTCTGATGCATTGCCAGAAACACAAAAGCGCCTTCATTTTTGGTTGAAGGCGCTTAATGGTTGGTTCAAAAGCTAGTAGCGTTACTGTTTCACAATTTTTTGAGTAATCAATCTTTCTTGATTATTCCAAATTTCAGTAATGTATAATCCTGGAGCAAGATCGCTTATCTGTACACTTGTGGATTGCTGGCCGTAATAGGCAATGTTTTCTGATCTAATTACTCTTCCACCAAGGTCTAATATTTTAACTTGTAAAAGTCCTTGATGGGCTATTTTTCCAAACTCCATAAAGAGTTGATCCTTAACGGGATTGGGCCAAATTTTTATGACTTCATCTTGTTGTAAATCTTGGGAGCTGGTGATAAATCCTTGCACACAATTACAAATAGGTTTTGGAATATTGGTTGAAGCACTATCTGGTGCACGGTATGTAGCTTTTACAAATAGTCTTTGACCTGCTGTTAAGCTATCCGCATTTCTCACTGTTACCGTTACCCAACCACTTAACACTGGAGTATAGGTGTAGTTGATGGTTCCCGCTCCTTCAGTGCTATCTAAAAATCCACATTGTGCGTCGAGAAGGCTTATGTTTACTTTTCTAATGCTATCAGCAGTAAATACTTCAAGTCTAATGGGTTGCCCGCCAGCTACAAAGAGTTTACCTACCGTTCTACATACTGTTGAACTGTCAGGAAGTCTTCCTCCTTGTCTTAATGATAAGGCATGGCTGTCGCCAAGGTCGTCATTCATTTCCCATTCCTGAGTGATGGTTTTTCTGGTTCTTATGTAATTAGTAGTTATGCCAACCGGAGCCCAAACCGCGTAGCCTCTTCTTCCTTGTAAAGCAGAGCCATCGCATGGAGGAATTGAAATGTCAACTTTTCCACCACCATATACTGTCCTAACAGCAGTTCCATTGGCACCTGAGTAATCTCTCAGTTGAGTGCCATCAGGAAAATTGGTTTGAACGCCGTTTAAATTTTGCCAGGTATTCCAATTGTCGTTTAGCGCAATGAGTGCTCGTCCACCTCTTTCAATCACTAATGCGTCTTGTGCTTGCCACCTAACTAAGTATGGGCCTTGCTTGAACCTTAAATTTTGATGACACCAGATTAAGTTGGCGATGTCTGAGCGAACGGGGAGGTCGGTTTCTGATCTTGGTTGATGGCTGTAACGTTTACCGGTGTAACCAATATCAAACAAGTCTTCAAAGAAAATTTGAGGCGCTCCATCTACTGCGAGTATAATGCCATACACCACAGATAGCCTTGGATTATTGGGCTCAATGTGTAAACCTAATTGTTGGCCAAGGTTCCAACCTGTATAGTTTCCATTTGTACTTAATTGTGGCCGGAAGGTATCGTGATTGTTGACAAAGGGAACTGTTCGTTGGCGGTTGTCTTGTTGATAACTGGGTACAGAGCCCATATCGAAGTTGCCAATTCCGTTAATTATTCCCACTAGGGCGTTTCTTAAGGCGAAGTCGAAAGTTCCGGATCGATTCTGAACACTATTTGCCCAATTATCAAGTTCAGCTTTTCCGCCAACCCATTCACCCACGGCAAACAAATCATTACCACCACTTGCAAATCCAGCGTTGAATTGAAGATTCCATAAGTAATCTTCCGCGATATAAGAAGGAAAGTGTTTAATGGCGTCTAACCTTACGCCATCCCAGCCTTGCTGCTTTTTATACCAGATAATCCAATCACGCATGCCTTTGCGCATATAATCACTATCCTGCACTGGATTGTAGGTGGCATTAGAGCTTTGGCCAAATGCGTTAGCTTCGAAGCTGATATCAGGTCCCCACCATGGAGAATTGATGTCGTTGGTACAACAGGGATTTCCGGGATTGGGGTAAAAGTTTTGCCAATTTTTAGGAAATCTGCCACTTCTGGCTAAATAATCCACATTATTCTCATTAATGACTGGTCTCCTATAACAAGAATATCGGAAATTTTTAAACCTGCTGGTTTGCCCGTCGTCCATGGCTGCGGGATCTGCGCCACCTGCACCACCAATCGCTGCACCTGCCCCATTCATATGATTCAATACGATATCCTGGATTACATCAAGTCCGTTGGCTTTCATGATGGCCATCATTCTCAGAAGTTCATCTTTATCGCCCATTCGGGTTTTTACGTTGTTCTTTTGATATTTATCTCCAAGGTCATAATGGTCAAACGGTACATAGCCTACACTATTGGTACCCGGATTTTTTACAGTAGGGGGTATCCAAACTGCATCAATGCCAAGAGCTCTTAGTCTTGGAGCAAGTTCAGCAAGATAATTGGACCATCCGTTCGGATAATTGGCGTTCCAATAGTCCCACCAAAAGCCTTGTAAAACTACTTGCCTGTTTGGGCTGTTTTGCGCTTGTGTCCCGCCTAATATCCCGAGGAATAGAATAATGAACAGAGAAATTCGCTTCATTGAGGGCAATTAATTTTGATTCTCTAAAGATAATAGGGTGATGGTTAAATTTTTACAGGCCCTCTGCCAATTCAATCTCTTTTCGAGCTTCTGGTGGGATTTTAACAGATAGGCTTTTTTCATAACTGTATGCTACCAGTGAAGTTTTACCGGTAGTGGCAATTTCAAGCGCTCCATTAGTTTTTTCTACTGCAATTAGGTATTCGAAATCCATACTTTTTTGGCCTAATCTGCAACATCTTACATAAATCCAAGCATTATCATTAAAATGCAAGGGTGCCCAGTAATTAACTTCTGCATGAGCTAGAATAGCACCGGTTTCTCTCCAATTCCACGGTATAGCCATTTCTCGGAAGTACTTAATTCTTCCTTGTTCAAAATAGGTTAGATAAACCGCATTATTAACATGTTGGAAGGCGTCTAGGTCGCTCCAGCGTATTTCTACTGCTGATCGAAAGCGAAATAGCTCTAGTGAAAAGTCAGGCTTTTGGGGCATGCCCAAAAGTACATCAGTTTGTTGGCTTCAAAGACTCCAGAAATTTTTGAGCTGCTCTTTGTTCAGCCTCTTTTCGTGTGGAATCTATGCCTACTGCTACTGTTTTTCCATTGACCAACAACTGAATGGCTATTCTTCGTTTACGCGTCAAATCTGCATCAGTGACTGGTTCAAATTGAATTTTGGCCCCTTCTCGTTGTGACCATTCCAAAAGCCTGCTCTTAAAATTACTTTCGGTTACCAATAAATGATCAAAGTCAACGTGCTCTTTTACAAGGCTTTGTATAAACTTGTTTGCGCCATTGAATCCGTGATCTAAATAGATAGCGCCAATCAACGCTTCTAATAAATCAGCGTTAGCGTTTCTGTTTTGGATAATCATGTGCCGACTTTTTTCGTCGGCGATGAGAAAATTGTTTAGCCCGATTTTTCTAGTTATCGAATCTAAGAATTGGGTATTTACAACCCGGGCTCTTAATTCGGTTAGAAAACCCTCATCTTTTAGAGGATATTTCTTGAATAAAATGTCAGCAACGATAAGGTCAAGTACAGCATCTCCCAAGTACTCCAATCTTTCGTTATCAATTCTTGAACCTTGGGTGCTCTGTATATTGGCAGAACTGTGCGTAAGTGCTTGTTCGTATAGAGCGATGTTGATAGGGCTTATGCCTGTCAATCGCTTAATGGCGGCATGTAAATCCGGATTCTGCCGCTTTATTCTGGATTTGATTAGCCGAAGCAAATCTTCCAAAATCAGGATTCGTATTTCTTGAATATAACGGAGGTGTTATGACCTCCAAAGCCGAAAGTGTTACTGAGTGCGGCTCTTACGACTCGCTTTTGAGCTTGGTTGAAAGTGAGATTCAAGGCAGCATCAAATTGCGGATCGTCTGTGAAATGATTGATGGTAGGAGGTACAAGGTCATGTTTCACAGCTAAAACAGAAGCAATCGCCTCAATAGCTCCAGCAGCGCCAAGTAAATGGCCTGTCATGCTTTTTGTTGAGCTAATGTTGAGGTTTAGGGCATGATCGCCAAACACTCGTTGTATAGCCTTTATTTCACTAATATCTCCAAGAGGAGTTGAAGTTCCATGTACGTTAATGTAATCAATATCCTCAGGCTTTAAGTTTGCATCGGCCAAAGCATATTTCATTACATTACTAGCGCCAAGACCTTCAGGATGAGGCGCTGTGATGTGATGAGCATCTGCACTCATTCCACCACCAACAAGTTCGGCGTAAATAGTAGCACCTCTTGCAATGGCATGGTCTAACTCTTCTAAAATAAGTGCACCGGCACCTTCTCCCAAAACGAAGCCATCACGATCTGCATCAAATGGTCTTGATGCGGTTGATGGTGAATCGTTTCTTTCAGATAAGGCCTTCATTGCATTAAAACCTCCGATACCTGCTTCATTGACAGCAGCTTCAGAACCACCGGCTACCATTACATCTACTTTGCCTAATCGGATGTAAGTAAATGCATCGATGAGCGCATTGGTAGAAGAGGCACAGGCTGAAACAGTGGTGAAATTGGGACCTCTGAATCCATATTTGATGGAGATATGGCCAGCGGCAATATCTGCAATCATTTTAGGAATGAAGAAAGGATTGAATCTTGGGGTGCCGTCTCCTTTGGCGAACCCTGAACATTCTTCAAGGAAGGTGAGAAGGCCACCAATTCCAGAACCCCAAATCACACCTACTCGGTCTTTATCTACAGTATCCAATGGCAATCCGCTACGTTCTATAGCTTCTTGCACCGTCACCAATGCGTAGTGAACAAAGGGGTCTAGTTTTCTAGCTTCTTTCTTCTCTAGGTATTGATGAACGTCGAAGTTCTTAACCTCACAAGCAAAGCGGGTTTTGAACTTCGACGCATCGAAAGACTTGATAAAATCGGCGCCACTTACGCCTTCAGTAAGGCCTTTCCAGTAAGAATCAACATCATTCCCGATAGGGGTTAGGGCACCTAATCCGGTAACAACAACGCGTTTCAACTGCATAGACCTTATAGTTTTGAGGTTATATTACTTCGCGTGGGCCTCTAGGTAGGCAATCGCTTGTCCAACAGTCTGGATGTTCTCTGCCTGATCATCAGGAATAGAAACATTGAATTCCTTTTCGAATTCCATAATGAGCTCTACAGTATCCAGAGAATCTGCTCCGAGGTCTGCAGTGAAGCTTGCTTCAGGAGTAACTTCACTTTCGTCTACTCCAAGCTTCTCAACGATGATCGCTTTAACGCGAGCGGCTTTGTCTGACATTTCAATCAATATTTTGGCTTGCAAACATACTGCATTTGAAACTGAATATCCAAAAATTTTCGGTGTTCTATTTAATCAAGTTTATTCTCCTGCCTTCTCGCTTTTCCAATAGTGGTAAATTTGGTAAAACACTGTTTATGTGCTGATAAACAGTGTTTTATATGTCTTATATATCTTTTTCTTCTTATGCTTCGCCTCAACATCTTTGGTTAAAAACCATCACTCAACTTTTATCTTTGATTCCTCATGAGCTCAAAAAAGAGTCACAAAGTTTACCTTGAACTGGAGGAAATATCCGAAGACCCTTTCATGGTGGTTGGTTTAATATCTCCTTTGTCTCCTTACCTTCTTGCATTTTGGCTTAACCGCCATTTATCGGTTGAATTTGAGCGATCTTCGGATTTATGTATCGATAAAATTGGAAAATCGCCAAAAAAGTCGTTTGTTCGTTACGAATTTAAATCGCACTTACATCGTTTTACGTTGGGGTTAATTGCCAACCGTCAGGATGATGCTTATTTCAGCTATGCTCACAAAAAGATTAACTACTGGTTGGTTGTTAACTGCCAGGAGCAAGACGATGCAGACCCCATGATGTACAAGATTGTCAGCATCATCAATCAAATAAGCCCTGTTGATTGTTATGCAGTTCCCATAAGCTCCACAGAAATCAATAATTTAGGATATTTTGAACAGAACCAATAAACCTCAGCAGATGCCAGAAAAGCGAACTAAAATTGTCGCTACCATCGGTCCGGCTTGCAGTGCACGAGAAACCATTCACGGAATGATGCTCGCCGGCGTCAATGTATTTCGCCTCAACTTTTCACATGCTAAGTACGATGAGCTGGCTCAAGTGATAGCCCATATCCGAAGCCTAGATAAAGAACTCGGTACTTCTACAGCCATTCTTGGCGATTTACAGGGTCCAAAAATCAGGATTGGAGAAATGGAAAATAATGGGGTAATGCTCAAAGTGGGCGACCAGCTCATTATGACCACCCATCCTTGTATCGGAAATGCTGAACGCCTTTTTATCAACTATGAGGCATTCCCACGTGATGTTAAGAAAGGTGACATGATTTTGCTCGATGATGGCAAAATCAAAATGGAGGTACTCGAAACCAACTCGCTCGATGCTGTTCGGGTGCTCGTCATTCATGGTGGGGTGCTTTCTTCTAAAAAAGGAGTCAATCTTCCTAATTCCAATGTCTCTTTGCCTTCTCTAACAGAAAAGGATATCAGAGACCTCGACTTTATTCTTGAACAACAGCTTGATTGGGTTGCTTTGTCTTTTGTAAGGCAAGCCAACGATATCTATGAGTTAAAATCGAGAATAGCTGCGAAACGCAAAAACATCCTTGTAGTGGCCAAAATTGAAAAGCCGCAAGCTGTAGCCAATATTCAAGGTATTGTAGCTGCTGCTGATGGAATTATGGTTGCACGTGGAGATTTGGGTGTAGAGTATCCAATCGAGAAGTTGCCTCTCATTCAAAAAGCCATCGTGAAGGCTTCTCTCGAATTGTCGAAGCCGGTAATCATTGCCACTCAAATGATGGAATCAATGATTACTAGTTTCATGCCCACCCGCGCAGAGGCCAACGACGTAGCCAATGCCGTGCTCGATGGTGCTGATGCCTTGATGCTCTCCGGAGAAACTTCTGTAGGCCAACATCCGGTTCAGGTTGTTGAATACATGACTAAAATTATTGTCAACGTGGAAGAAGGAGCTGATATCTATTATAGAAACGCAGTCCTCGACAAAAACTCTCCTTCCTACCTTTCCGATTCACTTTGCTATACCGCTGTGAAAACAGCGAAGCACATTGGGGCTAAAGCCATTGTCGGAATGACCAAGTCTGGATACACTGCTTACAAGGTTTGCAGCTTCCGTCCAAGTGCTAAGGTGTTTATTTTTACTCCTGATCGTCAGTTAATGGCCCGTCTTGCACTGGTATGGGGAGTAGAAACGTTTTTTTATAATAAACTCACCTCAACAGACGAAACGATTCAGGATGTTTTAAAGTTACTCCTTAAACAAGGGAAGTTAAACTTTGGTGACATTGTGATCAATACTGGGTCAATGCCTATTCAGCAGAAACTCCGCGCCAACATGATGAAAATCTCTATTGTTGACTAAATACTAAAACCTTCACCACCTAAAGGGGAAGAAACGATGCGAAAGCGCATGGCTTCTTCCCCTTTTTTTATTGATAAACTGACTTACAGTTTGAAATTGGATTCGGCTTGGCTCCAGTTTACAATTTGCCAAAAATTTTGGATGTAGTCCTTACGCTTGTTTTGATATTGAAGGTAATAAGCATGTTCCCAAACATCAAGGGCGAGAACTGGTTGGCCTTGAATGGCGGAGACTGGCATTAAAGGATTGTCTTGGTTGGCAGTAGTGCCAACCTTCAATTGGCCCTCTTGAGTTTTAAAAAGCCAAACCCACCCGGAGCCAAAAACTTTTAATGCAGCATCCTGAAATTGGCTCTTAAACTGATCAAAACTCCCAAACTGTGCTTCAATGGACTTTTTTAACTCGCCTTTGGGCTGATTATCTGCTTTCGCTGGTTGAAGCAACTTCCAAAACATGCTGTGGTTGTAATGGCCACCGCCATTATTTCGGATTGCTACTGGCGCTTGGCTATCAATCAATGACATCAAAGTTTCAAGTTTAACATTGAGAAACTTAGGATCGGCTGTTTTTAGCGCTTTGTTAAGATTGTCAACATAGGCTTGGTGATGTTTACTATGATGAATTTCCATGGTAAGTGCATCAATAACAGGTGTTAAAGCAGGATAAGGATAGGGTAGGGGAGGTAAGCTAAAATCTGCAGATGCAGAAGCTGCACCCCATGCATGAGGAGCACCAAGCCAGAGCCCTGTGCCTGCAAATGCAGTGAGCTTAAGAAATTGACGACGTTTCATGAGGCTAAATTCGACATTGTAATTGAACCGTCACGCTTCGCTGCTCTGCCATATTGAATGGAATGCTCATAACAGCACGGTTAAAGGCATTTCTAGCGATTACACCAATTTTCCAGTGCTCGTTGGGCTCAAAATAAAAGCGGAAGTCCCAAACAAGGTCGCCTGATAGACCTCTTAATCGCTGGTCAAGTAAACCTCTTCCGATTAATCCTGACGCGCTAATGGGGTAATAGACATTCTCGATGTTTACCATAAAGCTGTTGTAACGCATGTTGCTGCCTACAGTGATTTTCTTATACTTTATTTCAAAGTCTGCCCGCACCAAATGGTTGTATCGGTAGGGTAAAATGCGCTGCAAATCTTCCGGAACTAGTCCTTGCGCTAAATTTTTCATAGTATCAGGTAGGCCAGCATAAAAATTAAAGTCTGGGCTTAAATCATAAGGCATAAGCCAGGTGTATCCGGTAGAAATGTTAATAGCGCCATCCCGGAATACATACCCCATTTGTGTAGTGATTTCAGCGCCGTAAATTCTTGCATTAACAATGTTGTTGGGCTTGAAGGATATCTCAGTAGGTGTTTGTGGGCCGCTGAGTCGCACCCCTAGGCGGTATTCAATCATATTAATGTAGTCTGTATGAAAATAGCTGGCTTCAATGTTTCCACTGAATTTGCCTTTTGCAAACTCTTGTCGTATTCCCGCTTCGTAACTCCAACTTCGTTCTGCTATAAGGTCAACATTGGGCAGGATGGCATTGGTGCCAATCATAGATTTTGCATACAATTCTGCAATGGAAGGAACGCGTACGCCTTCTCCATAAGTGGCTCTAAGCCATGTTTTTCTTAGAATTCTGTAGTTGATACCCGAACGAAATACAGGATAATCAAATTTTCGGGTGCCTTGCTCAATGTTGTGCCATTCATACCTGCCTCCTAGGTTCCAGTTTAATCTGCCAATTGTTTGATCTACTTGAACATAAGCAGCTTGGTTAGTTCCATGGCGTTCACCATAAAGTTTATCACTTCCAATTTGATTATACTGATTGATCATCCCTGCCGTTACCACGGTTTTCTCAGCCCATTTCCAACTAAAACGATGTTGGTATTGATACTCGGAGTAGTACATATTGCCCCAGGCGATTTCAAAATCTTCATCGAAGCTGAGGTAGTTGCGGAAGAATCGGTTTCTAAATGTGTGCTTTTCATGATCGTTAGGGACCCAAGTCACAGTGGGGTCAATCATGATTCGGTATTGTAGCTGATTATTAACGGAAAGCGGAGCTGGAGCCCATGCCATGGTGTCGTTCTGCCAGAATGTGTAGAGTCGTAAAGAGTCCACCATACCAGACATATTGAGGCCTAAAGTCAATCCTTTAATACCGGTTTGATACTTTAAATTGGCATTAAAACGACCTCTGGTGCTTTTTTCTCCTATTCTGTAACCTTGGTCATTGATTAAACTCATAGAGGTAACCAAAGAAAGCCGTCCAATTCGCTGGCTATGACTTACCGATAGTCCTTGTGCAATGGGGTTGGAGTTGTCGCCCCAAGGCCTCTTATGGGGGAAAGGAGGGTTGTCGTAGAGTGTATTGAATGTGGTAATGGTGGTACGAGGCTTTAAACCTGGACTCGCAGTTCTAAAATGTACCAACCCGGCTAAAGCATTGGAACCATACAGCGCCGAAGAGGCACCTTTAATTACCTCAACCTGTTCAATGTTCTCTAATGGAACCATCACCCACCTGATTTCTCCAGCATCAGCAGTAAGGAAAGGCATATCGTCGTAAAGCATCATTACTCGGCTTCCAACTCCATAGCTAAAGCCGCTTGAACCTCGGATATTCACCTGACCCCTTAAAACGTTCACCCCGGATACTCGGTTTAAAGCGTCATCCATAGTAAGAGAGTTGTTATTGAGGACAAACTGCTCGTTGAAGACCTCCATTGAAACGGGCACTTCGGAGCGAGATTGTTGAAACTTTCCGGACGAGACAACGACCTGATTCAATCCGGTAGGAAGAGGTTTCAGACCAATTTTAATTTCCTTTTCAGGAAGTGAGCTAATTAATAGCGTTCGCTTCTCAAAGCCCACGTAAGAAAATATGAGTTTCTTGTCTTCTTCATTCAATTTAATGGTGAATTTTCCTCCCTCACTACTAGTCACTCCTTTTCCTGGTCCTGTTGCAACCGTCACGCCTTCTAGTGGTTCCTGAGTTTTTTCGTTAAATATAAAACCCGAAATGCTCTGAGAAAAAACCCCTATTGAGTTGAAAATCAATATTATAGCTAAAGAAAGTTTTTGTAAGGTTGGCTTCATCTGCGTTATCTTGTTTCGTGAAAATAACCACTATTTGTGTCCTTAGAAAATATATTCGAAGTTGCTTTGGCTGTCACCTCTGGGTTAGGACCACGCCAAGCTCGTGGTTTACTCAGAACTTTTGTGGATGCCGAGTCCATTTTTCAGTCAGGATCTAAAAACCTTCTTCGAATTCCCGGATTAGGCCCTTCTAAAGTAAACAAACTGCTACATGCTGATACTTTAAGAGCAGCCGAAATGGTTGTAAAAACTTGTAAAAAGGAAGATGTTCAGATCATCGGCATAAGTCTTCAAGAATACCCAAATAGACTTCGAGAGTGCGAGGACTCGCCTTTGGTATTGTTTAAAAAAGGTCCATGTTCTTTAAATTCTCCAAGGGCTTTAGCGGTTGTCGGAACAAGATCTGCCACCGCTCATGGCCAAAGAACCACAGAGCAGTTCATTGCGCAATTGGCGGAAAAAATGCAAGTATTGATAGTCTCCGGTTTGGCTTATGGGATAGATAGTGCTGCTCATCGCCAAGCCGTAAAGGTTGGGTTGCCAACCGTTGGAATTTTAGCGCATGGCCTTGATAAAATTTATCCATCTGATCATCATAGACTGGCGATGAGAATGATTGAAAATGGCGGACTTGTCTCGGAATTTCCTCCATTTACCAAGCTGGTTAAGGAAAATTTCCCTAGAAGAAATAGGATTATCGCAGGATTGGCTGATGCAGTATTAGTGGTAGAGGCCTCAAAATCGGGGGGTGCATTAATTACAGCAGAACTTGCTTTAGGATATAACAGAGATGTTTATGCTGTACCTGGAAGAATAAACGATGCGTTTTCTGAAGGATGCTTAGAGCTTATTCGGCAAAATAAAGCAGCCTTAGTAACCAAGTCAACCGACTTGATTCAAGCCATGAATTGGGATCAGGATAGCAATTCGCATCAACAGTTGACGATAACATTTTCAAGGCCACTCAACGAGGTTGAAGCCAAGATTAAACTGCTCGTCAATTCTGGGAGTAACTTTATTGATAGCCTTGCTGGTGCTTTAGAACTAAACAACTCAACACTTGCAGCAACTTTACTACAACTTGAGTTGGAAGGATTAATAAAGAGTTTGCCAGGCGCCCGGATTAAATGGGTAGGGCCAACAGAATAACGCAAAAAAGAAGCGGGCCGATCATTTCGACCAGCCCGCTTCATTAACCCCATTAAAGATGTCTGCCTTGCTTCAATTAGTGTGCCAAATTTTTGTTGTGTGGAAATTTTGTTTCGATAGCCCTTTATTCAATCCTAACCTAACATTGAAGTCCGAGAATTTCAGTTGAGTAACTTAGCTTGAATGTAAAAGTGTACCAATTTTCGGACAGTGCTTGTCCTGATTATGGGACTTTTCCAGAATTTGGTACACTAATTCTTAAGTAGATGTTGAACTAACGCGATAAATTCATCATTTTCGAAACCATGAAAACCACGCTCATCACTCGATTGGAAAAGTACTCCTTCGGAGTTTGCACCGAAGTTGCGGATAGGGTAGGGATTTCTTCTACTTCACTTAGAAAAGTGTTCATATATGCCTCTTTTCTCACACTGGGCTCTCCCCTTGTGCTTTACTTTACTTTGGCTTTTTGGATGCAAATTCGGCAACATTTTAATCGTCGTCCTTCCATTTGGGACCTATAAACGAACCTTCTATGAAAATATTAATAACTGGTAGCAACGGACTTTTGGGCCAAAAGCTTGTTTATCTGCTGCAGAAATATCCGGAGCACCAATTTCTTGCTACCGCAAGAGGTGTTAATCGCGTTACCCAAGCGGGCTCATTTCAATATCAATCCGTAGATATCACCAACAGGGATGAGGTGATGAAAATAGCAGAATCTTACCGTCCTGATGCGGTTATTCATACTGCGGCCATGACCCAAGTGGATGATTGTGAAGATCAAAGAGAATTGTGCTGGAATCTCAATGTTGATGCAGTTGCAAATTGGATTGAAGCATGCAAATCTGTAAATGCGCATTTAGTACATGTTTCTACTGACTTCATCTTTGATGGCTTGCATGGGCCATATACCGAAGAGGCTGTTGCTGCCCCTTTGAGTTACTATGGAGAATCAAAGTTAGAAGCTGAAAAACTAGTGCTTGATAGCGGAATTTCAGCTTCAATTATAAGAACAGTATTGGTTTATGGAATCGCAGAAGACATGAGCCGTTCCAATATTGTATTATGGGCTAAGGGAGCTCTTGAAAAACAGCAGCCCATTAAAGTTGTAGATGATCAATTCCGAACTCCAACTCTTGCGGAAGATTTAGCAATGGGTTGCTATTTGGCAGCGGTTCAAAAAGCGAATGGGGTTTACAACATTTCCGGAAAAGACTTTATGTCGATTCGTGAATTGGTAGCCCGGGTAGCCCGTTACTTCAAATTGGATGATTCTTTAGTACAAACAGTTTCATCTTCAACACTAAATCAAAAAGCCAAACGTCCTCCCAGAACAGGTTTTATTTTAGACAAAGCCAGAAGAGAGCTTGGTTTTGAGCCTCATTCTTTTGAGGAAGGCATCGCTCTGGTGATGAGCCAGTTTAGAAAATAGCTTATGCATGAAATCACTGAAGGAACTTTTCAATGAACTTCAGGTTAGTGCACATGAGCTAAAAGGAGCACTTGCATGGCTGAGCATTCTAGCTGCTACTGACCTCATTGTCCTAAACTGGCCAAGCAATGATGAAATTCCCTCTGAAGTTTGGAAGCCTTGGGCAGATAGTTTGAAGTTGAAGCGTAATGTTCAACCCAATTATCGGTACAAGCCAAACTACTCTAAGCCTAAATCTAATGCTCAAGGTTTTCCTTTTGATCCAATGACCGTTACTGCGGATAGTCTAGTTTTACTTGGTGTAAAACCTTGGATTGCAACTCGTATTATTAAATACAGGAATAGCGGAGGGCAATTCCGTCGGAAAGAAGACTTTGATCGAATTTATGGTCTTAGAGAAGCTGATAAAGAACTACTTCAGCATAATGCTCGATTTTCTCGTTCTATTCCAGCACTTGAATTTAACCGTTCTAACCTACCGGATGAAACAGCACGAAGAATGCCTGTGGCATCCAAAAACGTTAGAATTTTGTCGCTTAATCATGCAGATTCGGCTGCATGGGAAAGACTACCAGATATTGGACCTGTTTTAGCTTCCCGAATTGTTAAGTATCGGAACAAACTTGGCGGTTTTGTAAGAAGAGAGCAACTGCTGGAAGTTTTTGGATTAGACACAGCAGTTTATATGAAAATTGCTCCCCAATTAGAAGTGTCTTCATCTCCCAATCAGCTTTTAGACTGGATCAATGCTGATAGAGAAACGCTTGGGAAACACCCATACATAGGCAGATACATCGCTTCAAAAATTATTAGGTACCGAGAACAAAACAAACACGTCCCGGAGCGCATGTCTCCAGAAAAATGGTTGTTTTTAGATAGCCTAAAGCTCGAAAAACTTAAACCTTACTTGAGTAAGCCGTGATAAATCCTAATTTCGCCCTAGCAATCAAATCCTATGTTTTTTAGTCAGACCGAAAATCAGCGTATGATCGCTGAAACTATCCGCCAATTTGCCGACAAACACATCCGTCCTCAAATGATGGAGTGGGATGAATCCCAGCACTTCCCTGTAGAGGTTTTTCATCAATTAGGTGAGCTAGGATTAATGGGGGTCTTGGTACCCGAACAATACGGCGGATCGGGTTTTGGATACCTGGAATATGTAACCGCAATTGTTGAGCTCTCTAAAGTTGATCCATCAATCGGATTATCAATGGCCGCTCATAACTCATTGTGTACCGGTCATATTTTGTCTTTTGCAAATGAGGCTCAAAAGCAGAAGTATCTGCCCAAATTGGCTTCTGGACAATGGATTGGAGCATGGGGACTAACCGAGCCAAATACTGGTTCAGATGCCATGCGAATGATGACTACCGCAGTAAAAGATGGCAACGAATGGGTCCTTAACGGAGCAAAATGTTGGATTACACACGGAAAATCAGGAAATGTGGCTGTCGTTATAGCACGTACAGGCGAGCTTCTTGACTCAAGAGGAATGACTGCATTCATCGTAGAACGTGGAACTCCGGGATTCAGCGCTGGCCGCAAAGAGAATAAGCTTGGAATGCGTGCATCTGAAACTACCGAGATGATTTTTGAGAATTGCAGAATTCCTGAAGAAAATGTTCTCGGTCAAGTTGGAGATGGATTCATTCAAGCGATGAAGGTCTTAGACGGTGGGAGAATTTCTATCGCCGCTCTGTCATTAGGAATTGCAAAAGGAGCTTTAGAAGCTTCGCTCAAGTATGCAAAAGAGCGCCAACAATTCGGAAAGCCTATTGCTGAATTTCAAGGAATCAGCTTCAAATTGGCCGACATGGCCACAGAAATTGAAGCAGCAGAATTGCTTACTTTCCGCGCAGCAGCTCTAAAGAATGAAGGTCAGGACATTAACAAAGAGTCTGCTATGGCCAAATATTTCGCTTCTGAAGTATGTGTGAAAGCCTCTGTTGAGAGTGTTCAAATCTTCGGAGGATATGGATATACCAAAGATTTTCCAGTTGAAAAGTTCTACCGCGATTCTAAATTGTGCACCATAGGTGAAGGAACCTCAGAAATTCAGAAGCTGGTCATTTCCAGACAAATCTTGAAATAAAAAGAGGGTTTGTCAATTTAATTCCCCTTTCTATCTTTGCGCTCCTTACAACAGCAAGCATGATTATCATTGAGGTAAAAGACAACGAAACCGTTGACAAAGCGCTTAAGCGCTTCAAGAAGAAGTTCGAGAAAACAGGAGTTCTCAAAGAGCTCCGCGTACGCCAAGCTTTTGAAAAGCCTTCTGTGAAGCGTCGTCAGGTGCTCATCCGTGCCGCATATCGCCAGCAGATGCAGCGCATGGAGCAGGGGCTCTAACCAGAATCTCGTACAGGCACATGCATGCTGAGGCGTTTCTCAGGCATCTGTCTTTAATAAAGCGATATTCTGAGAAGACAGTAACTGCTTACGCTACCGATTTACAGCAATTTTCCGACTATCTTCTGAACCAATTCGGCTCTGATAGTCCCGATACAGCCACCAATTCCCAAGTTAAATCTTGGTTGGTGGCTGTTTTACGTTCAGGACTATCGCCAAAGACTGTAAATAGAAAAAAATCATCCCTTCGAGCGTACTATCGCTATTTGCAAAAAGAAGGATTCATCATCAGTAATCCGGTATCGAGGTTAAAACTTGCACAAACACCGGTGTTGCTTCCTCGCTCCATACCACAAAAACCGCTAGAGAGTGCACTAGAAGCACGTTTTGAAGCAGAAAGGCCTGAGTGTACTCAGACGTTTGAGGGGAAGAGAAATCAGTTAATCATTATGCTTTTATATGGTGCTGGGATACGAAGGGAGGAGCTTGTTAATCTAAAAGTGAAAGATTTTGATTCGGCTAAGGGTGTCATTAAAGTCTTCGGAAAAAGGAAAAAAGAACGTTTAGTCCCTGTACCTGAGAAAGTTGTGGCACTGATTGAAGAATGGTTGGAAACATTGTCGCCAACAAGCCAAGAGTCGCCATTGATAGTGACACAAAAAGGAGCAAAAATTTACCCCATGTTGGTGCACCGTGTTGTTCATGATTTTTTAACTTTGGTACAGGAGGCAGAGAGTAAAAGCCCACATGCCTTCCGTCATTCCTTTGCAACTCACTTACTCAACCAAGGCGCTGATTTGAACGCTGTAAAAGAATTATTAGGACACAGTTCGCTAGCAGCGACCCAAGTTTACACGAACCTGAGTGTTGAGAGGCTGTTGGAGGTTTATCATCATTTTCATCCAAGGTCTTAATTGTTTAAACATGAACATTACCATCCAATCCATCCACTTTGATGCGGATCAGAAGCTTACAGATTTTGTCACAAAGAAGCTAGACAAACTCGAAAGCCATACCAACAAGATTGTATCGGCAGAAGTCTATTTAAGGGTAGATAAGCCGGCAACCCACCATAACAAAATCACAGAGATCAAAATACAGATACCGGGGCACACCCTTTTTTCCAAAGAGCAAAGTTCCACATTTGAGGAAGCAACTGATGCTGCGGTAGATTCTTTGCGTCAGCAATTACGCCGCACATTAGAAAAAATGCGTGCGAGCTAATTTTTTTTCAAAGGGTATTTGAATTTGTAAATCCTGATTGTAGATTTGCGCTCCCTTTCAGCCCCATCAACGGGAAAACTGACTGGGAGCGTTCCTTCACTTCGTGTTTTTTTAGCACTTCGCCTCCTTAGCTCAGCTGGTAGAGCATCTGATTTGTAATCAGACGGTCATTGGTTCGATTCCGATAGGGGGCTCAAAGGGTGCAAACCCTGTTGGGGGAATACCAGAGTGGCCAAATGGGGCAGACTGTAAATCTGCTGGCTTACGCCTTCGGAGGTTCGAATCCTTCTTCCCCCACACCCAAGCGGGAGTAGCTCAGTTGGTAGAGCGATAGCCTTCCAAGCTATAAGTCGCGAGTTCGAATCTCGTCTCCCGCTCAAAGAAAGTGTTCGCACTTTCATGCCGTTGTAGCTCAGCTGGTAGAGCACTTCCTTGGTAAGGAAGAGGTCACGGGTTCAAGTCCCGTCAATGGCTCCAGATAAAACAAACCTTTTCAACAAACGCAACATGGCTAAGGAAAAATTTGACCGTTCCAAACCGCACGTCAACATCGGTACGATTGGTCACGTAGACCACGGCAAGACTACCTTGACCGCGGCTATCACTAAGGTTCTAGCAGACAGAGGTCTGTCAGAAGCCCGTTCTTTCGACTCTATTGACTCTGCTCCAGAGGAAAAAGAGCGTGGTATTACTATCAATACTGCTCACGTAGAGTATCAAACCGCTAACCGTCACTATGCTCACGTTGACTGTCCAGGTCACGCTGACTATGTGAAGAACATGGTTACCGGTGCAGCTCAAATGGACGGTGCTATCTTAGTAGTAGCTTCAACAGACGGACCAATGCCACAAACTCGTGAGCACATCCTTCTTGCTCGTCAGGTAGGTGTTCCTGCTCTCGTTGTTTTCATGAACAAAGTGGACATGGTAGACGATCCAGAACTTCTTGACCTCGTTGAAATGGAAATCCGCGAGCTTCTTTCTTTCTACGAATTCCCAGGTGATGATATCCCAGTAATTCGTGGTTCTGCTCTTGGTGGACTAAACAACGATCCAAAGTGGGTTGAAACTATCGTTCAGTTGATGGATCAAGTAGATAGTTACATTCCACTTCCTCCACGTATGGTTGATCTTCCATTCCTTATGCCAATCGAGGATGTATTCTCAATCACTGGTCGTGGTACTGTTGCTACTGGCCGTATCGAGCGTGGTGTAATCAACTCTGGTGATCCAGTAGAAATCATTGGTATGGGTGCTGAAAACCTCAAGTCAACTGTAACAGGTGTTGAGATGTTCCGCAAAATTCTCGACCGTGGTGAAGCTGGTGACAACACCGGTCTCCTCCTCCGTGGTATTGAGAAAACTGATATCCGTCGTGGTATGGTTATCTGTAAGCCAGGTTCAGTAACTCCACACGCTTCCTTCAAAGCAGAAGTTTACGTTCTGTCGAAAGAAGAAGGTGGACGTCACACGCCATTCTTCAATAAATATCGTCCTCAGTTCTACTTCAGAACTACTGACGTAACCGGAGAAATTACTCTTCCAGATGGAGTTGAAATGGTAATGCCTGGTGATAACATCACCATTACTGTTAACTTGATTAACCCTATCGCTATGGAAAAAGGTCTTCGCTTTGCAATCCGTGAAGGTGGACGTACCGTAGGTGCTGGTCAGGTAACAGAAATCCTCTAAGAATCAATCAAGTGTAAAGAAGGAACCTACCTACAAGGAGGTTCCTTCTTGCACATTAACGGGTGTAGCTCAATTGGTAGAGTAGCGGTCTCCAAAACCGTTGGCTGGGAGTTCGAGTCTCTCCACCCGTGCTAAAAAAGAAATCTCTCCATGGAAAAAGTGAAATTATACTTTAAAGAGGCTACCCATGAGCTCCTGACTAAGGTCTCCTGGCCTACCTGGGAAGAACTTCAGGGAAATCTGGTAGTAGTGCTAGTTGCGTCATTTATTTTCGCATTGGTCATCTACCTGATGGATTTGGTATTCTCCCTTTCTCTTTCCACACTCTACAAGTTATTCTGAGAGATGTCCGCAGACCTCAAATGGTATGTAGTTCGTGCAATCAGTGGCAAGGAAAAGAAAGCCAAAGAAGCCATTGAACATGAAATTACCTTTTTAAAAGCGGAAGAGCTTATCCAGGAAATTCTAATTCCAACAGAAAAGTATCTTCAACTTAAAGACGGTAAGAAAAAGTTAATGGAGCGCAGCTCCTATCCTGGTTATATTCTTATTAAGGCAGCCCTTAATGGAGATTTAATTCAGGCAATCAAAAATCTCCCTAATGTTGTAGGGTTTCTTAGTGATCGTGTAACCGATCGACCCATCCCAATGCGTCAGGATGAAGTAGATAAAATGCTTCAGCGATTTAAAGATGTAGCTGGAATGACTGAGACACTCTTAGTACCATTTACAGTAGGAGAGACAGTAAAAGTTACCGATGGACCATTCAATGGATTCACAGGTATCATAGAAGAAGTTCAGGAAGATAAAAAGAAGCTGAAGGTTATGGTAAAAATCTTCGGTAGAAAAACACCTCTTGAGCTTGGATATCCACAAGTAGACAAATTGTAAGCATAATGGCTAAAGAAATCTTCACCTTTATCAAGCTCCAGGTAAAGGGTGGCGCTGCTAACCCTTCACCACCAATTGGTCCCGCTCTCGGTGCCAAAGGTGTGAATATCATGGACTTCTGTAAACAGTTCAATGCTAGAACTCAAGAGAAAGCTGGGAAAATCCTTCCAGTAGTAATCACTGTTTACACTGATAAATCTTTTGATTTTATCATCAAAACCCCACCTGTAGCTATCCAATTAATGGAAGCAGCAAAAATTCAGAAGGGGTCGGCTCAACCTAACCGTAACAAAGTAGCCAACGTTACTTGGGAACAGGTTAAAACAATCGCAGAGGACAAAATGCCTGACCTGAATTGCTTTACTGTAGAGTCTGCCATGAAAATGGTAGCAGGTACAGCCCGAAGCATGGGAATCACCATTTCAGGTACTGCTCCTTGGGCGAACTAAAATTTAAAAACTCAACACAATACAAGTGGCCAAGTTAACCAAGAATCAGAAGTTGGTAAGCGGGAAATATGACAAGACAAAGTCATACAAACTGGCTGAGGCAACTGCACTTGTGAAGGAAATAACCTTCACTAAGTTCGACGCCTCTGTCGATTTGGATGTACGTCTTGGAGTAGATCCACGTAAAGCCAACCAGATGGTGCGGGGTACGGTGACGCTCCCTCATGGAACCGGAAAAGTAGCACGAGTGCTCGTGTTATGCACCCCGGACAAAGAAGCAGAAGCTAAATTAGCTGGTGCTGACTTTGTCGGTCTCGACGAATTCATCCAAAAAATAGAGGGCGGATGGACAGATGTCGATGTTATTATTACTCAGCCAAGCGTGATGGCCAAAGTTGGTCGTCTCGGCCGTGTCCTCGGTCCGCGTGGTCTGATGCCTAACCCAAAAACGGGTACTGTAACTGATGAAATCGGTAAAGCTGTTACCGAAGTCAAAGGTGGTAAGATCGACTTCAAAGTTGACAAGACCGGAATTATTCACTCTACCATTGGTAAAGTATCTTTTACTCCAAAGCAATTGGAAGAAAATGCTGCTGAATTGATTTCAACGCTTGTTAAATTGAAGCCTTCAGCGGCAAAAGGTACGTATATCAGGACAGTCAATATGTCTAGTACCATGAGCCCTGGCATCAATGTGGACATTAAATCAATCCCGGGTATCTGATTATGACCAGAGAGGAAAAAGCGGCAGTCATTGACGGCCTAACCGAAAAACTGGCTTCAGCTCAGTACGTATACCTTGCAGACTCATCAGGGTTATCTGTAGACACTGTAAACAAGCTTCGCCGCCTTTGCTTCCAACGTGGTGTAGAGTTTACAGTAGTAAAGAACACCTTGTTGCGTAAAGCAATGGAGCGCACAGAGAAAGGATTTGACGGACTCTATGACCAATTGCATGGTCCAACTGCAGTGATGATTCACGAGGTTGGCAATGTGCCTGCAAAATTGATTAAAGAGTTTCGTAAAGAAAATCCAAAGCCTATCCTGAAAGGTGCTTTCATTGATAGCGCCATCTACGTAGGAGATGATCAAGTTGATACACTCGTTAAACTCAAGTCTAAAGCTGAGCTTATTGGAGATATCATCTTTACACTCCAGTCTCCTGCCCGCAATGTTATTTCTGCACTCCAGTCTGGAGGCAATACACTTGCAGGCATCGTCAAAACCCTTGAATCACGCTAATTTTAACTAAATCAATCCCAACCTTACTACAATGGCTGATCTGAAAGCTTTTGCAGAACAACTTGTTAACCTCACTGTTAAAGAAGTTAACGAACTTGCTCAAATCCTCAAAGACGAATATGGCATTGAGCCTGCTGCTGCTGCTGTTGCAGTTGCCGCTCCTGCTGCTGGTGGCGACGCTGCGCCTGCTGCTGCCGTACAAACTGAATTCGACGTTATCCTGAAAGATGCAGGTAGCGCGAAATTGAATGTTGTTAAACTTGTGAAAGAACTCACCGGTCTTGGCTTGAAAGAAGCGAAAGACTTGGTTGATGGTGCTCCTAAAGCCCTTAAAGAAAAAGTTTCGAAAGAAGAAGCAGATATGCTTAAGTCGAAACTTGAAGAAGCTGGGGCCGTTGTTGAGGTTAAGTAATTTCCTCCACAATACTCTTACCGCTGTAGATTCGGACTCTTTTCAAGGAGTCCGAGTCTACAGCTATTCGCGTTTTAACGCGGCAAGCCACTTTCTTTCACTTTTATCCCATCCCCATGAACAATACGCAAAGAATTAGCTTTGCATCAGTCAATCGCGGTGTAGATTACCCGGATTTTCTTGAAGTCCAGATTAAATCGTTTCGCGATTTTTTTCAGTTGGAAACTACCACTGAAAATCGGGTTCAGGAAGGGCTATTCAAGGTATTTTCCGAGAATTTCCCCATCACTGATGCCCGAAACAACTTTGTCCTGGAATTCCTAGATTACTTCGTAGATCCTCCTCGTTACACCATTGATGAGTGTATCGAACGTGGACTAACTTACAGTGTTCCACTAAAGGCAAAACTCCGATTGTCCTGTAACGACGAAGAGCATGAGGACTTCGAAACTATCGTACAGGATGTTTATTTAGGTACGATTCCATACATGACTCCTAAAGGCACTTTTATTGTTAATGGTGCAGAGCGTGTGATCGTTTCTCAATTACATCGCTCTCCTGGTGTATTCTTCGGACAAACCGTTCATACCAACGGAAGCAAACTTTATTCAGCCAGGATTATTCCTTTTAAAGGTTCTTGGATTGAATTCGCTACTGACGTCAATAATGTCATGTATGCGTACATTGATCGCAAAAAGAAATTCCCTGTAACCACGCTGCTCCGTGCAATTGGTTATGATTCCGATAAGGAAATCTTAAACATTTTCGATCTAGCAGATGAGATTAAAGTGAGCAAAGCTGCACTTAATCGTTCAGTAGGTCGGAAGCTTGCTGCTCGTGTTTTGAAAACATGGGTAGAAGATTTCGTAGATGAAGATACCGGTGAGGTTGTTACTATCAATCGTAATGAAATTGTGATTGAGCGTGATACCGTTGTAACGGAAGATATTATCGATCCGATTATTGAATCTGGTGTAAAAACAATCATCCTTCATAAAGAGGAAAGCCTTCAAGCAGACTTCTCCATCATCTACAATACGCTTCAAAAAGATACTTCTAATTCAGAGAAGGAAGCTCTTGAGCATATTTATCGCCAGTTAAGAAATGCGGAGCCCCCAGATGAAGAGTCTGCTAGGCAGATTATCGAGAAGTTGTTCTTTTCTGATAAGCGATATGATTTAGGCGAGGTTGGGCGATATCGTATCAACAGAAAGCTTGATCTTAATATTCCTTTTGAAACAAGGGTTCTTACTAAAGAGGATATCATCGCGATTGTTAAGTATCTGATTCAGTTGTCCAATTCCAAGGCTGATGTCGATGATATCGATCACTTGAGTAATCGTCGTGTTCGTACAGTTGGCGAGCAGCTGTATGCTCAATTTGGTGTTGGTCTGGCCCGTATGGCTCGTACCATTCGAGAGCGTATGAACATTCGCGATAACGAGGTATTTACTCCCGCAGATTTGATCAACGCGCGTACACTTTCCTCAGTAATCAATAGCTTCTTTGGAACGAATCAGCTTTCTCAGTTCATGGACCAAACTAACCCTTTGGCTGAGATTACTCACAAACGCAGGTTATCTGCTCTCGGTCCGGGAGGTTTATCTCGTGAGCGCGCCGGCTTTGAGGTTCGTGACGTTCACTACACGCACTTTGGCCGACTTTGCACCATTGAAACTCCTGAGGGTCCCAACATTGGTTTGATTTCCTCACTTTGTGTACATGCTAAGATTAATAGCATGGGCTTCATCGAAACGCCTTATCATAAGGTTAATGAAGGCAAAGTAAATATTCAAGAAGCACCTATTTATTTAAGTGCTGAAGATGAGGATAATAAAACCATCGCTCAGGCAAACGTACAAGTATTACATGATGGCAACTTTGAAACCGATAAGGTTAAGTGTCGCCACATGGGTGACTTCCCGGTAGTAGATCCTAAAGAAATTGATTATCTGGATGTTGCTCCTAACCAAATTGTAGGAATTGCAGCTTCGTTGATTCCATTCCTTGAGCATGACGATGCAAACCGTGCCTTAATGGGTTCAAACATGCAACGTCAGGCAGTTCCTTTGCTTCGACCTGAAGCTCCTATTGTTGGTACAGGTTTAGAAGGCAGAATTGCCAGAGACTCCCGTGCACTTATTGTTGCTGAAGCTAACGGAGTCGTAGAATTTGTAGATTCTACCGAAATCAGAATTCGTTATGACCGAACTGAAGAGCAGCGACTCGTAAGTTTTGGGGATGACGTTAAGTCATATCGTCTTACTAAATTTAGAAAGACCAACCAATACACTTCTATCAATCTGAAGCCATTGGTTGTAAAAGGCCAGCGCGTTGTTGAAGGAGATATTCTGTGTGATGGTTATGCAACAGATCAAGGTGAACTTGCCCTTGGACGCAACCTTAAAGTGGCATTCATGCCTTGGCAAGGTTACAACTTCGAGGATGCAATCGTAATCTCAGAAAGAGTAGTTCGTGAAGACTGGTTTACTTCTATCCATATCGAGGAATTCGAACTTCAAGTTCGTGATACCAAGCGTGGGGAAGAAGAATTGACCAATGATATTCCTAATGTATCGGAAGAGGCGACCAAGGACCTAGATGAGCATGGTTTGATTCGTGTTGGAGCGAATGTTCGCGAAGGTGATATCCTCATCGGAAAGATTACTCCAAAAGGAGAGTCAGATCCTTCACCGGAAGAAAAACTTCTTCGTGCAATCTTTGGTGATAAAGCCGGAGATGTAAAAGATGCTTCGCTTCGTGTACCCCCATCTTTACATGGTGTAGTAATTGACAAACGGCTTTTTAGTAGAGCACGTAAGGATAAGAATACCCGCAACGAGGAGAAAATCCAACTCGATAAAATCGAGAATGAGTTCAAGAATGTTGCCAAGTATCTTCATGAAACCTTGATTAACAAGCTTTTAGCGCTAGCTGAAGGTAAAGCGGTACAGGGAATTATTGATGTATACAAAGAAGAAAAAGTTGCCAAGGGTTCTAAGATTACGAGAAAAGTTCTCGAAAATCTAGACTTCTCTTTATTAACAACTGAAGGATGGTTTGAAGATACCCGCCTGAGCGAAGTAGTTCGTGAAACCATTAAGAATTATCACGTTAAGTTGAATGAAGAGCTTGGTCTTTCTAAGCGAAGGAAGTTTGCAGTTAGCGTAGGTGATGAGCTTCCTTCAGGAATTCTCCAGCTAGCTAAAGTTTATGTTGCTACAAAGCGTAAACTTAAAGTAGGGGATAAGATGGCAGGTCGTCACGGAAACAAAGGTATAGTTGCCAAAATTGTACGTGACGAAGACATGCCATTCCTTGAGGATGGTACCCCAGTTGACATCGTACTTAACCCACTTGGTGTACCTTCCCGTATGAACTTGGGACAGATTTATGAATCTGTACTCGGTTGGGCAGGTAAGCAACTTGGCGTCAAGTTTGCCACACCAATTTTCGACGGTGCATCATTAGATGAGGTTGAAGAATACACCAACAAAGCTGGAATTCCAGCGCTTGGTGCAACTTATCTTCATGATGGTCTAACAGGTCGCAGATTTGACCAAAAAACAACTGTAGGAGTAATCTATATGTTGAAACTTGGTCATATGGTTGACGATAAGATGCATGCACGTTCTATTGGACCTTATTCGCTTATTACCCAACAGCCATTGGGCGGTAAAGCTCAATTCGGTGGTCAGCGTTTCGGTGAGATGGAGGTTTGGGCCCTTGAAGCATTTGGTGCTGCCAATATCCTTCAAGAAATTCTTACCGTTAAATCCGATGATATTGTTGGACGCGCTAAAACCTATGAGGCTATTGTGAAAGGTGATAACCTGCCAACAGCCGGAATTCCTGAATCATTCAATGTATTAATCCACGAACTCCGTGGTTTGTGTCTCGATATTACCCTCGAATAATCCCCTCCGATGACAACCAAGAAAGAACTTAAAATAAAGCCCAACTTCACCAGAATCAGGATTGGTCTTTCGTCTCCTGAAACCATTCTTAAAGGTTCTCATGGAGAGGTAACCAAACCGGAAACCATCAATTACAGAACGTACAAACCAGAAATGGGAGGTTTGTTCTGCGAGCGAATTTTCGGTCCGGTAAAGGATTATGAATGCCATTGCGGAAAATACAAGCGTATTCGTTACAAGGGGATTGTTTGTGATCGATGTGGTGTTGAGGTAACCGAGAAGAAAGTTCGCCGAGAGCGCATGGGACACATCAAATTGGTGGTTCCTGTAGCGCACATTTGGTACTTCCGCTCTCTTCCTAATAAAATTGGTTACCTTCTCGGGCTTCCATCCAAGAAGCTAGATACCATCATTTATTATGAGCGCTATGTGGTTATTCAACCTGGTATTAAAGAGAATGATGGAATCAGAAGATTGGACTTCCTCACAGAAGAGGATTATCTCGATATTCTGGATACACTTCCACGAGAAAACCAACTTTTAGATGATGCAGATCCTAATAAGTTTATAGCGAAAATGGGTGCTGAAGCACTTCATGATTTGCTAGAGCGTATTGATCTGGATGAACTTAGTGCTCAACTTAGGAATCAAGCGGCTACTGAAACTTCTCAGCAGAGAAAATCTGAAGCGCTAAAGCGTCTTAAGATTGTGGAAGCCTTCCGTTCTGCAAATGAGAACAATCGCGTCAATCGTCCTGAATGGATGATTGTAAAGATGGTTCCTGTTATTCCACCAGAACTGCGTCCGCTTGTGCCTTTGGAAGGTGGTCGTTTCGCGACTTCCGACTTAAACGATCTTTATCGCCGTGTAATTATTCGTAATAATCGTTTGAAGCGTTTGATGGAAATCAAAGCTCCAGATGTGATTTTGCGAAATGAGAAACGGATGTTGCAAGAAGCCGTTGACTCACTTTTCGATAACTCTCGTAAGGTTAACGCTGTTAAAGCTGAAGGTAACCGAGCGCTGAAATCTTTGAGTGATATGCTCAAAGGAAAGCAAGGTCGCTTCCGTCAGAACCTTTTAGGTAAGCGTGTTGACTATTCCGGTCGTTCAGTAATTGTGGTTGGTCCAACCATGAAGCTTCACGAATGCGGACTCCCTAAAGACATGGCTGCCGAGCTTTACAAGCCGTTCATCATTCGTAAAATGATTGAGCGCGGAATTGTAAAGACCGTAAAATCAGCTAAGAAAATTGTTGATCGCAAGGATCCGGTAGTATGGGATATTCTTGAGAATGTATTGAAAGGGCATCCTGTTCTTCTCAACCGAGCTCCAACCCTTCACCGTTTAGGTATTCAGGCATTCCAGCCTAAGCTGATTGAAGGAAAAGCGATTCAACTTCACCCGTTAGTTTGTACTGCATTCAACGCCGACTTTGACGGTGACCAGATGGCGGTTCACGTACCACTAGGTAATGCTGCTGTGTTGGAAGCTCAGATTCTGATGCTGGCTTCTCACAACATCCTTAACCCAGCTAACGGTTCTCCAATTACAGTACCGTCTCAGGACATGGTTCTTGGTCTTTATTACATGACCAAAGGTCGCCGTTCTACCGACGCCGTTAAAGTAAAAGGTGAAGGACTTAAGTTCTACTCGCCAGAAGAGGCAATTATTGCATACAACGAGCAAAAGGTTGATTTACACGCTTGGGTTCACGTTCGTACCCATGTTCGTAATAAAGAAACCACGGAGTTGGAATTCAAAACCATCGAAACTACGGTAGGTAGAATTTTATTCAACCTATTAGTTCCGAAGGAAATTGGCTTCATTAACGAGCTGCTTACGAAGAAAAACCTTCGTGATTTCATCGGCGAAATCTTCCGTAGAACGGATTATCCAACTACTGCGAAATTCCTCGATGATATCAAGCAAACCGGATTTAACATGGCTTTCCAAGGTGGACTTTCGTTCAACCTGAATGATATTAAAATTCCGGATATCAAAGCAACGCTAATCGCTCAAGCTATTGAAGAAGTAGGAGAAGTTACCAATAACTACTCCATGGGATTCATCACTAACAATGAGCGTTATAATCAGGTAATTGACATCTGGACCCGTATCAACTCCCGTATTACGGATCAGTTGATGAAAGAAATTTCCGCTGACAACCAGGGTTTCAATTCTGTGTACATGATGCTTGATTCTGGAGCGCGTGGTTCTAAAGAGCAGATTCGTCAGCTGGGAGGAATGCGTGGTCTTATGGCAAAACCACAGAAATCAGGTGGTGCCGGAGAAATCATCGAGAACCCAATTCTATCCAACTTTAAAGAAGGATTGAACGTACTTGAGTACTTCATTTCAACGCACGGTGCTCGTAAAGGTCTTGCGGATACCGCTCTTAAGACGGCTGATGCTGGTTACCTTACACGTCGTTTACATGACGTAGCACAGGATGTAGTTGTTAATAGTGAGGATTGCGGAACACTACGTGGAATCGAAACCTTTGCACTTAAGGACAATGAGGATATCGTAGAAGGACTTGGGGAGCGTATTGTTGGCCGCGTATCAGTTCACGATGTTTTTGATCCAATTACCAACAAACTAATTGTTCGCTCCGGAGAAGAGATTACCGAAGAAATCGCAAAAGAGATCGAAGCAACCGCTATCGACTCTGTTGAGATTCGCTCAGTGCTTACTTGCGAAGCGAAAACAGGTGTTTGTGCGAAATGTTATGGTCGAAGCCTTGCAAGCAATCGCATGGTTCAGCTTGGAGAAGCGGTGGGTGTAATTGCTGCACAATCTATCGGTGAACCAGGTACTCAGTTGACACTTCGTACGTTCCACGTGGGTGGTACTGCCTCCAACATTGCGACTGAATCTCAGATTATTGCAAAGTTTGATGGAATCATTGAACTTGATGAAGTGCGTTCAGTAACCTATACCGGCGACGATGAGCCTGCAGAAATTGTAGTAACACGTTCCGGCGAACTCCGACTGTTGCATAGCGAGACTCGTCAGGTCGTGATGTCAAATAACTTGCCCTACGGCTCTAAATTGCTAGTGACTTCAGGACAGCAAGTGAAAAAAGGAGATCAATTGTGCAGTTGGGATCCCTACAACAGTGTGATTGTCTCTGAGTTTCCAGGAATTGCTGCGTTTGATGCCATTATCGAGAATATCACGTTCCGGGAAGAGTCTGATGAGCAGACTGGTCACCGTGAGAAAGTGATTATTGAAACTAAGGATAAAACGAAGAACCCAGCTATCCGGATTTTGGATGGAAATGGTAATCAGATTCGCTCCTACAACATCCCAGTGGGCTCCCACTTGGCAGTTGATGATGCTGAGACCATCCTCCCAGGTCAAATTCTTTGTAAAATTCCACGAGCACTATCTAAAACACGAGACATCACCGGAGGTCTTCCAAGGGTAACGGAACTTTTCGAAGCACGTAATCCATCGAATCCTGCAGTTGTTTCTGAAATTGATGGTGTAGTTCAATTTGGTAACATCAAGCGAGGTAACCGCGAGATTACTATTGAATCACGCGATAAGGAAGAAATTAAGAAATACTTGGTTCCGTTGAGCAAGCACATTCTTGTTCAGGATGGTGACTTCGTAAAAGCAGGTGATGCACTCTCTGATGGTGCAGTAACTCCAACTAGTATTCTTGACATCAAAGGACCTAAAGAAGTACAATCCTACCTTGTAAATGGTATTCAGGAAGTTTACCGCTTACAAGGTGTAAAAATCAACGACAAACACTTTGAAGTAATTGTTCGTCAAATGCTTCAAAAAGTTGTAGTTGAAGATCCGGGAGATACAACATTCCTTGAGCAGGAGGTTATTGATAAGCTTGAATTCCAAGAAATGAATGATTGGATTTATGACAAGCTCATTATCACCGATTCAGGGGCTTCAGGTGCTTTCCGTGTTGGTCAGATTGCGAGTATGCGTAAAGTTCGGGATGAAAATTCGATGCTTAAGCGTAAAGACTTGCAGTTAGTTCAGTATAGAAAGGCAGTCCCAGCAACGTCTAGCCCAATCCTTCAAGGAATTACGCGTGCCTCACTTGGTACGAGAAGTTTCATCTCGGCAGCTTCTTTCCAAGAGACAACAAAAGTGTTGAATGAAGCAGCTGTAGCGGGTAAAGTAGATGAATTGAACGGTCTTAAGGAAAACGTAATTGTGGGTCACTTGATACCAGCAGGTACAGGAGCTCGCATCCACGATAAGATTATTGTCGGTTCAATGGAAGAATATAGCAAGCTGATGGAATCGAAAATGGAGTCCGAAGCTTAAGCTAAGTTTAACAGAAACAAAAAGAGCCGGTTCAAAAGACCGGCTCTTTTCTATTTTTGCCCTATGGAAGATCAAAATCAATTGAGCGTAGAAATTTCTGAGGAAGTAGCAGAAGGTGTTTACTCTAACCTTGCCATCATAGCCCATTCAAACTCTGAATTTGTGGTTGACTTTGTCAGAATACTGCCCAACATGCCTAAAGCCCGGGTAAAAAGCCGCATTGTGTTAACACCACAACATGCCAAGCGTTTGATGTTTGCTTTACAAGAAAACATTGCCAAGTATGAAGCTGGATTTGGTGTTATTAGCGATGATTCTGGACCTATGATGCCGTTTAACTTTGGTGGACCAACTGCTCAAGCTTGATACCGCCAACTTTTAACCGGGAGCATCTAACGGATTTAAAGCATGCTGCCGCTGAAATTCTTCAGCAAGAACACCTCTATGAGGCCTCGGATTATGGGGATGGACTGATAGTTTATCAATACCATGAAACGATCCAACAGTTTAATGCTTTATGCCGAGAGCTGGATTTTTATCCTGATTTTGATTGGCTTGCGGAAACAGTGCTGGCAGACAGGCTCATTCAGCATCCTGAAGAAATAGATGCTTTAGGCCTTGACAATCTCAGAAAGGTTATGTGTATTCATTATAAAAATGAAGCATTTTATCCTGGTCATTTGGCGTACTTAATTGACGAGGGCCATTTTCAAAAACTGTTGAACTATTTGTCTGGGTTTAACTAATGGCTTATATCGATCAGTTTAAAGAAGAAGGTGAAGAAAAAAAGATGAGTTTTCTCCAACATTTGGATGAACTCAGGTCTCATCTTTTCAGAAGTGCTGTAGTTATTACCCTGCTTGCTGTAGTAGCATTCTTTCAAAAGGAATTGATTTTCGATGGGATTTTACTTGCACCCAAGAATCTTGATTTTATTACATACCGCTTTTTCTGTGACTTAGCGGCGAAGTATCCTTCGATGAAAGGTATTTGCTTCGATAAGGTGAGTTTTTCTCTTACCAATATTGAGATGTCAGGGCAGTTTTTCCAACATTTTACCGTGAGTTTCATCGCAGGCATTATCGTCGGGTTTCCGTATATCGCTTGGGAGTTTTGGCGTTTTGTGAAACCTGCGCTGAAATACAAAGAACGTTCTACCATAAGAGGGTTCACCTTCTATTTAAGCTTATTGTTTTTTACCGGAATAGCTTTTGGATATTACCTGATAGCGCCAATTTCTCTTATGTTTTTAGGAAGTTATACGGTCAGTGCTGAGGTTACCAATACCATCACTTTAGATTCGTATCTTTCTACCTTAACGATGATAACGCTTTCTACAGGACTCATCTTTGAGCTTCCTGTGATTGCATACTTGTTAGCGCGTATAGGTTTATTAACCGCAGATTTTATGGCGAAATATCGTCGTCATGCTGTTGTAGTAAACTTGTTCATCGCTGCTATTTTAACCCCTAATGATGTTGCTTCCATGTTGATGATGAGCATTCCTTTGCTCTTGTTGTATGAAATAAGCATCATCATCATCAGACGCTACGAAAACCGAACCCAAGTTGATTAACATGTTATACCTCGCCTCAGATCATGCCGGATTTGAAATGAAACAGCAGTTGCTGCTGAAGCTTACCGAAGCTCAAATCCCCTTTACGGACTTAGGTCCATACACCGGTGATTCGGTAGATTATCCTGATTTTGCACATAAGTTGGCAGAATCAGTACTAGTAGAGCCCGAGAACCGTGGTATCTTGCTTTGTGGCAGCGGAAATGGCGTTTGTATTACTGCCAACAAACACCAGGGAATTAGAGCCGCCTTATGCTGGACGGCAGAACTTGCACATTTGGCTCGTTCTCATAACGATGCTAATGTGCTTTGTATTCCTGCTCGTTTTGTGTCGTTTGAAATTGCTTCTGCCATGGTAGAGGAGTTTCTGGCTACTGCATTTGAAGGTGGAAGGCATCAAAAACGTGTTGAAAAAATTTAATGTACGGGGTATGATTAGTACTTCAGAAAAGTTTCTCACCGATTCTAATAAAAAGGCATTTGATGATAAACACCGACGCATCATCAATTTTAATATCAGTAAGTATAACCACAGTGTAGCTGTTGGGAAGTCGCATTTTGCTGACTTAGAAACCGCCAGAACAAGGGCAAACTTTCTGAAATGGAAGGCTATAGAGAATCTTGAGTCGATGTTGGTTCAATTTGAAGCCAACTTCACCAAACGAGGCGGAAAAGTACTTTGGGCCAATGATGCAGAAGAGGCTATGAAAGAGGTGCTTAAAATCTGCAGAAAGGTTGAGGCTCGTTCAGTGGTAAAGTCTAAATCTATGGTCACAGAAGAAATACACCTGAATGACGTCCTGGAAAAGAACGCCATTAAAGTGTATGAAACTGATTTAGGAGAGTTCATTGTACAGCTCAATGATGAGCCTCCCTATCACATTGTAACTCCAGCCATGCATCTCTCCAAGGAGGACATTGCAGATATTTTTCATAAAAAACTCAATACGGAGCCTGGACTAAGCCCAGAAGCATTAACGCTTCATGCAAGAGAGTTATTAAGAAAAGAGTACTTAAACGCTGAAGTTGGAATAAGCGGTGCTAACTTCATTGTAGCAGATACTGGTTCAATTGCCATAACAGAAAATGAAGGCAATGCCAGAATGAGTACAACTTTCCCTAAGGTTCATATTGCCATTGTCGGGATTGAGAAAATCATTCCGTCTATGTTAGATCTTGATCTTTTCTTCCCACTGCTTGGTACTCATGGAACAGGACAGCTGGTTACGGTTTATAATACCATCCTATCAGGGCCGCGTCAGGAGGGAGAACTAGATGGGCCGGAAGAGATGTATGTGATATTACTTGATAATGGAAGAACTAACATCCTCGCCAATGTTGATCAGCGTCAGTCATTGTATTGTATTCGTTGTGGTGCATGTCTGAATGCTTGCCCTGTTTATAAAAATGTTGGAGGACATTCATATGGTACAACCTATTCAGGGCCTATAGGGTCAGTGATTACGCCAAATATGAAGGGTATGGAGGAGTTTCGACATCTGAGTTACGCCTCCTCTTTATGTGGAAACTGCACCGAAGTTTGTCCGGTAAGAATTGATTTGCACAAATTACTGCTGTACAACCGCCGTGATGCGGTACAGCAAAATTTAAGTTCAAAAGTGGAAGGTTACGGATGGTTTTTTTGGAGA
The DNA here is from genome assembly GCA_027484125.1 of Bacteroidota bacterium. Lineage (GTDB taxonomy): Bacteria > Bacteroidota > Bacteroidia > UBA7662 > JAIXUI01 > JAIXUI01. The sequence goes on along the minus strand of JAIXUI010000120.1, from coordinate 31,473 downwards.
CAGGCCATGATGAAACGCAAATGGTTTAATATGCCGGGACTAAAAATGAAAAAAATAGTAGTTCGATATGGATTTACTGAGTCATGGGGAGCCAGAAGAACGATGCCTGAATTGCCTGAAAAGAGCTTTAATCAATTGTGGAGAGATAAAAACCAAGGAATAGCCTGAACGCATGAACTTTAAACAATACCAGGAAAGTCCTGAAGTACTATTGAGCTTGTACAAATCACTTGTCAAGCCAAGAATGATAGAGGAAAAAATGTTGGTGCTATTGCGCCAAGGGAAAGTTTCGAAATGGTTTTCCGGGATTGGCCAAGAAGCCATTGCTGTTGGTTTAACCTCTGCGCTTGCCGAAAGGGAATATATTTTTCCTCTACATAGAAACCTTGGTGTGTTTACTACCAGGAAAATGCCGCTTGGGCGGCTATTTGCCCAGTTGCAAGGTAAATATGAGGGTTACAGTAAAGGAAGAGAACGTTCTTTTCACTTTGGTGCTAAAGAACATCATATCGTAGGAATGATTTCGCACCTTGGGCCACAACTCACTTTAGCGAATGGTGCTGCACTTGCGTCTTTGTTGGAAGGACAGCCTCAAGTTGCAGCAGCATTCACCGGCGATGGTGGCACTTCAGAGGGCGATTTTCATGAAGCACTCAATGTAGCGGCTGTATGGCAGTTGCCTGTGATTTTCGTAATTGAAAACAATGGTTACGGATTATCCACTCCAACTTCTGAGCAGTATCGCTGTAATAGCTTTATCGATAAAGGAGTAGGTTATGGAATGGAAGCCATCCAAATTGATGGGAATAACATTTTAGAAGTTTATCAAACGGTGAAGAAACTTGCTGATGATATGCGAGTTAACCCACGCCCTATACTTCTTGAGTGCATGACTTTCAGGATGCGTGGCCACGAAGAAGCTTCAGGTACGAAATATGTTCCTCAAGAGCTATTCGATATTTGGTCGAAGAAAGATCCGGTGGTCAATTTCGAGCAGTATTTGCTGGAAGAGAAAATTCTGGATCAAAGCCTTATCGAGCTAATCAGAAGTCAGGTAAAATCGGAAATCGACGAAGGTTTGAACTTCGCTTTTGCCCTTCCTGAGCCTGATAATAGTGTAGAAGAAGAATTGGGCGATGTTTACGCGCCTTGGCAACAAACACTGACTGCTCCTTCGTCTTCTACCTCTGATAAACGCCTTTGCGATGCCATCTCTGATGGTTTGAAACTTGCCATGGAGAAGCATCATGACTTGGTCCTGATGGGCCAGGATATTGCAGAATATGGAGGAGTTTTCAAAATCACGGAAGGGTTTGTTGAGCAGTTCGGTAAAGGTCGTGTTCGCAATACCCCACTATGTGAATCTGCAATATTAGGTTGTGGACTTGGTCTTTCTATTTCAGGAAAGAAAGCGATGGTAGAAATGCAGTTCGCTGACTTTGTGACCTCTGGCTTCAATCAGATTGTCAATAATTTAGCGAAGATGCACTACCGTTGGGGGCAACATGCCGATGTAGTGGTGCGAATGCCAACAGGTGCCGGAGTAGGAGCAGGGCCTTTCCACAGTCAGTCTAATGAGGCTTGGTTCGTGCATACTCCTGGATTAAAAGTGGTTTATCCCTCAAACCCAGTTGATGCGAAGGGCTTGCTATTGGCTGCATTTGAAGACCCCAATCCGTATCTGTTCTTCGAGCATAAGGCACTCTACAGGAGTTTATCGGCGGCCGTTCCGGATGGGTACTACACCCTTCCAATCGGAAAAGCTGTTGTTGCTCAAAAAGGCAACGATGTAACGGTTGTTACTTACGGCCTGGGTGTTCACTGGGCATTAGAAGCAGCCCAAGAGCATGGTGAAGGCGAAATTGAAGTCATAGATTTAAGAACGCTTTTACCTTGGGATAAAGAAACTGTTTTTGAAAGTGTAAAGAAAACAGGACGAGTTATGGTTATGCACGAGGACTGTCAGACAGGTGGTATTGGTGGCGAAATTGCTGCAACCATCGCTGAAGAATGTTTCCAATTTTTGGATGCTCCAGTCTCAAGACATGGTTCACTTGATACCCCTGTTCCTTTTAGTCCAGCTTTAGAAAACAAGTTTTTAGGAAAAAATCGCTTCAAAAGAAAGTTAAAAGACCTGCTAGCGTATTAAAACTGGTAGGGAAAAACTAATTTTATCGGATACCAATACTGAACCATGAGAAAACTGCTACTGCTTCTGTTACTTGTATGCACGGCCGGGCTAGCCAATGCTCAGTTTCTTACCCGTGTTTACGAAGAGAGTATGGAAGGCAATCCACCCACTGGAGTTACCTCCAGCGGTACCCCCGGCTTTGCAGTCAATAATACCCTTGCCCGCGCCGGATCTCAATCTATGAGAGGTACTTATCAGGCTACTACCTCTCTTCCGGATTTTATACACCTTACTACCAATACCATCAATACAAGTAATTTTAGTAGGGTATGGGTTTACTTTTCGCACATATGTTACATAGAATTAAGCGACTCTGCTTACCTAGAGGTTTCCAGAGATAATGGATCAACTTGGACTAAAGTAACGCTAACTAATTCTACGTATCTCGGAGCTTCAACCAACTACCTTACCAGAGGCACCTTTGCTGAAGTTTCTTACCCAACAGGGACAAATCCTTGGGTGCCGGGTGGCGCTTCTCAGCCCAATAATAACCTTTGGAAGGACGAGCGTTTTGACATTTCTGGATTAGCTAACAATGCCACTCAATTACAAATTCGCTTTACCGTAAAGCAGTCGTTCGCCAATGGTATGGGTAGCCCAATCCGTTCAGGTTGGTATCTGGACTCTATTTTCGTACTAGCAGCTAACTCAGAAATTGATCCACCAGTTATTGCTCACACGCCACTTTCAGGATTACAAATCCCGATTAATGTTCCAATCAATGCGAATATCACAGACGCTTCCGGTGTAAAACATGCCAGGGTAGTTTATAGTGTGAATGGAGGTCCTGTTGACTCAATCGATATGAATCGTGTAACAGGCAATCAGTTTAGAGGTATTCTCGCCATTCCTAATGCTTACGATGGAGATACAGTCAAATATCGGCTCACCGCGATGGACAGTGCTTTCAACCAAAACTTTGCACATTTTCCTCTAAATCGAGAGTTCTTTACTGACTCGTTTATAGTATCCGGTCCACCACGTTTACTTCATACCCCGGTGACCGGTCTTTTACAATCTATTAGAGTCCCTATTTCTGCAACTTCTTGGGACTCGAGTGGTATCCTTTCGCTTTGGTGTTATTATAGAACTCAGTCTAGTTCGCCCTACGATTCAATACTTTTACAACCAAGAGGCAACAATATTTTCTCCGACACCCTTGAATTTCCAAGAATTGTAGATGGTGATACGGTAGAATATTACCTCATTTCAACTGATAATTCACTTCGAAAATTCACTACAAGATTTCCAGCAACAGGAACTTCGAGTTTTACGATTTCCGGCCCTCCAATTATCACCTTCCTGCCCATAACCATCCAAGGTGATCAGTATTCACTTGGACCACATGTAGTTCGAGCTGATATCAATGACCCCTCAGGTATCGATACAGCGCGGGTACGTTATGTGATCACACGTAACGGTACTCCATTGCCAGAACAAAGTGCATTGATGAGTAGGTTAAATCCAGGAAGTAATACTTTCCAAGGAGTCATTCCAACAACTCAGGATAGCGATGTTATTTGTTTTTATGTGGAGGCTACCGATGCATCTGTCAGAAACCATTATGCGCGTTTGCCGCTGAATAGTGCAAATCCATCATGCCGTACTTTCCGTACATTTTCTGGACTTACTTTTCCGTTTACCGATAACTTCGATGGGAATAACATCTGGACTACTCGTGCGAATCCGTCCAGTTTGCCATTCTCACGTAGGTGGAAACGAGGAACGCCCCCGGCTGCTAAAAACTTAGGAGTCTATTCTGCACCAAATGTTTGGTACACCGACTCTAACCTCAACTATACAGAAAATGCCGCTTACATCTTAGAGTCACCTGTATTTAGTTTCAATAATGCAGTTAATGCGACAATGTCGTTCTGGCAAAAACGTAACCTAGGTTCTGGTGATGTGTTAACAATTCAGTACACTACCGACGTTTCCTCTGCAACTCCCACTTGGACTACTCTTGGTACCAACAATAATGACCCCAATGGACAGAATTGGTACAATGCAAGTGTTAGTTACAACGCAGCGGTTCAACCAGGTGGAGTGCTTCCTGGATGGGGAGGTTCTACAGGAGGTCAGTGGGTAAAATCATCGTACTTCCTTTCCATTTTGAACCTTGTTCCAAATGTGCGGTTCCGATTTGTACTCCGAACAGATGGAACATCAAATACTGTGTCAACAGGTGTTGCTATTGACGATTTCTCAATTGTTTTGGCAACGAGTGTTGATGCAGGTATTTTCTCAGTGAATGTACCTAGTCCAATTGTGCCGGGTCAAAACATTTCAGGATCAACGGCATCAGCCTCAGTGGTTTTGAGAAATTTCAGTCCACTGGCACTCGACTCGCTTAAGCTATCCTTCCGAGTCAATAGTGGAACAATCCGAGACACTATGCTCAGAGCATTAAACATTCAACCAGGAGCATTTAGTAATCCAATTATCCTAGCCGGTTATACAGTTCCTAACTCTTATTATGATTTATGTGTTTGGTTAACCCTTCCAAACGACAGTGTTTCTGCAAATGATACAGGCTGTTTGCGTTTGTTTGGTATACCAGTATTGAATCTTCCATCGAACGACAACTTTGACGGAAGTACAGTCAACTTTATATCTACTCCGGCAACTGCTGGTGGAGTGAATAGTTGGCAACAAGGTGTTCCAAGTAAACCGCGAATGAATGCAGCATTTTCTGCTCCACAAGCTTGGGTAACAAATCTTACAAGCAGTTTCTCTCCTAACCACACTGCATTCCTTTATTCGCCATATTATAACTTCAATGGGAAGTATAACTATCGACTCAGGTTTAAAATGCGCAGGATTCTGCCTTCTAACGCAGGTCTTAGACTTACCTGGGCGTCAGGTAACAGTACCACCTACACTACACTTGGAAGTACTGGTGCCTTATACTCTCAAAACTGGTACAACGGAACAGCCAATGTTAACGGTACCAACGGTCCAGCATGGAGGACAAACTCTGATTCTAATGCAGCTAATGGAGGTTTTGTAAATTGCGAGCTAGATCTTTCTCAATTCAACAATTTTGGTCAACCAATCAGATTCAGATTTGAATTTACTGCAGGAGCTACAGCAGATGTTGGTGTATTGATTGATAATTTCGAATTGGTAGAGCCCGCTCCAAGAGATGCAGGCGTTATAGCTTTTGTTTCTCCTAATCCACTTCCTGATAGTTTGAATGCTATGGTTCAGGTTCAAGTGAGAATCAAAAACTGGGGGCGTGATACTTTAACATCCGTACCTATTAATTACACTTTGAATGGAGTTTATCGTTTGGCAACTCCAACTATTTTTAACGGCGTGATTCCTCCGGCAGGAGAAGTGGTTGCCTTTGTAGATTCTTTTCCTTCTCCGCCTCGTGGAAACTACACCATGTGTGCTAGACCATTTTTAGCCGGTGATACAAGTTATGCGGCCAAAGATTCTGCATGTATTTCTGTTAAGGCTATTCTACCAAATGAACTGCAGATTATTGGTTTATTAAACCCAAGGCCGAACTCATGTATTGCGGTTGGAACATATTCGGTAAGAATGCTAGTAAGAAATAATGGACATTCACCGGTAACAGCTGGTGCTATGGCTTATCAATACAGAAATAATGCTTGGGTGAATGAAAACTTTAGTAATGTTTCAGTTCTTCCGAAAGAGATTGACACTCTTACCTTCAGCACACCATTGAATGTAACAAGAGGATTTGCTCCAATTCGATTGGCTACCTCTGTAACTGGTGATGATGTATTTTGGAATGATTCAACACGTGCGACTTTAAATGCGATAGATGGGTTTAAACCGCCCTATTTCAATGATTTCGAAGATGTTAGAAGAATTGGTGAGTTATGTAATGACCTTAGATCCCGTTCGTGGGTAGTCACCAATAGCTCTGCGGGCAATTCTTCTCCTACTGGCTTAGAATTAGGCTCAACCTCTTCTACCGGGTGGACAAATACCAACGCGACCAACGTTTGGAATGATAACGTAAATCCGGAGCATTTTGCAGCAACCTCCATTGCAATCAATACGGCTGCCATCAACAACCTAACAGTTAAGTTTGATCATAAGCAAGTAGTTACTAGCGGTGCAGCAGGAGATACGCAATGTTTCTTCCGAGTGATTTTAGTTAACAATACCACAGGTGTAGTTACTCAAGTTAGTCCCACTATCACTACCAATACACCTAACTCACCATTTGTCACCAGAGAGTATGAGCTTAATAACTTATACAATGCTGGTGATCAAGTCCTAATTCAGTTTCAGTCTAAGGCACGAAACCCATCCGGTGGTGCAGCCTCAGCTGCTAAGAATGCCAACTTTGTCGACAACATTCAGATTTACAACAAAATTCCAATTTCTGCTACTGTTCAGGATATGGAGTTCAATCCTGGATTGTTGAAAAAAGGAACTCCTACTTTGGTTAGAGCTTTAGTACGAAGTTCAGGATTTACGCCCATTAACTCAGTGGTACTAGAGCTTAAGCATCAGGGTGTTGTTGCATCACGTGACACCTTTACTTTCAATCCTCCCCTCCAGTTTAATCAGTTTAGAAGGGTTAACCTTTCAACTCCTTTTACTCCTGATACGGGTTCAAATGACATTTGCGTAGTTTCATTACTGCCAAACTTTATTGCTGATTCTTACACTAAGGATGATACCTTCTGTAGAGCTATTCCTGGATTAGACGAAATTGCATCTTTCCCCTATTGCAATGAGTTTGAGCAAGGATCTCCAAGATGGCAGACTAAGAATGCATTTACAGTTCGCGATTCCTTATCAGCCTGGAGGCTAGGTACTCCTAACAAGCCACTTATTCCATCTGCTTTTTCAGGAACTAGAGCTTGGTATGTTGGAGATAACGGAACCTATCCGGTAAATGATACCTCAGCGCTTTACACACCAGTATTCAAGGTAAGAGCCGGTGATTGCTATAAGCTATCATTCAAACATTACATTGTTACAGAACGATTTGATGGAGGTACAGTGGAGTACTCTACCGATGCCGGAAGAAATTGGGATCAGCTCGGTAACGCTGATGGAAATATGGGAACCAATTGGTTTAACACCTATTTCATTAACGGGCTTTGGAATGTCAACTTATTGCCAAGGTCAGTAGCAAGTGGATGGTCTGGAAACTCACTTGGATGGATTACTTCAGAGCATCCTTTCAATCACCAAACAGATGCTGACGTTATCTTCCGTTTTAGATTTGGCTCTGATGGGTCTGTTCAGTTGCAAGGTTGGGCTATTGATGACTTCTGTTTCGAACAAGTAACTTCACCTTGTGCAATTGTATCAGTACAAGAGCCAGGTGCTAAACTCAATCGCATTGAACTCTACCCTAATCCAAGCCAAGGCGAGGTTTCCTTGAAGTTTGAACTTCCCTCTGATGGAGACTTCCAATTAGCGCTCACTGATGTTTCAGGACGCGTAGTTTGGGAGAAAGCTTATGGTGAGATTGCTGCTGGTCAGCACACCATCAGCGAAAACTTCCAAGATTTCAACTCCGGCATCTATTTCCTTCGAGTGAATTTCAACGGACAGAGCCAGGTTCAGAAATTCATTTTGAAAAAGTAATTTGACTCTTATCTTTGCACGCTCAAAACAAGGACATGAAGAAGGACATCCATCCATCCAACTATAGGCCGGTAGTTTTCAAAGACCTTTCAAACGGTTACAGCTTTTTGTCACGCTCAACAGCGTCAAGCAAAGACACCATCGTTTGGGAAGACGGTAACGAGTATCCATTAATTAAGCTCGACATCTCGCACAAGAGCCATCCGTTCTACACCGGTAAGCAAGTTCTTCTTGATACTGCTGGGCGTGTTGATAAATTCTACAGCCGTTACAAAAAGAAATAAGCTACTAAGCACTAAATAAAACCCCGATTCGTCGGGGTTTTTTATTTTTGTTCAGATGCAAATAGTACTTTTTGACGACTCGCTTGCCAGCAAGCTGCTCCCATTTACCTACACCCGTCCGGTCTGTGAACTTCGTTGTGGAATTTCAACCATGAGAGAGAAGTGGGAATTCTACTATCCCGGTGTGGCTTTTAAGTTTATCACTTTCAGGCCTGTATTACAACAAAAGTGGAAATCTCCAGACGAAAACACCGATACAATATTCATCAATGGTGCTCTTTTCCCTAACGAAAAGTTGGTTCAACTAATCCGGCAACTTCCAACCGGAGGTGGATTGCATAATGAAGAAGGTCGTTTACTTGCGTTTAGGAATCCTGATTTTCAATTCCATGATTTGAAATTGCAATCGGTTTCCGACAGTAGATTACTTGCCATGCCGGAGGATTTATTCCTTCAATTAGGTGTTTCGATTGAAGAGGATTTTGCTAGAATTACAGCAGGCCGCCTTAGTCAAGGTGAGCTCCAACACGTCACAATCATTGGTAAGCATCCTGTATTTCTTGAGCAAGGAGCCAGCATTAAAGCTTCTATCATCAACACTGAGGCCGGACCTGTTTATTTGGCCGAGGGCGCTGAAATCATGGAAGGCTCCATGGTCAGAGGACCATTTGCTCTTGGAGAGCATTCGGCACTTAAAATGGGAGCGAAAGTTTATGGTCCTACCGTTTTAGGTCCTCATTGTAAAGCCGGTGGAGAGCTTAACAACTCCCTGATGATGGGTTATTCCAATAAAGCGCATGACGGCTTTCTAGGAAATTCAGTTATTGGAGAATGGTGTAACCTTGGTGCAGACACTAATAATTCTAACTTGAAAAACAACTACGATATCGTTAAACTTTGGGATCATGACGCAGGAAGATTCCGTTCTACAGGTTTGCAGTTTTGTGGATTGATGATGGCAGACCACGCCAAAGCAGGTATCAATACCATGTTTAATACCGGAACTGTAGTAGGAGTAGGGGCAAATATTTTTGGAGCAGGATTTCCCCGAAACTTTCTTCCTTCCTTTGCCTGGGGAGGAGCACAAGGGTTTGAGACCTTTAGATTTCCAAAATTTTTAGATACAGCTAATAGGGTGTTGTCTCGTAGAGGACTGCAACTTACTGAAGCTGATATTGCTATTCTCGAATCAGTGTATAATGAAACCGCTAACCAAAGAACTTGGGAAAATTAAATCATGAGAAAGAAAATTGTTGCTGGCAACTGGAAAATGAATAAGTCTTTTGAAGAAGGCTTGGCATTAGCATCGGAAATTGTAAACTTTTACAAAGACGAAGTACATAGCGATGTTGAAGCTGTACTTATCCCTCCATTCATTCATCTTGTTTCTGTAGGTCGCTTGTTGGATCATCCTCATGTTCAGCTTGGGGCACAGAATTGTCACCAGGAAGTTTCCGGTGCTTACACCGGGGAAGTTTCTGCTGCCATGCTATCTTCTGCCGGTGCTCAATATGTTATTCTCGGGCACAGTGAAAGAAGGCAATACTTCGGAGAAGAGGAGGGGCTCTTAGCAAAGAAAATACGGACGGCTCTTGCTGCGGGCTTAAAACCTATTTATTGCGTTGGAGAAACAAAAGAAGAACGTGAAGATAATCGTCATTTCGATGTTATTGAAAGTCAGGTTGAAGGGGCCCTTTCAGTCTTTAGTGCTGAAGAATTGAAAACGCTGGTCATCGCTTATGAGCCAGTTTGGGCAATCGGAACGGGTTTGACTGCTTCTCCGGAACAAGCTCAGGAAGTTCATGCCTTTATTCGTAATCTTTTAGAAAAGCGTTTTGGAGCCTCATTTTCACAACTCGTGCCCATCTTGTATGGCGGTTCTGTCAATCCAACTAACGCCGCAGAGTTGTTTTCTAAACGCGATATTGATGGTGGATTAGTAGGTGGCGCTTCTCTCAAGTCCAGAGACTTTATCAATATCATCCAATCATTTGTTTAATGGGTTATTTACAAGTCAGTATCCAGCTGAATGAGTCAGATCCGGACATTTTAGTTGCACTATTTGGGGAAGAAGGATTTGATTCCTTCGAGGAAAAGGAAGGTGAATTGCTGGCCTATGTGCAAGTAGATACTTTCGATAGGGCCGCTACAGAAGAAATTTGCACCCGTTTTGGAGCGCAGATTAAGGCTTGGGAACCTTTACCAGACATCAATTGGAATGCAGAGTGGGAGAAATTCTATGACCCAGTTCGTATTTGGCCCTTATGCCTTATTCGTGCCGGATTTCATTCTCAAGAAGAAGGTTATGCGCATGAGTTAATCATTGAGCCAAAAATGTCGTTTGGTACGGGGCATCACGCTACTACCGAATTGATGATTCGTCAAATATCAGAACTCGAGGTTGCTGGTAAGCGTGTAATGGATATGGGTTCCGGTACCGGAATTCTTGCTTTGTACGCTTTAAAGTTGGGAGCCCATGAAGCATACGCCATTGATAACGATCCATGGTGTTATGAAAATGCTATTGAGAATCGAGATAGAAATGGTTTTTCGCAATTAGAGGTCATGCTAGGTGATGCTAGCACTTTAGATTCGCTTGGTACTTTTGATATTTTTATCGCCAATATCAACCGAAATATACTTTCTGAAGATATTCCAGCATACGCCAAACACCTCAATTCCGGGGGGGTATTGCTTTTAAGTGGTTTTTATACGGAAGACATTTCACATTTGGAATCCATCGCCGAAAAGAATGGATTTTTGCTTTTGCACACCTCTACGCTCCATAATTGGGCGTGTTTAAGATTTTTAAAAAATTGATAATGAGAAAGCTTCTTCTGCTCATCCTCCTGCTCTGGAATATTCAATTGTCTCATGCGCAGGTTAAAGTTTCTTCTGAAGTAGAAAAATTTATCCCAGAAGTGGTTAGCCTGCTTAAAGGAACCGGGAGAAGTGATTATAATCCTCTTATCAACAAGTTTCCCAAGGTGTTTCAAGGATTTACCATTGACTTGCAACAGGTTGCAATCAAACAGGTTCAAAATATGCAGCAGCGCAAAATGACGGTTGCGCCTTATTTTGGTTTTTATCTGAACGCCTTGGTTGCTTTGGGTGAGAAAGGGGCAGAAGAGAGTCAGTTTTTAGCCTTTCACCGCGTGTTGGATAGTTTAAATTCTAAAGGATTTAAACCATACGAACTCTTTTGTACTTCAGCCGAATTGGTGTTGAAATCATCCATACTATATCAAACGAATGCGGTAACATGGAAAGCAGAAGCAGATCGATTCGATTTTGCCTTCGAAGATGGTAAAGCAGTGATTAAATACGAGAAAGCAGATTTAATCTGCAATTACAGTCAGGATTCACTTTTGCTCTCTGATACACGATTTGTTTTTTCAACCAATGATCAAAAAGTAACCGGGACCGGCGGAAAAATAGACTTTAGACGATTAGGATATTCCGGAGATTCCCTCTATTGTCAACTTCAACGTTACAATGTATTGCTTCGTCAGCCCGAGTTGGTTGCGGATACCGCCATGCTTTATCTTGATAAACTTGGAGGAAAAACGCTCACGGGATCTTTTGTTGATCAGGTACAAGCCGGAAATAAACGAGAAACATTTACTTATCCTCGTTTTACTTCATTCGGACAAGCTATTCTTATCAAAGAAATATTCCCTAATGTAAACTACTTCGGCCGATATGCCATTGAAGGTAACAAGTACATTTGTCTTGCTCCGGAAAATGCTACAGCAGAAATACAAATTATCAAGAACAATCAAATAGCTATCCGCGCTCAATCAAAGCTATTCACCATAAAACGTGAAGATTTGATTGCTGATGCAGCAGCTACGACCATTTATCTAGATAAAGACTCCATTTATCATCCCGGATTAACCACACGTTTCAACGCATCGAAGCGTCAATTGAGTTTATTCATAGAAAAGAGCAACATGAATAAAAGTGCCTTTTCCAATTCTTATCATCAATTAGATATTAATGCAGAGGCAATTATCTGGAATATTGACGAACCCAAATTACTCTTCAGATCTATCGTTGGTACCGGAGAATCTCAAGCTGTTTTTACTTCAAAGGATTTCTTTTCCATGCAAGAATTCAGAGAAATCCAAAGTATCGCCTCTTATCATCCTTTGGCGCGATTGAAAGGGTATTGCAGCATCGTTAAAGATAGAACCTTTGGTACCGGAGGCTTTGCCAATTACATGAAGGTAAGCTTGGATGCTGTTAGGTCATTATTGCTCTCATTGGCCAGTCAAGGATTTATTCAATATGACAGAGTCAATGAAGTGGTGCTTGTACAAGACAAAACTTTTAAATATTTGGACGCGAGTGGTGGGAAAATTGACTTTGATGTCATCAGGTTTGTATCTCGCACCAATAGTGAGCCCAATGCAGAGCTCAATATCGAAGACAAGAAATTGTTGATTAAAGGAGTTCCTATAGCGTTGTTAAGCGATAGCCACCAAGTTTATTTGGTACCACGCGGCAATCAGCTCACCTTAAAGAAAAACCGTGACATTGAAATGGAAGGTCAGGTTAGAGCAGGGGCATTGGATTTCTATGGCGACGGCTTCAATTTTAATTATGATGCTTTCACCATGAGATTTAACAACGTAGATTCTCTCCGATTCAGGGTGTTTACCGATGAAGTTGACAAGTTTGGGCGGAAAAAGGCGATTCCATTGAGAACCGTGATGTCAAACATCAATGGAGATTTATTTATTGACGACCCAAAGAATAAGTCAGGAAAAAAGGCACTCAAAAAATACCCCATTTTCGACTCCAAGAAAGATTGCTACGTTTACTTCGATGGGCCTGAAATCCGTGATGGTGTATATACCAGAGACCGCTTTTACTTTTTAGTAAAGCCATACATCCTAGATTCGCTCGACAATGTTTCGGTTTCTAAAGGTTTGGAATTCAACGGAACCTTGTTTTCTGGGGGAATCATTCCAAACCTACCCGAAATTCTTAAAGTGATGCCCGATTATTCACTTGGATTTGTAAATCAATCTCCGGCAGCAGGTTATCCTTTGTACAAGGGAAAAGCCACATTCTTTAAGACAGTTCGCCTTGACATGGGAGGCTTGCAAGGAAAAGGGCAAGTTCGGTATCTGAATACTAAGCACAGTAGCGATGAGTATGTGTTTATGCCGGATTCGGCAGTGGGGATGTTGGCCCAATTTGACTTGGAAAAGAAGGCAAGTCCCGCTTTTCCTCAGGCTACCGGCAAAGATGGATACTCCATGTGGAAGCCTTATATGGATAGTTTGTACCTCACTTACCGCCCGGTCGCTCCACTTCGCATGTATGAAGATCAGACTTCTTATTTCGGAAGTTTAATCTACACACCAAGAGGGATCACCGGTGATGGCTCGATGTTTTATGGAAAAGAAGAGCTCACCTCTAAGTATTTCATTTTTGCAGAGAATTCATTGGAAGCAGATTCAGCAATTCTTAAACTCGCCTCTTCTGACCCTAAGTTACTGGCGTTTAAAGTGGAATACATGAAAGCGAAAATTGACTTTACAGCCAAAAAAGGAATTTTTGCTTCTGCAATTGAAGAGAGCAAAGTTGATTTACCTTTTAACCAATACGTTACCTATTTGCGGGAATTCGATTGGGATATGAAAAACAGAAAGTTAGTGTTGGGTAATCCTAGCTTTAAGGGAACTACCTACGCCAGATTCGTTTCACAAAATCCTGCTCATGATGGATTTGAGTTTACAGCTGAGTATGCCAAAATGGATTTCAATGATTACATCCTTAAGGCAGAGGGGGTAAAAGAAATCCATACTGGCGACGCAGTAGTAATTCCTGATTCAGGAAAAGTTGAAATAGAAAAAGAAGCGAAAATGAAAAAGCTATTTAATGCTCAGATTTTCGTGGATTCCACCAACAGAACCCACCGGATTTATAAAGCTTCGGTCAATGTAGAGGGTAGAAGAAAGTATTCAGCTGAAGGTGTTTACGATTATACCAACCTGACTGGAAAAACTCAAAATGTAAGTTTTAACAATATCCGGGTTGATGATAAAGGCATTACCAAAGCTTCCGGTATCGTGACCATGGATTCGTTATTGGAAATCAATCCTGGATTTAAATTCTCCGGAAACATTCAACTAGAGGGAAATAGACAGGAATTGGAATTTACAGGAGTGGTTCACTTAAGCAAGATGATTCCCGAGCTATCACCCACGCCATTCAAAATACGCGAGCTCGTAGATCCGAAGAAGCCTTTTGTTAAATTCTCCAATCCGCTTGATCAGAATGATAAGCCTCTCTATGTTGGCATGGCTTACAATAAATCGTCAGGTTATCTGTATCCGCTCGTATTTAATGGACTCACCAATCCGACTGACACCATGCTGTTTTTAACAGGTGGAGTGATACGGTGGGATCCTGCCAGCGGTGACTATATTATCGGTGACTCTTTGAAAGTTTTAGAAAATGAACCAGAGGGCTCTTTCCTGAGAATAGTCAGCAAAGACAAGAGCATCAAAGCAGAAGGCTTGTTTTATATGCTTCAACCCAAAGCGTTTAAGAAGTTTAAAGTATCCGGACAAATGGATTACACATTGGCCACCAATAAATGTGTGCTCGATGTAGTCATTCTTGCGGACCTTAATCTTCCTGAAGAGGCCTCGAAAAAAATGACCAACGCCCTTTTAGATGTTGGATTTAACTATGAGGACTATGCGAATGATCGAGAATTGGTAAGTACTGCGGTTTATAATTTAGTTGGAACCGATAAGGCGCGTAAAGTAGTCGATGATTTAGCTTCAAGTACCGTGTTTCCGACCTCTGGAGAGCTAAAAAGCGCGATAGTCTTCAGCGATATTAAAATGGAGTGGTTCCCGGAATATAAAGCGTGGCAGAATGTAGATAAGATGGGGTTGGCTCATTTTAATGGCGAACCCATCAGTAAAAAAATCCCTGGAATCTTTGATATTCAATTGAATAACCTCGGGACCGTTGATTATAACCTCATGCTTGAAATTGGAGAGAATGCCTACTACTTGTTTACCATCAAGAATGAATCGGTTGCTGCTATCTCCTCTAACATGGAATTCAATGATGCGGTTATCAAGCGCGTTCAAAAACCTAAAAAAGGTGATACCAACCGAATTGAATTGGGCACTACTCAAACAAGGGACGCGTTGTTCAAAAGAACACGGTAACTATGCTGGCACCCGCTTACCTGTTGTTCTACCTCATTGCCTATTTAATAGGGTCTATTCCTACGTCAGTATGGATAGGGAAGCTCTTCTATGGCATTGATGTAAGAGATTACGGTAGTCAAAATGCCGGTGCTACCAATACTTTTAGAGTACTTGGGAAAAAAGCCGCAATTCCTGTATTGATTTTTGATGTTTTCAAGGGTTGGGCAGCAGTAAATTTGGTTTATCTAGACCGCCTTCTTCCAGTCAATTATCCGCACCTCAACCATGATACATCTGAGTTTGTAATTGTTAAAGTGATTTTAGGCTTGTTTGCCATACTTGGTCACCTTTATCCGGTGTTTGCTGGATTTAGAGGTGGAAAAGGAGTTGCTACTTTATTCGGAATGGTCATTGGATTACATCCCATGGCAGCTGGTTTAAGTTTCTCCATTTTCTTACTGGTTTTTGGTATTTATAATTACGTTTCATTAGGAGCCATAATCGCTTCTCTCTTTTTTGCTTTTTATGTAATTGTGCTTGCAAGAGAAGACAGAACGGCCATGGTGGTATTTAGCTTGCTTCAGTTGATGATTCTCTTATTCACTCACAGAAAGAACATCGTCCGATTGAAGGAAGGAAAGGAAAACAAGATTTATCTTCGTAAAAAGAAAAAAAATGCGCCCAATAGCTGATCCAAAGGAAGAAACCGACATACTTGAGAAAGAGTCGGAACTGTATGAGATCATTCTCTATAACGACCATGTCAATACGTTCGACCATGTCATTGCTTGCTTAATGTTGTACTGCGAACATGACATGGAGCAAGCCCAACAGTGTGCTTGGATTACCCATCTCAAAGGCCGCTGTAGCGTGAAAGTGGGCTCATACGATGATTTAACCACTCCTTGTAGCGCTTTGCTCGAGCAAGGCCTCAGTGCTGAAATATGTTGAATCTTCTTCGAATTCTTCTGCTCACCTCACTGATTGCAGCCTCTGCCTGCAAAAGAGTGCCACTTACTGGCCGTTCACAACTGAATATTGTGAGCGATGGAGAGCTTGCAAGCTTAAGTCAACAGCAGTACAGCGAATTTCTCAGCCAAAATAAAGTGGTACGAAATTCTAGTCAGGCACAGATGGTTCAACGAATCGGTAGAAATATGGCTGCCGCTGTTGAAGATTATTTAAGGCAAAACAGGTACACCGACATGCTTCAACAGCTCAAATGGGAGTTTAATCTTGTTGAAAGTAAAGATGTGAATGCGTGGTGCATGCCAGGCGGCAAAGTGGTAGTCTATAGTGGTATTATTCCTGTTGCGAAAGACGAAGCTGGTCTTGCTGTAATCATGGGTCATGAAATTGCACACGCGGTTGCCCGCCATGGAAACGAGCGTATGTCGCAAGGTTTGCTCGCTCAGCTTGGTGGAGTAGCTCTAAGTGTTGCTGTAGCCCAAAAACCTGCTGAAGTACAACAGTTGTACATGTCAGCTTTTGGCATAGGAGCCCAGCTCGGCGTTCTTTTACCTTTCTCCAGGCTGCACGAATCGGAAGCCGATAAACTTGGGCTGGTATTTATGGCCAAGGCCGGCTATGACCCTGAAGCTGCAATTGGATTTTGGCAACGGATGTCTGCCTTAAATAGTCAAGCACCGCCAGAATTTCTAAGTACTCACCCCTCAGACCAACGTAGAATCGACGAAATAAGAGCCTATCTGCCAATTGCTAGAAAGTATATGCGCTGAAAGGAAGATTTACTCTTCGTATTTCTCCTTATTAAGTCACATAAACGGAACAAGGTAAAATCTCCAGTTTCGTCTTCTAACTTTGCAGCCCATTAAGGATATGCAAAACATCGTATCATTTTACACCGAGGCAACGCCCAATCCTGAGACCATGAAGTTCGTAGCCAATCGATACATCAGTCAGGAAGTGATTGCCGAATTTCGAAGTGCTGATGAAGCGGAACGCTCTCCTCTCGCACAGCGCCTGTTTAGTTTCCCATTCATTCAGAATGTGTTTTTTTCTCAGAATTACATCACCATCACCCGTAAAAAAGGAACGGATTGGGACGAAGTAATTCCCCTTCTCAAAGATTTTCTAAAAAATTACCTCGAATCGGGTATGCCCATTTTCAAAGAAATGGAAGCCGTGGCAGAAGACGATGGGAATAACTCTGAAACTGTCTTGAGGATTAAACAAATCTTAAAAGACTACATCCAGCCTGCTGTAGAGCAAGATGGAGGAGCCATTCACTACAAGGCATTCGATGAAGCCCAAGGAATTGTAACCGTAAGGCTGAAAGGAAGTTGCAGCGGCTGCCCTAGTTCGATGATTACCTTGAAAGCTGGAATTGAGGGTCTTCTGAAGCGCATGGTTCCTGAAGTGAAGGAAGTAGTTGCTGACGCTGCCTGATAACAATGATCCATAGAAAAGCCACCCTCCAGGTGGTTTTTCTATTATTAAGGAAATGCTGGTTTTTGTTGGTACCTTGCTTACAGGCCTAATCAGCGAAAAGAATGACGATATTTAGTGCAAAGGACCTAGCATAGCGGGGGCTTTTTTAGTTCATCAGAAAATGAATGAAATTCATCGCCCGATAAATACACTCAAAGAGCCGAATTATAGGCTCATCGAAGTAAATGTTAGGATAGAATTTCTCAATCTATTTTTGAATCAGAAATCAACACGAAAACACCAGATAAATGAAAAAGCCCCTCTACATCTTTATCCTTGCCAGCATGGTGATGGCCAGCTGCACCAAGGACGACATGCCAACGCCAACTCCGGCGCGCCCTGATAAGTTTGCAGACATCAAAGTGGCCGATAATTTTAAGTGGGAAACCGGACGAATGATTACGGTGAAGATTAAAGGAAATGCAACTTATACTACCGTAATCAACACCTTGAGTTTATTGAATGAGAAAGGCGAAGTATTCACTTCTGTGCTTCACAACATGAACAATCAGGCGGAGATTAAGGTAGAAGTACCTGCTCATACCAAAAGCATTAAAATGCAGTATGGCAGTATTGTTAAAGAAGCTCCGGTAAGTGATGTGGTGAATTTTGATTTTTTACCAACACTTAGTAACGAAGAATAATAGTTGTCACTTTTAAACTAACAGAACATGAAAAAGATATTGCTCGCTATATTAATTGCCGCTGGTTTTCAAGCGTCCGCACAAACAGTTCAAATGAACTTCCAATCCGGAGACCGTAACTTAGAATCAGCTAATTGTTGGGGTTTTGGAGCGTTTAGCTTTGTGAATAATATTCCTTTAACCGCAGGCAACAACGCTACCCTTTCTTGGACTGGTCGTTCTAATCAGCTTACAAGCTTATTGCCAACCGCTTCCTGGGTTAAATCTCCATGGATGAAAATGGGGGCTGGCAACATTACTTTCCAAACTCGATTAGATGGCTCTCCCGGTACTACTAGGTCAATGGAAGTGATGTACACCTCTTACGATCCAAATGCAGCGAACACAAGTAAGGAATCAGCTTACACTTCTTTCTTCACTTTTAGCTGGCCTACTGCAACTACAACTACTCTCCAAAATATCAGCATTCCAGTTCCAGCTGCTATCGCTGGAAATCCTAACAACGTATATAAAATCCGCATTAGCTATTTAGGAACTGGTGGGACAGGTAGGGCTATCATCGATAACATCGTGATTCCAGGTGAATATTGGGCTGAGCCAAGCCAAGGTTGTATGCCTAAAGCTTTGATTCAAGACGCCGACAGCGATGGTGTTGCTGACAACGCAGATGCTTATCCTAACGATGCTCAACGCGCGTACAACAACTTCTTCCCAACATCCGGATTTGGTACTTATATGTTCGAAGACCTTTGGCCAAGCCGTGGTGACTATGATTTCAACGACCTCGTACTCAGCGCTCGCTACAACCATGTAACCAATGCTGCCGGTAAAGTAGTAGAAACCAAAGCACAAGTTGTACTACGTGCTACCGGTGGTAGCTTCAGAAACGGCTTCGCCATGCAGTTTGAAGGCATGCCAAACAACAAAGTAGTAAGTGTATCAGGCAATAGAATTACCGGAAACGTTCATACCATTGGTTCAAATGGCGTTGAAAGCAACGTAAATAATGGTGCGACTCTGGTATTTTTTGACAATGCATACAGTGTACTTCAACACCCGGGTCAGGGTATTGGGATCAATACCTCACCCGGAGCTCCATTCGTAACTCCTGACACCCTCAACATCACAATTGCTTATCGCGACAACGGCGCAGCTGCCCCGGGTGGTGACGTAGAATTAGCGGATGTGGCTTCAAACAAAATGAATCCATTCCTAATTGCCAACCAAGTTCGTAGCGCTGAAGTACACTTAATTGACAAAGCTCCAACCAATCTGGCTGATGCAACTAAATTTGCTACACTCGCTGATAAGTCAAACGCAGCACAAGGCAAATATTACCGCACAGAGAATGGACTTCCATGGGGATTGTTCATCCAGGGATCTGTACCTTACATGAAGGAGAAAGTGGATATCACTACCGGTTACCTCAAACTTATTGACTGGGCCACCAGCAATGGAGCAAGCTTCACTAACTGGTTCACTAACGAAGCTGGTAATCGCGACACCAACAACCTCTATTAAGAGAGGCTAATGACCAACAAAAAAGGGGAGCTGATGCTCCCCTTTTTTGTTGGTGTTACTCTTGTGCTCTTATTCAATGGGCTCCCAAAGCTCAATTTTTCTTCCGTCTGGATCCATAATCCAAGCGAACCTTCCGTATTCGGTGTCTTCTACATTGCCAACAGGAACAATGCCCTCTTGTTTTAGGCAATTTAACAAATAGTCGAGATTGGCAACTCTGAAGTTGATCATGTAGTCCACCTTAGATGGTGAAAAATAGTCGGTATCAGCTTTAAATGGGCACCATTCTATCGTAGAAGTTCCTCCTTGTTTGTCTTCAGTTGGCCAACTAAAAGTGTGTCCATGTGCAGTATTGCCAATGTTTAGATGCTTTTTGTACCAATTTCTGGTAACATCAGGGTCGATGCATTTGAATAAGACGGCGCCTATTCCCACTACTTTTTCCATTTGAGTTAGGTTTTAATTAATTCTTTAAAATAATTAACAATAATGTTTGCAAATGTGAATGTTTGTTTTACCTTTGTTAAGGAAGTTTAAGGGAGAAAGTCGGTAGCCAATGTCGCGATTTCAATTCAACCGACTTTTTCCCTTGTTCATTGAAGAGATTGGTTATTAGCCAAGGGGGGATCATTCAAGGGAGCTAATAGCCATCATCGAAGTTGAAAGTAAGCGGTGGGCATCAAGAGGGGGAGAAGGAACTTTCAACAAAAGCGTCGGGGGCCGAACAACATGGGGTGTGAGGTTTCGGCCAAGAAGGGGACAGTGCAGAAAGAAGGAAAGAGAGGGTCCCCTTCAACCGGCGTGAACTTTCGTAAAGCTATTCATGTATTTTTGGGCGTTTTTAATTATGCCTTCAAAACCACAGGATAAAGACATCCTCGACTATCATGCCTCGGGCCGCCCGGGCAAAATAGAGGTAATTGCCTCAAAACCAACCTCAAGCCAGCGAGATTTGGCCATCGCCTATTCTCCTGGTGTGGCGTTGCCTTGCACCCGCATCCACGAAGAACCAGAATTGGTTTACCAATATACTGCCAAAGGAAATCTGGTAGCCGTAATTTCTAATGGTACTGCGGTACTGGGTTTAGGGAATATTGGTCCTGAAGCTTCCAAACCAGTGATGGAAGGAAAAGGATTGTTGTTTAAGAAATTTGCCGACATCGACGTTTTTGACATTGAGTTGAACGTGACCGATGTTGATGAGTTCGTGAAAACGGTTCAGGCGATGGAGCCTACGTTTGGCGGTATCAACTTAGAAGACATTAAGGCTCCGGAATGCTTCGAAATTGAACAGCGGTTGAAAGAAACGCTGAAAATTCCCATCATGCATGATGATCAGCATGGTACTGCCATCATAGGAGGAGCAGCGTTAATTAACGCGTTAGAAATCGTAGAAAAGCCTATTGACCAAGTAAAAATTGTAGTCAATGGAGCTGGGGCTTCTGCCATTTCCTGTGCTAAACTTTTTGTAGCACTAGGCGCAAAACGTGAAAACCTTATCATGCTCGATTCGAAAGGTGTTTTACACGCTGAGCGCGAAGATTTGGATACTCAAAAACAACAGTTTGCTCGCGAAACTCCTTTGAGAACATTGGCTGAAGCCATGAATGGTGCCGATGTTTTTGTTGGACTATCTAAAGGAAATGTAGTTACAGCCGAAATGGTGCTTTCGATGGCTGAAAATCCTATTGTTTTTGCCTTAGCTAATCCTACGCCTGAAATTGATTACGAGCTTGCAATAAGTACCCGAACGGACTTGATTATGGCTACAGGAAGAAGTGATCACCCTAACCAAGTCAATAATGTATTGGGCTTCCCCTATATTTTCAGAGGTGCTCTTGATGTTCGTGCAACGTGCATCAACGAGGAAATGAAACTCGCTGCGGTTAGAGCTATCGCTGATTTGGCCAAGAAGCCTGTACCAGAAATGGTCAATCAGGCTTATAATCAGAAAAACATCAGCTTCGGAAGGGAATACATCATTCCAAAACCCTTCGATCCACGTTTGATTCATACAGTATCGCCAGCTGTGGCTCGCGCAGCCATGGATAGTGGTGTAGCCAAGCATCCTATTAAAGACTGGAATGCGTATGAATCGGAACTGAAAAAGCGACTAGGGCTTGACGATAAGTTTATCAATCTGCTAACTGCAAAAGCGCGTCAGAATCCAAAGCGTGTGGTGTTTGCAGATGCTGATACGTATAAAATATTAAAAGCTGCTCAAATAAGCAGAGACGATAAAATCGCTTTTCCTATCCTTTTGGGTAACGAAAAAAAGATTCAAAAAATCGTAGAAGAGCATGGACTCGACATTTCAGGCATGCCCATCATTGATCCACAGAGTGCAACACCTAAAGGAGAGGAGTACGCCCATTACCTTTTTGAAAAGCGTAAGCGTAAGGGGGTTACTCAGTATGACGCCCAAAAATTGATTCGGAATCGTGCTTATTACGGTTCATTAATGGTGGAGCTTGGCGACGCTGATGCATTTGTATCCGGTTTAACCAAAAAGTACTCCGATACCATGCGGCCCATTCTTCAAGTCATGGGAACAAGTCAAGGAGTAAGCAGAGCCGCCGGGATGTATGTAATGCTAACGAAGAAAGGGCCATTTTTCTTCTCTGACACCTCCGTCAACATCAATCCAAGCGCGGAAGAGTTAGTTGACATTACGGTTTCTACCGCAAGGGCTGTCCAACGATTCGGCATTCGCCCAAGTGTAGCTTTATTGTCATTTTCGAATTTTGGCTCTAATCATGGAGAGGTGCCATCTAAAATGCAAAAGGCATTGTCTATCCTTCAAAAAGATTATCCCGGATTAATTGTGGACGGAGAAATGCAAGCCAACTTTGCGCTAAATCCTGATTTACTCCGTGAAAATTTCCCCTTCAGTGAATTGGTACAAAGTCCTGCTAACACCTTCATCTTCCCAGACCTTACCTCCGCTAACATTGCGTATAAGCTTTTGCAAGGATTTAATGCAGCGGAAGCCATCGGTCCCATTTTAGTAGGTGTCAACAAGCCTGCCCATATTCTACAGCTTGGATCTTCTATCCGTGAAATTGTAAATATGGTTACACTGGCGGTTGTTGATGCTCAAACACGATAATTCCAAATGTACCATCGGATTCAAGGAAAACTGGAAGGATTAACTCCTACGGAAGCGTGGGTTGCCACTAATTCCGGTATCACCTTCGACATACAAATTAGCTTAACCACTTATTCGGCCCTTAGTGGCTTAGAAGAGGTTAGTTTACTCACTCATTTTGTGGTAAGAGAAGACCATCAACAGCTTTATGGTTTTCTTCAGGAAGATGAGCGCCAGCTATTCAGAATGCTGATTGGTGTTTCCGGCATCGGCCCCAATACGGCTAGAACTATCTTGTCTTACACTTCTCCAGGAGACTTTAAAAATTTGATTCTTACCGGACAGGTTGCGTCTATTCAAAAAATCAAAGGCATTGGTCCAAAAACAGCTCAACGACTACTCGTTGAATTGAAGGATAAAGTTTCTAGACTTGAAACGGATTCTGCATCTAGTATTTCAGGTTCACAAAATAAAACCAAGGAAGAGGCGTTAGCAGCCTTGGTCATTTTAGGCTTCAGTCGTACACAAGTAGAAAAGGCAGTTGATGCAATATTGGCAGCTACTTCTCCGGATGTGTCAGTTGAAACCGTGATCAAGTCTGCACTACGCAGTTTATCGTAAGTGAAGCTCCGCAAGAAATTAACCTCAAGATTCAGGGATCTCCTGTTGCTTTTTGGCCTGTTTACCTTGGTCATAGAGCCCTCTATGGCCATAGCTGAGCCATTGATGGAAGGAGCCATGATGATGAGGCTAATGCCTTGGCTGATGTTTAATCAGGAACTGGAAGGAGACTCAACCAAATTGCGTTTCCCCATACAGGATAATAGGGGAGGAGCTCCTGCTTCTGGAGGCAATAATCCTTTCAATTTTAATAATCCCGGCGTTCAAAATGAGGTGACTTATGATCCGGTGAGTAAGCGCTATGTGCTCAGGCAAAAACTCAATGGCCAGTATCTAGGGCCTGCTCAATACCTGACTTTCGAAGAGTACATGCGTTATGAGTCGGATAAAAACCAAAAGAATTATTGGAAGCAACGCTCTGGAACTGGAACATCTCCTAATGCATCGGGTTTAGACAATGGCGGCGGATTAATTCCGAAGATTTATGTTGGTCCGAAAATTTTTGATAAAATTTTCGGAGGCGCTTTCGTTGACATCAGACCGCAAGGCTCCGCAGAATTGCGTTTTGCCTTCAACCGAAACGTGGTAGAAAATCCTAACATTCCTGTTCAGCAGCGCTCCTTCACCAACTTCGACTTCAACATGAACATTCAAATGAATGTTACCGGTTCGATCGGTGAAAAGTTGAAGTTTTCAGCTGTCCAGAATACCCAGTCGGTTTTCAACTTCGAAAACCAAATGAAGTTGGAATACAACGGGTTGGAAGATGAGATTATCAAGAAAATAGAGCTGGGTAACGTTTCATTACCACTCAAATCAACGCTTATTCAAGGAAGTCAAAGTTTGTTTGGGGTGAAGGCCGAAATGCAATTTGGGCGCCTTCGGATGACTACCATCGTAACCCAGCAGATGGGACGCGCTCAGAACGTGCAGGTTAAAGGGGGCGCACAAACTACCCGCTTCGACTTTTCAGCTGACCAATACGACGTTAACCGACATTTCTTCCTGGGACAATATTTCTACGACAACTTTAACCGCGCCATGGGAAGTCTGCCGGTTATTCGATCCAACGTGGTGATTACCCGCGTAGAAGTTTGGGTAACCAGCAGAAATAACATCAGTGCCGACGTTCGAGATGTGCTCGCCTTCATGGATATGGGTGAAGTAAGTCCATGGAATCAGACAGGGGCTATCCAATCAACCGGTGGTTCGCTTCTTACCAGAAACAACGCCAACAACTTATTCAACTCCTTAGACGCCAATACTGGAATACGGAATGCCAACAACTCCCTCGACATTCTGGCTTCCACTCCTCCTTTCAATACCCTTAACAATACCGTTGATTACGAGAAAACCTTTGCAAGAAAGTTAGCCCCAACGGAATATACCTTCAATCCGATGTTGGGCTTCATCTCACTCAACCAATCGCTGAACAACGATGAGGTATTGGGAGTAGCTTACGAATACACCGTCAACGGTCAAGTCTTCCGTGTGGGTGAATTTTCTAACGAAGTTCCCAGTGACCAAGCCAATCCTCAGATGCTTTATCTGAAAATGCTGAAAGGAACCACCATTCGTCCTTCGTTACCTATCTGGCGATTGATGATGAAGAATATTTATTCGCTGAATGCCTTTCAAATCAATAAACAAGACTTTATCCTCAACTTGGTTTATGCAGATTATACCAGTGGATATAAAAACTTTATTCCTGAAGGAAGCTTAGCAGGAAAACAGCTTATTCAAGTCCTTGGCCTCGATAACCTTACCGTTCAGTTAGAACCATCACCCGACGGGATGTTCGACTTTATTGACAACGTCACCATCTTTCCGGCCAACGGCAGGGTGATGTTTCCAAAAGTGGAACCCTTTGGGCGGGATTTGATAGAAGCTTTCAGGCGAGCCGGAAATACACCCGATGAAATCATCGCCCGATACGCATTTACCCAATTATACGACTCAACTCGTGCTTGGGCCATGCAGTTTCCGGAGTTAAACCGATACCGCCTCACCGGGCAGTATCAAGGTAGCCAGAGCAACGAGATTTCTCTTGGTGCCTTCAACATCCCACGAGGTTCCGTGCAAGTGATGGCCGGCAACCGCCAACTTCAAGAAAATGTCCATTATACCGTGGACTACGTTCAAGGTCGTGTGAAAATTATTGATGTTGCCTTGATGAACTCCGGAGAAAACATCAACGTAAGGTTTGAAAACAACCCCATGTTGAACATGCAAAGCCGGACTTTGATAGGCTCACGTTTCGATTACCGGGTAAATAAAGACATCAATTTAGGAGGTACCGTTATTCACCTCAACGAACGGCCCATTACACCCAAAGTCAATCAAGGTGATGAGCCTACCTCCAACGTCATGCTTGGCTTTGATGGAAGTTATCGGTCAGAATCGCGAGCGCTTACCCAATTCATTGATAAGCTTCCGCTCATTTCAACAAAAGAACAGTCCACCATAACTTTTCAAGGTGAATACGCTCATTTGATACCAGGAAGTCCAAGTGCTATTTCAATTGACGGAGGACTTTCCTACATAGATGACTTTGAAGGCTCAGAAAATGCCATCGACATCCGATTGCCGCTGGCCTGGTCTATCAGCTCTGTGCCTCCTACTTTCGCCGAATCGGCCGAGCGAAATAGCCTCACTAGTGGAAAAAACCGAGCAAAAATTGCATGGTACAACATCGACCCGTTATTCTTCAGAACTTCCGGAATTACCCCTTCTCATATTGTCAATGATCGTAACCTTCGCTCTAATCATTACATGCGCGAAGTGCTTGAGCAAGAAGTATTTCCAAACCGTCAGTTGGCCAATAACCAACCCCTTAATATTGCCACTTTCGATGTAGCCTATTATCCCAGCGAACGTGGCCCATATAATTATGACGCAGAGGGCATAGATGCTGATGGAAAGCTTACCAACCCAAACAAACGCTGGGGAGGGATTATGCGCCGCATTGAAACCAATGATTTTGAGGCAGCTAACGTAGAGTTTGTAGAATTCTGGATGATGGATCCATTCATCTACAATCCAACTTCCTCTGGAGGAGATTTTATCTTAAACCTCGGAAACATGTCGGAAGACGTTCTCAAAGACGGACGACGAGCCTTTGAAAACGGACTTCCTAAGCAGCCTGGTCTAAACCCAACCGATACAACCCGCTGGGGAATTGTTCCTCGCGTTCAACCTATCGTCAATGCTTTCGATAATGACCCTGCCTCCAGAAGATTTCAGGACGTTGGTTTGGATGGAATGAACGACGAAACTGAACGAAGTTTCTTGGATTCCACCTTCCTTACTCCTTTGAAGCAGCGACTAGGAGCCGGAAGTCCCGTGGTGACGCAAATTGAATCAGACCCATCGGGCGATAATTATCACCACTATCGAGGAAGTGACTATGACGCATTGTCGTTATCCACTTTAGGCCGATACAAACTGTTTAATGGCTTACAAGGCAATTCACCGACTGATCAGGATTCGCCCGAGCCTTATCCAACATCGGCCACCAACTTGCCCAACAGCGAGGATATCAATCAAGACAATACGTTAACTCAGACCGAAGATTATTTCGAGTACCGCATTAGCTTAAGGCCGCAAGATTTAGTGGTGGGAAGAAATTATATTAATGACTCCTACACCTCAACTGTCGCATTAGCCAATGGACGGCGTGAAACAGTGCGTTGGTTCCAATTTAGAATTCCGGTGAGCCGGCCTGATCGACGTGTAGGAAACATTACCGACTTTAAGTCAGTACGTTTCCTCAGGGTGTATTACACCAATTTTGCAGACTCTATCATCACCCGTTTTGCCAGTTTTCAGCTTGTTCGCGTAGACTGGAGAAGGTTTCTTGGTGATTTACGAGTGCCGGGCGAATACATCCCGGTAGAAGATAATGGTACAACCTCCTTCTCCATTTCTACCGTAAACATTGAGGAAAATGGAAACCGAACGCCGGTGCCTTATGTGGTTCCACCAGGAATTCAGCGTGTTCAAAACGTTTTCACCACCAACTTTCAGCAGCTCAACGAACAAGCGTTACAGCTTAGATTCTGTAATCTTCCTGATGGAGACAGCAGGGCGGCTTTTAAAAACGTAACCTTTGATATTCGCGCTTACAAGCGGATAAAAATGTTTGTGCATGCAGAACATGCAGTAGGAACCTCAGATTTTCGAAAAGGCGAGTTAATGGCCTTTATGCGCTTAGGTAATGACTATGTGAGCAACTTCTACGAATACGAACTGCCATTAACGCCAACGCCTCATGGTACCTCATTTGGAAATCCTTCCGCCATCTGGCCTTCCGAAAATGAAATAGACGTAACGTTTGCTGCATTGAATCAAGCAAAACTGGAACGAAATAAGCAAGGCTGGCCATTCAATAAGCCATTTACCGTTGTGCTGCCAACTGGGCATCGCATTACCATTCTCGGAAATCCAAACTTAGCCAATGTTCAAACCATCATGCTGGGAGTTCGAAATCCTAAGCGTGAAAATGTAAATGCTGACGACTCCGGACAGCCTTTATGTGGGGAAGTCTGGTTCAATGAACTTCGTTTGGCAGAGTTTGACAACAAAGGTGGATGGGCTGCAACCGGTTCGCTTCAGCTAAAGCTGGCTGATATTGGAAATGTTACCCTCAGTGGGCTGCGCCGAACAATAGGTTTTGGCTCAATTGAAAGTAAACCTGCCGACCGAAATCGCGATGACCTCACTTCTTACGATTTAGCGTCCACCTTTGAGTTAGGGAAATTGCTCCCTGAACGATATGGCATCAGAATGCCCCTCTACTATGGTATTGCGGAGTCATTCTCAAGACCAGAGTTTAACCCGCTAGACCAAGATGTTTTATTTGATGATGCATTAGAAACTGCTAGGTCAGAATCAGCACGAGATTCTATTAGGCGGGCTGCTGAAACCTATACCTCACGGCGAGGCTTCAACTTAACAAACGTTTCTAAACAACGAAGACCGGGTAAAAAAGCCATGCCTTGGGATGTGGAAAATCTCTCTTTATCCTACGCATTTACTGAAAATTACAGCCGAAACCCATTCACTGAAAACAACACGCAACGGCAATACCGAGGCTCAATCGCCTACACTTACAATACCCAAGCTCCTAGCATCCGACCGTTTGCGAAGCTTTTTAAGAAAGATTGGATGATGCCATTGCGTGATTTTAACTTCAGTCTTGTACCATCCAGTTTCACCGTCCGACTCGACATCGACCGCCAGTACCAAGAATTACAACTCAGAAATAATGCAATTGGAGGATCTCCATTAGCTGCAACCTATAATAAAAACTTTACTATGAACCGTCAATTCGGTTTGCGCTGGGATCTTACCCGCTCGCTTAAACTCGAATTTGATGCAACTATTCAAGCACGGGTAGATGAGCCTTTTGGTGCATTAGATACCGAGCAAAAAAGAGATACTGTCAGAAAGAATTTCCTCGATTTTGGTCGTAAAACTAAATACACCCAAAACTTCAGTCTAAACTATAACCTGCCTTTCAATAAGATTAAAATCCTAGATTGGATGACAGGTACTTATCAGTATCAAGGCAACTTCGATTGGACTGCCGCTCCTCTAAGCGCAGATAGCCTTGGAAACATTATTCAGAATAGCCAGTCGAATCGATGGAATTTGCAAGTAAATGCCCTCAACCTTTACAACAAGGTGGGCTTCTTAAAGAAAATCAATTCTGACCAGCCCTTTGAATCTGATAAAAAGAAACAGCAAGAGCGCGAGCGGAAAAAAGCCCAGGAAAAGGATAAAAAACGAGCAACCGGACGTGACCAGTTTGGTGATGAAGTCAAGGATAAGGTTGAAACTCCTGAAGACAACCTCTCGGAAGTTGAACGCCTCGCAAGAAACCCTTTGAGAATGGCGGCCAAAGCAGTGATGATGCTTAAGCAGATTACCTTGTCTTACACCGATAACAATGGTACTGTACTCCCTGGTTTCAGACCGTCAGTTCAATATTTAGGCAATAATTTCGACTTGAATGCCCCCGGTCTCGACTTCGCTTTTGGCTCACAAAGAGACTTACGCCCTGATGTTATACGAAATGGATGGTTGTCATTAGATACGAACCTGAACATGCCTTACGTCAGAACCCGTTCAGAAAACCTTCAGTTAAGGGCTACACTCGAGCCACTCAAAGATTTTCGTATTGAACTTAACTGGACCAGAAACTCGGGAAGTAGGTTGCAGCAAAACTTCAGAGCCGATTCCGATGGCTTTATTCAAGGTGTAAATACCCTTGAAACAGGAGACTACACAGTCTCCATCATTACATGGGCAACGGCTTTTGAGAAAATGCAGACTGATGCCACACAAGGTGGTTTCTTGAGTAGTTCAGTCTTTACTACTCTCGAAAACAACCGATTAGTCATTGCAGAACGACTTGCAGCCGCTAATCCAAATTCTATCGGAAGAGGCCAAATCGATTCCATTTATCCTGATGGCTATTCCAGAAAAAATCTCGATGTTGTAATTCCAGCTTTTCTCTCTGCCTATACAGGCAAAGATCCATCCACACAACCACTTGGGATGTTTCCTTCAATTCCTCTTCCAAACTGGCGTGTTACTTGGGGTGGATTAGGTACCATGCGGTGGGCCAAAAAGTTATTCCAAAGCATCAACTTAACTCACAGCTATCGTTCTACCTACAGCGTCAATGGATATACGTCAAACTTGCTTTATGAAGAACGAAACGGAGCAGCTTTTGGGCGCGACACCAGCAGAACCAAAGACTTCTATCCGAATCTACAAGTAGCGCAAGTAGTCATCTCTGAACAGTTGGCGCCGCTTATTGGCGTTGATGTGACCATGAAAAACAACATGAACTTCAAGATCGAGTATAAGCAAAACCGAACGCTCACGCTTTCCTTGTTGAATAATCGACTATCCGAGTTAAGAAACAATGAGTTCACCATCGGGTTTGGCTATCGAATCCAAAAACTCGTCCTTCCATTTTTGTTAAATGGCCGAAAAGCAAGCCTTAACAATGACCTTAACTTTCGTTTCGACTTCAACTTTAGGGATAATGCAACTTTAATGCGTGATTTGGATGGAAGAGAAGCATTGCCTTCAGCGGGTATGAGAACCGTAAGCATTAAACCGAATATTGATTATACCGTCAATGAAAAGGTCAATATTAGATTCTTCTTCGATCAAACCCTCAATACACCATTCGTTTCAACTTCCTTCCCCAATAGCCAGTCTAGTGGGGGAATTGTAGTTCGATTTATTCTTTCTAATTAAGTATATTGATTTTCAATGAGTTAAAAGGTGTTGATTTGAATTATCTTTCCTTACCTTTGTAGCTCAATTGACATCATGAGTAACGAATACGGTCGTGACGACCGCAAACCAAGCCGCCAAGATGGTAGCTACTTTTCCGGAAAATCTAATTCTTCCGGCCAGTCTAATGACAACTCCGCACCGCGCTATGTAACAGCCAGCGGAAGACAAGTCAAGTCCAATCAATCTACTTCCAGAGGTCAGGGCGGATTTCGCAAAGAAAATCGCGAATTCAAACCCCGCTTCGAACGCCGCGATGACAACAACGGTGAACCTCGCAGCGACAACCGCGAGTTTAAGCCACGCTTCGAGCGCCGCGACGACAACAACAGAGGATTCCGCAGCGACAACCGCGAGTTCAAGCCACGCTTCGAACGCCGCGATGACAACAACGGTGGATTCCGCAGCGACAACCGCGAGTTCAAGCCACGCTTCGAACGCCGCGATGACAACAACGGTGGATCCCGCAGCGACAACCGCGAGTTTAAGCCACGCTTTGAACGCCGCGATGAAAACAACGGTGGATCCCGCAGCGACAACCGCGAGTTTAAGCCACGCTTTGAACGCCGCGATGACAACAACAGAGGAT
>JAIXUI010000079.1 GCA_027484125.1 Bacteroidota bacterium | reverse complement strand
CGATACTCCCTTCTATTTAGAAACTTGCCTCTATCGAAACAAAATTTTTCAATTGGCCTTCCAAGACTGTCTCTGATTGTCGTGTCTTGCCCTCTACCTATAACTCTATCGATACCATCGTGAGAGGAATTAAAAACACTGTCTTTTGAGATACTTGTGCTAAACTCGTCAATAGAATAATCTTGAAATCTTATAATTTTATTATTTTCATCTAACTCAGTCTCCATAATTAATTTTCCATTTACATCATACTTAAAAATGGTTTTGTTCATTAAATAGTATTTTTTGTTGTTTTTGAATTTCCAAAGTTCACCTTGAGTTTTTCTATTTAAGCTGTCATAAACGTAATAATGAATTGTATTTATGTTTTTGTAATTTCGTCCGTTTGAAATGGTGACACTAGTTGTGCTGTCAGCATTTTTAACAACACTTCTAATACTCCATTTTTCGCCATACTCGACATCTTCAATAAGATTTCCTTTTACATCGTATTTTTTATAACCAGTCTTCAACTTAGACTTTCTCTTTGTATTTTGATGGTATCCATTAATTTTAGTCTTGTATAAACAATGTATTTCTGTTCTTGTGTCCACCTTTGGAGGAAACACATTATAATTACAAGAACTAAGTCCAAATAAAAGGAGTAATATAATCGTGGATTTCAATTTAGTTTGTTTTTTTTAAATGTTGACATCAAGAGGCCGCTACCACCCGAAGTTGGCGATTTAGAAGCACTTCGCTGTTAACCTGCATTGAACTTGAATAAAAGCACATAGCTTGATTTAACCACTGAAATGCCACTATTGAGTAAGTACAATGAGAGCCTGTAATTTATCAGGTGTTAAGGTAGTCATCAATTTGTTTCTTCAATTCGGGAAGTTCTCTTACGATTATAGTCCAAATCACTTCATCTGAAATGTTATCATAACCATGAATAATTCGATTTCAGGTGCCAATGATATTTTTCGCATCCCTAATGGGAAAGTTTTCATCCTTTTTCAAAATACGATTTACAGCTTCACCAATAATCTCCAAGTTTCTTTCAACTGCTTTTTTGGTTTTAAGGTCATTGCGATAAGAGAAAAAATCTCTGTTATTTCCTAAAAACTCAAAAATTTCGTCAACTGATTTTTGTATATCTAGAAGCCAAACCTTTATATTAATGTCCATAAATTAAAACTTTGTTTTTATCAAGTTCTTGACGAAAAAAACTATTTTTAATTGCTCTTTCTTCTAACAAGTCAACCTGTCTTTTTAGAATATCCTCAAGTTTTGTTTTCAGATTAAAATATAGGTCAGTGTATTTAAAAGGGTCATTTTCTTCAAAATCTACGATTAAATCTATGTCTGAATCATCATTGAAGTCTTCTCTTGTCACAGAGCCAAATGCAAATAGCGTTTTTACTTTGTTGTCTTTACAAAGTTCTATGATTTGATTTATTTTTTTTCCTTCAATTTTCATATCCCAAATTAATGAAAGTTCTGTTTTTTTGTAAAGATATTATTGCCAATAACATCCCTGTACATGCAACTGCCCTAAACTTGCGTATATTTTCTTGAGCTGCGCATAAATCTGCCTTACTTAAAGTGGTTAGGGTGTATGCAATAATGCTTGTGGCTTCGAGCAACAAACCCTCTAGAAGGCTGGCGATTTCGCTTGGCTGGGTGAGTTTATACGGGTTCATGGTGCTGCGTGCTCCGTACTGCTAAGATAAAAAATCTCACCGTTCAAGTTGATCTCTGGGAATGTTTCTTGAGTAAATACTTGGGGCTAATACTGCGGGCTTAAGGATTGATTAATTGAGATTTAGAAATCCCAATGTGATTAGTCTTCTCAAGCCTACATACAGCAGGCGTCGCTCAACACCATGTCAGGCAAAAGTCCCAGGCAAGAATGTTCGTTCTGGGGCTTTGGGTTAGTGGGGTGGAGGGATAACACAATTAAGAACTTCTAATATTCTCTAATTAGGACATCAGTTGGAATGCCTAATGTTGCGTTTAATTTTCTAACCATGTCAATGGTTAATTTTCTTTTCCTATTAAGAATTTCGCTGACTCTACTTTTCAAGCCAATTGCCAATGCCAAGTCTTTTTGCTTAAATCCCAGTTGGTCCATTCTGAATTTGATGGCTTCAATCGGATCAGGAAAATCAATAGCATAATGTTCATTCTCATATTTTTCAATTAAGAATGCAAGCAACTCAAGTTCATCTGCATGATTGGAGTTCTTTTTTGAGTCAAAAATTTCCTCCATTCTATCCAGTGCTTCTTGATACTGTTTCTCAGTTTTAATCACTTTAATT
Source organism: Bacteroidota bacterium (assembly GCA_027484125.1). Lineage (GTDB taxonomy): Bacteria > Bacteroidota > Bacteroidia > UBA7662 > JAIXUI01 > JAIXUI01. The sequence goes on along the minus strand of JAIXUI010000079.1, from coordinate 1,838 downwards.
TGCATCTCATTATATGGTTGAAGCGTTAATTCGGTCGTATTGAGCGTGAGTTCCGATAAATCTAATCCAGACTATTCCAAAATCGTAATTTACTTTTACCACTAGCCTATACGTGTTCCCTTTGATATTGAAAACGACTCTATTGTCTTGGAGTATGCTAGCAGAGGGATAGTCCTTTTTAATGTCTTGAGGCGAATTCCAAGAAGCCTCTACCGCTTCCTTATGCCACGACTTAAGACTTTCCTCACTGTTGCTGTGTGTCATCCAAAATTCTCTTAAGGCCTTCTTAGCAATCACTCTCACAGTTCAAAGGTAGGACAAAGTTCCCAAATATGGAACAGCAAATTTTTTAGCTTTAACATTTAAGCTACAGCAAACAACTCTTCAAAGACCAACAGAAAGTCCAACACATGGAAAGTCTAGCACATGCACCGCGTAAGTTTGACGAATCCCACAACGCTGGCAAGACACGGGTCAAGGAAAAACTACCTCTACGTCGGAAGCCCAAAAACCCGTGAAAACAGCACTCAGATTTACTCCTTAGTAGAATCCTACCGCATCCACAACCCATACAAGTACCTCCTCGACATCCTCCAGCGACTACCCGAAACCAACATCCAACACCTCCACACCCTCCTCCCCAACAACTGGCAAAAACCTCCTACCACTAATCCCCAATCTTCCAATATGTAGTTGAGTGGGGGGATACACTGCTTCCCAACATTTTACTACCAACCACCTTCCTCGCCAAGCGCGGGTAAGGGAAGCTCTGCCCGGAAATGAGCCAAACAACGGCAGAAACCGGAATTAAGTGGCAACTCGTTGATTAAAAAAACCTAAGCACTCCCCCCGAGACGCTACTTCTCCCCCTAAGGAACACACTCCCCCGCCTCACGCTCACGATTCAACAGCAGGCATCGCCCAACACCGAGTCATGCAAAAGTCCCAGTCAAGAATGCTTGCTCTGGGACTTTTAGTTAGTGGGACTGAGGCTACTCGGAGGGATGTTACCAGCAGTGTTTCTGTCTGTCGCTTTCAATTTGCTTTCTCGTTTTGTTGTTTAGTAATAAAATAAATTGTCGTCAAGTTAAGAAAGAAGAGTATCAAATTTAGTGTCACAAACTCGTTCTGTTTTACTTTCCAAAAATGTATTTCTAATTGTCCACCTGAAATTAAAAACCAAATTGTCAATGCAAATGAAGTCAATGAAGCAGTAAACCATTTAAGCAGATTTGTCTTAAAGTAGTTTAGTCCAAGTGTTAATAATATTGAGTTTAAAAGAGTCAAGCAGAGTAAGTAAGGTAAATAAATAAAAGTCCCAAAAACTACCACGTTCATGTCTCCATTTTCAATGTCGTTGAAGCGAAGGAATAGAACACAAGTCAACACCGCTAAGTGTATTGAGCTAAATTTTATGATTGTCTTAAATTCCATTTCTCAAATCGTAGTCTGTCGTGGTTGTGTGGTCGTTTAACATTACTGCCAACATCCTAATATGCGCACTCTTGCGTGATATATGCTGTATGAGGATGTATCACGCAATGCGCATATTCTGCTCTATTGGTGTGTATCACGCATTGCGCATATTTTGCTTTCGTGCGAAGGTGGCTTATTGTATTCATTATTAGGGTGTTATCCACTCTCAATGAGGTAATGGAGCGTTTTTGTCTCTTGTTGCAATATCGTTTTTTCTCAAATTCCTTCCAAAAAATCCAAATGACTTTTCAACTTTTCTTCGCCTCTTTTGGTGAGATGGGTATAGACTTCCGTGGTTTTGGTGGAGGCGTGACCGAGGAGTTGTTGAATGTAGCGCAGGTCGGTGCCGTTTTCTAATAGGT
>JAIXUI010000107.1 GCA_027484125.1 Bacteroidota bacterium | reverse complement strand
CGCAAAGAAAGCATCCGCCTGCTGGATGAGTTTTTGAAAAGCACTTTTTTGGAGATGTTTGGTGATCCTTCAACGAACAAAAAGAACTTTACAAAAGGGAAAATTAAAGATGTTGTAACAGAAGTAAAATATGGAACAAGCAGTCCTGCTGAAGACGAAGGAGTATATCCATACTTAAGGATGAATAATATAACTACAGATGGAAACATGGATTATTCAAAGTTGAAATACATAAATATTGTTGACGAAAAAGAGAAGGAAAAATATGTAGTGAGAAAAGGTGATTTGCTTTTCAATCGAACAAACTCAAAAGAACTGGTTGGGAAGACTGGGGTTTTCAATGAAGATTCAGAAATGATAATTGCGGGATATTTAATTCGAGTAAGAACAAATGAAAAAGCCAATCCTTGGTTTTTATGGGGCTACATGAATTCAATACATGGCAAACAAACGCTGCTTGGAATGTGTAAAAGCATTGTTGGTATGGCGAATATTAATGCCCAAGAATTACAAGGAATTAAAATTCTGATTCCCCCCATCTCCCTCCAAAACCAATTTGCTCAAATCGTAGAAAAAACAGAAGCCCTTAAAAGTCAATACCAACAAAGCTTAAAGGAATTGGAGCAATTATATGGCAGTTTAAGCCAGAAGGCGTTTAAGGGAGAGTTAGCTATCAATAAAGCCGTAAGTTTATAATCAAAACAATCTCTATGGATTTTATACCAAGCATAAGCGAAAAATTCTTAGACCTCTTTTACAAAGAGATTGAATGTGATGTGCCTGAAACCAATTCAAAACTCAACTTACATATTCTTAAAATTGAGAATAATCAATTTTGTTATGATGAACTCATAAAACAGTTAGGAAACCACATGATTCCTTTTGCCTTGTCAAAAAAGGAAATCAATGATTTTGTTAAAGACCAACGCTACTATGAACTCGTAAAAAAAGCCGCTTCAAAATTCAGAGATGCTAAAGTGAATGATGGTGAAGCAGGTGAATTGCTTTTGTTCTGTTTTTTAGAATCTCATCTGAAAGCTCCTAAAATCCTGACGAAGTTAGAAATCAAACTTTCCTCAAATGATTATGCAAAAGGTTCAGACGGTATTCACTTACTTGAATTAGCACCGAAAAACTATCAGCTTATTTTTGGAGAATCGAAACTTGAACAAAGTTTGACAACATCTATTTCTAATGCCTTTAAATCAATTCATGATTTTCTGACAAGAAAGAAGAACAATATCCATGATGAAATTGGTTTAATCAACTCCCAATTATGCAAAGAGGCGTTTGATGAGGACTTATATCAGTTTCTGAAATCGGTTATAATGCCTAAAGCAAGCGGTTCCGACTCAATCATCAAGAACAATGCCTTTGCCATTTTTGCAGGTTTTGAGATTAATCCGACTAAAGAAGAAAAGCGTTTAAGCAATGATGAATTTCTGGCATTGATAAAATCAAAAATTAAAGAGAAAGTTGAGAGCAGAATGAGCCACATCAAAAATAAGATAGAAGAATATGAGCTATACAGCTACACTTTTTACGTTTATGTTTTCCCGTTCATGAAATTGAATGAAACACGGAAGGAAATCATCAAAAAAATAACACGAGCAGAAGAATGATAGAGCGTTTAGCCAATGATATATTGCAAGATGAATACTTTATTAAACTAAATAATAAAGCAGCTAAACTATTGGCTAATAGTTTATTTTCAGAAAATGACAAAAGCATAGTGCTAACTGAAAAAGAATTGCACGACACGCTTCGTTTTGCCGACATCCTTTCAAATTCCAAAAATCCTAAAGCAAGGAACAAAGCCTACCAACTTATCACCCTGCTCAATGAGGATTACAAATCCAATCCTTACTATCAAACCTTCTCACATTCTGTTTTGGCTAAATTGGGCAACTTTCCCGGAATTGAGTTTTTAAAGAATGAAAACAATAGTTCTGAATTGCCTTTTGACAGAGAACTTGAAAAGAAAGTCAAGGAGTATATTCAAGCCGTTCCCGATACTGAAGATCTAATTTTTACCGATTCGCAATTTGAACTTTACAAGAAGATAAGCAGCTCGAAACATTTCAGTTTTTCAGGGCCTACATCAATGGGCAAATCGTTTATCATTAAATCATTCATCAGAAAGGTTGTAGGAAATAAGCCTCCTGAAAATATTGTTATCATGGTACCAACAAGGGCATTGATTAACCAATTCTCGATTGACCTTAACAAGGAACTTAAACATATTTTGGAGCATTACAATTACATGGTAATAACCAACTCGAATGTTTCTGAGTTGCCATCAACCGAAACCCATTACATTTTTGTGCTGACACCCGAAAGGCTTTTAAGCTATTTGTCACAAAAAAATAATCCTTCAATTGCATATTTATTCATTGATGAAGCCCAAAAGCTAGCAGCAGAAAAAGATAGCCGAGCAGTAACCGCTTATTCGGCAATTTCAAAAGCACTTCGAAGAAATCCAAACCTGAATTTATATTTCTCTTCACCCAATGTTGCGAATCCAGAAGTTTTTCTGAAACTCTTTAAAAAGGACGAAAAGCAGTTTTTCAGAACGATAGAAACTCCTGTTTCTCAAAACCTCTTTTTTGTTGATTTAGTAGAAAAGCGAGTAACGCACTATTTAGACAATGGGAATTATGAATTTGAACCAAAAATCGTAACTAAGTCAGAAACCATTTATGATGTACTATCTGCTATTGGTGATGAAGAAAGCAATATCGTTTATTGTAGTTCAAGATTTGATGCGATTGACAAAGCAGCAAAACTATTTGAGTTAAATCAGAATAAGCAAGATGAGGTTTCTAAAAATGTAAAAAGGGTTATTCGCCAAATCAGAGCCTACATTCATAAAGATTACTATTTGGGTGAGTTTCTGAATAAAGGAATCGGTTATCACTTTGGAAATTTGCCCCAAATAATAAGAAGCAAGGTTGAAAGTCTTTTCAAGGAAAGAGAAATCAACTATGTGTTTTGCACATCAACTCTTTTGGAAGGTGTAAACCTGCCAGCAAAGAACGTTTTCATCCTGAATAATAAAAACGGCAGAAATACTTTTCAGCCAATTGACTTTTGGAATCTTGCAGGTAGAGCAGGAAGATTGAAACATGAATTGTCTGGAAATATCATCTGTTTAAAAGAAACAGATAAAGACTGGAAAAAGCATGAAGTACTTTTGGAAAGAGAAGCAGAAATAAAGCTAAATCCGTCCGTTGAAAACTACATTCAAAAAAATTTAAAAAAGATTGAACAAATTCTGAATGAAAACCCTGATGTAAAATTTAATACAAAAATTATGAAAAAGATACTGGAATACATCGCTAATATCATATGCATTGATACTCTTGAAATTGAGCGTGCCAACTACAGCAGTGAGATTATTAATAAACTAATTGCTGAAAATAAGGAGGATATAATAAAAAAAACAAAAAAGAAAAATGATAAGGTTGAAGTTCCATCGAGCGTTCTGAATACAAACAATTCAATCAAGCTCAAAATACAGAATGAAGTTTTTATTGATTTGAAAAAGCAAGCCAAGAATCCGGCAGCAATCAAATTACCTAGTCGTGTGACCTATGAAATCTGCCAGGAGTGGCTTCGCAAATTTTATAGGATGTTCCATTGGGCAACAGAGGAGAAGAAGTTTAAGTCCGAAAATCAACTAGACTATTTTGCTGTTCTGATGAACCAATGGATAAATGGAATTCCGTTAAGCCAAATTATCAATGAATCTATTACTTATTACAATCGAAAGGGAAGCAAACTAATGGTTGGCTATAATGACGGTATAAAAACTTATGAAGTATTCGACAATAGTAAACATCATATAAATGTTCTCATAGGAAACATTATTGAAGATATTGAAAGTGTTATCAGATTTATTTTTGAAAAATATTTCAATATCTATTACGCCATGCTGGTCGAAATACTAGGAGAAGAAAATGCAGGAGTAAACTGGGCGACATTTTTAGAATACGGAACACAAAATTCAATCTTAATTGCCTTGCAGAATTATGGACTTTCACGACATTCTGCGGACTATATCTTCAAAAAATTTAAAGACTGTTTAAAAATTGAAGGTGACAAACTAATTGATATTGATACTCAAAAATTAAAAAGTAACATAAATAAAGAAGACATAGAATATGATGAAATTAGTTCAATACTTTTTTGAACAAAGTATTAACTTTTAATTTGTACTTTAGACAACTGCCAGCCTAAAAAAGCCATGCACAATCCAAAGTATGCGAAATCACTTCTACTATCTTACCAACCTTTAAAAATAACTCTAAAAACACTTTTTAAATATAAAATACAAATTGATTCTGTCGTTCAAAAATCAATTTTTCAGCAGGTTTAAAAGATTCTTCGTTTAAAAATTCTCACTAAGAGATTTTAATTTTTACTTACATTTTATAAAAAAGTTATTTCTTTATTATACTAACAATTCAAATAAATATTAATCAAAAATCTATTCTTTTACTACTTCCCCTAATTTATATATTTTTTTATCAACAATCATCCCTTTTTCGTCAAACCATTTCCACTCTCCCGTTGAAATCCATTTATTTTCAAGAGAATCAAATATTAATCCACCTATAGACTTTACATTTCCATTACTCCAATTTTCAACACTAACTTTATATTTTGCAGTTGACTCTAAAGTTCCATCACTATAATACCAAAACCATGCACCTACTCTAATTGTAGAGTATTCATTATCATAAAACTGTCCTTTAGTATTTACATTACCATTTTCATAAAATGAGGTATAATTACCAATTATAATATCACTAAACATTCTCTTTTTATAAAATATTTGTTTAATCTTTCCAGAATTCTCATAATACGTTATAAAGGATCGTTTAAGCTCATTTAACCATTTTTCCTCAGAAACTATTTGACCATATTGATTATAGACTTTTTTTATACTACCTAATCTGAGAGGAGTACCAATCCATTCAATCCAATAATTATCTTCATCTTTAAATTTTTTATATATAAGATTTCCCTTTTTGTACCTTGAATGAACTGTGATATTCCCTAATGAATCCCATTCTTTTTGAACACCATCGGGGATTCCAAATGAATAATTTTGTTCTCTTCTTAGATTCCCTTGATCATCGAAAAGCTTATATGTTCCATGAAGAAGGTTGCCGCCCGTGCTGCCTTTTGTTGACTTAATCTTGGAAAACTCGTTTGAATACCAATAATAATCTTTGTTCAAATCAAAAGATTCTGGACATCCTGAAACACAAACTTTGAAAACTTCATGAGCATTTGAATAATTTACCTTGACTTCTTTAGTCTTTATAGTTTTTTGACCAAACGCTACATTTAAAAAAATGGTTAAGGTTAGTATGAGAGAAATTTTCACTATTATGAATTTATTTAAGAAACTGTCAAATTACACGAAGAAACATTTTGAAATCAACAATACTACATGGATGAGGGCAATGTAAAGCATCATTTTAGTAATCTACAAAGTTATTTAAACTATCTTTTTTCAACTTAACGGTGATTTAGCGCTGTCCTGCGTTACTCGCAAGTTAGCAAACGAGTAAAAATTATCCAAAAGGTCACACATTTATTTCATGTTAAGACTTTTTATTGGTCGCTAACAAAGTATCCCCCCATAATCCCCTCCTGCCGGGGCCCTTTTCCTATTGCCGGCGTGGAGGGTGGTGGGTTGGTTTTTAGGTTAGGAGACTAATTGAAGTTTAAGTTGAACTTTCTGGCCTCTTTTGATT
>JAIXUI010000156.1 GCA_027484125.1 Bacteroidota bacterium | reverse complement strand
TTCTCTGTCTTAAATATTGGACACTCAAGTTTAAATATTCCACTCTCTGTCTTAAATATTGGACTCTACAGTTTAAATATTGCATTCTCTGTCTTAAATATTGGACACTCAAGTTTAAATATTCCGTTCTCTGTCTTAAATATTGGACACTCAAGTTTAAATATTCCGTTCTCAGTCCTCAATATGGAACACTCGCACTTCAATATTCCGTTCTCTCATCTCAATATTTCGTTACCTCACTTCAATATTCCTTTCTCCCATCTCAATATTCCGTTACCTCACTTCAATATTCCACTCTGTGTCCTCAACATGGGACACTCGCACTTCAATATCGGGTTTGAGCATCCTATAAATAAAAACAGGCTTAACGAGAGTTCGTTAAGCCTGTTTTTATAAGCTTATACTATTACTACTTCAAGATGCTGATCACTCCGGAGAAGATTCGTCCGTCGTTGATTTGCACTTTGTAAATGTAATCGCCGGGCTGTAAATCGGTGGGGGAATAATCGTTGCGATAGTCTGTACTGGAGAACACTTTGTTGCCCCAGCGGTTAAACAGCTCGGCTTTGCTGCCGGGGAATTTGTCGATGTTCTTAATGGTAAACTTATCGTTTTTACCGTCGCCGTTGGGGGTAATCACGGTATATACTTCCAGATCGAGTGGTGGCGGGGTTGGCACGTTATAACGCAACCAGTTAGACTCAGAGATTAGGCCTGAACCGGTAACGTCGTCGGCTGTTCTTACTCTTAACCAGTAGGTTCCAGGACTTTTCTTGAGGTACATCACTGAAGTGTCGGATAATACTCTGGCAGAGTCGGGGGCAACTGGAGCCCAAGAAGAAGTTCCATCAGTTGTCCACTCCAAGGTATATTTCGCGGGGGTCCACTTTAGGTAAGTGGTCCAATTCAGAACTGCTGAATCTATTTCGGCATTGTACAAATCGCCACCGGGAGCGGTTAACAAGATGTTGGAGACAGAATCTGAGTGGGGAGTCTCCGGATTATACTTCACATTCATGGCTACTTTGTACAACCTGGAGTCTTCATACACTTGGATGAAGGTATCAACGTAGGCTGTATCGTTGATGTCATCGAAAGTCATGAAAGGAAAGAAAGAAGCGCGGTCAGAAGCAAATTTATAGAGGGTATATCCTTGGAAAAAGTCTTGCCTGAGGGTATCTGGTTTGTGCCAGGAAATCCTGACATGCTGATTGTTCTCAACCGTGACATTCTCCATCACTAAAGGCACATTGTAGGTGTAGCAATTCACCACATTGAGATAGCCAACGGTTCCACTATCTACAACTGTTTGCCCGCAAATTCCGTAAACGATGTCGCCGTCACCGCCTTTGGTCATCAGGATTTTGTAGCGCCCGGGTCTGAAGAGTTCAAACGCAAAATGTACGTAAATGGAATCGACAAGCGAATCCGGGGTCATGGTATAAGTAACTTTTTTAACAGGAAGCTGGAAGTTGCCGTCGTAAAAGCGAAATTCAGGTTTGATGGTATCAATGGATGCCGGAATGATGGGCGCGTCAAACTTGATGGCGAAAATAGAATCGTAGCAGTTGATTCGGTATTCAGGCAAAGCTGCGCCTGGCTGTTGATTAACCAGCTTCATGGTTTGGTCCGGTGTATAGCGTAGGATAGAAAAGGAGTCTGTGAAAGCGATAGCATCACGAATAACTGTAGGATTGGTGCGGTAATTTCTTCCGAAATAGGCCACAGAACCGGTAGAATCCACAATAGCTTGGGTACCTTCTCTTGAGCCGCCTGCGGCATTGTCAGCGCAAGTTGGTTTGTTGATGATGACGTTTTCGATCACGCCATTTTCCCATAAGATAATCTGAAAGGTTCCCTTCAGTGTATTACAATTTCCACCAAAAAGCGGCTGGAGAGAATAATTTACAACGAATTTCCGGTTGGGGCTTGCGCCAATGTTGTAATAGTTGATACTTCCTCCGCCACCTTGCACGCCTGGGTCCCAATCCATCCATGGGCCAAGGATGGCATTTCTGGGAAGTGTACCATCTGCATTTGGACCGAGCAGAGGGTCCACTACGAATCGGCTAAAACCAGTTCCCCCACTAAAATTGGGCGGCTCTTGAAACTGCACAATTCCATTGGTAGAGATGTAGCATTGGGTATAAACGTTACCCATGAAGCAAAAACGAAAGCCTATCGGAAAAGGGCCAAACCAGCGGTCATCTGCAAGGTTGGGGTTTACTTCGATGCCTCCTACGTAAGGATAATAAGGCAAATACGCGACGGTATCGACCTTGTAAACTTTACTCTGTGCATGAGCTGAACCACCTTGTAAAAGCAGCATTGAAGTGAATAAGAAAGCTGCAAAAAGAGCGCAAACCCGATTGGAATTTCGTTTTGACATACTCAAAAATAAGGTTGTTAAGATGATTTAAGACCTGTAGGCCCGAATTTAACGTTTAAACTTCCCTAAAACGCTGAGTTAAAAAGCAGTATTTTCGCGCACACATCATGAAAAACATCAGGAATTTCTGCATCATCGCCCACATTGACCACGGAAAAAGCACCTTGGCTGACCGTTTGTTGCAGATTACCAAAACTGTTGACGACCGGGATTTGCAAGCTCAAACCCTCGACGATATGGATCTGGAGCGAGAAAGGGGCATCACCATCAAGAGCCACGCCATCCAAATGAACTATCAATACAAGGGTGAGGATTACATCTTAAACTTGATTGATACTCCCGGCCACGTGGATTTTAGCTACGAAGTTTCTCGTTCTATTGCGGCCTGTGAAGGCGCCCTTCTGGTAGTTGATGCTTCCCAAGGCATCGAAGCGCAAACCATCTCCAACCTTTATCTTGCTTTAGACCAAGGGCTGGAAATCATTCCCGTACTTAATAAAATGGACCTTCCAGGAGCTAATCCTGAAGAAGTGATCGACCAAATTGTGGATCTCATCGGGTGTGAAAGAAACAGTATTTTGCCAGCCTCCGGCAAAACCGGGCTAGGCGTTGACAAGGTGCTGGAAGCGGTAGTAGAAAGAATTCCCGCGCCCAAAGGTGACCCTGATGGCCCCCTTCAAGCCATGATTTTTGACTCGGTTTATAACAACTTCCGAGGTATCATTGCTTACTTCAGAATCCTTAACGGCTCTATCCGAAAAGGCGATTTGGTTAAATTCATGAATACTGGTAGTCAGTATTTCGCTGACGAAATTGGAATTCTTAAGCTAAAGGGCCAACCCCGCGATGTGGTTACTTGCGGCGATGTTGGGTACATCATCTCCGGCATCAAAGATTCTAAGGAGGTAAAAGTTGGAGATACACTCACCCATCTCGATCGCCCCTGTAAGGAAGCGGTAAAGGGCTTTGAAGAGGTAAAACCTATGGTTTTCGCAGGAATTTACCCCGTCGATACGGAAGACTTTGAGGAACTTCGAGAGTCACTGGAAAAACTCCAACTCAACGATGCTTCCTTGGTTTTCGAACCGGAATCCTCCGCTGCACTTGGCTTCGGTTTCCGATGTGGCTTCCTTGGTATGCTCCACATGGAAATTATTCAGGAACGTCTGGAACGAGAATTCGACATGACGGTTATCACTACAGTTCCTAACGTAACCTACTTCGCCTACACCACCAAAGACGAAAAACTGGTGGTCAATAACCCTTCTGACCTGCCCGACCCAAGTAAAATTGACTACATTGAAGAGCCTTTCATTTCTGCCCAGGTAATCACCAAATCAGAATATGTTGGCAACATCCTCGCGCTTTGTATGGGCAAACGAGGCATCCTCAAAACCCAGAATTACCTCACTACCAGCAGGGTTGAATTGGTGTTTGAAATGCCTTTAGGAGAAATTGTTTTCGACTTCTATGATAAGCTAAAGTCCATTTCCCGAGGCTACGCTTCCTTCGATTATCACATGACCGGTTACCAGCAGTCGAAGTTGGTTCGCATGGATATCCGTTTGAATGGCGATCCGGTGGATGCGCTCTCTTCGCTAATCCATGCCGACAAAGCGTATGATTTAGGCAGAAAGATGTGCGAAAAGCTTCGTGAACTTCTTCCTCGCCAGCAATTTGAAATCGCCATTCAGGCTTCGATTGGAGCTAAAATTATAGCCAGGGAAACCATTAAGGCGTTAAGAAAAGATGTAACCGCCAAATGTTATGGTGGCGACATTTCCCGTAAGCGTAAACTGCTCGAAAAACAGAAAAAAGGAAAGAAACGCATGCGCCAAATTGGCAATGTAGAAGTCCCACAAAATGCCTTCTTAGCGGTTCTTAAACTAGACTAATTCTATTATGCTACTTCTCGACGGAAAATCGCTTTCAGCTAGTTTAAAGGAAGAAATTAAAGCCACCGTTGAAGAACGAGTGTCACAAGGATTTCGTCCTCCACATCTAGCTGCCGTACTTATTGGAAACGACGGAGCTTCAGAAACGTATGTAGCTTCCAAAGTACGTGCTTGTGAGGAAGCTGGTTTTGCTTCTACTTTAATTCGTCGGGAAGCCAGCATTTCTCAAGAAGAGCTGCTGGAGATTGTCCATCAACTCAACAAGGACCCGCAGATTGATGGTTACATTGTTCAGCTTCCGCTTCCGGCACACATCCATGCAGATACTATCACCGAAGCCATTTTACCTCAAAAAGATGTAGATGGATTTCATCCGGTGAATTTGGGGTTGATGATGCAAAACAAAGACTGCTTTCTGCCGGCTACCCCGAAAGGGGTGCTTACTATGCTGGAGCGTTATGGCATTGAAACATCCGGAAAACATACAGTGGTTATTGGCCGAAGCCTGATTGTGGGCTCTCCTATGAGTGTGTTGATGGCGCGAAATACCAACCCGGGCAATGCTACCGTAACACTTTGCCACAGTAAAACCCAAAACTTAGCGGAGATTACCCGCCAGGCAGATGTGCTCATTGTAGCGCTTGGAAAGCCCGGCTTTGTAACTGCCGATATGGTAAAACCCGGAGCGGTAATTATAGATGTGGGCATTACCCGCGTAGAAGACCCGACGAAAAAATCCGGATTCCGAATAGCAGGAGATGTGGACTTTGAAAGTGTAAAGGAAGTAGCTTCTGCCATCAGCCCTGTTCCAGGTGGTGTTGGGTTGATGACCATCGTTTCCCTGTTGCAGAATACCCTAAAAGCACACGCCAATTCTCTGGGAATATGACTTATTCAACCTATTTAGCGCGAATAAGTTAGCACTTCTTGGAGAGACAGGTTAATTATTTCTAATTCAAGTTAAGGTTGGCGACGAATAGTTTGCAAACATATAAAATTGCGAACTATATAACCTTTCCCCATGAAGCGCTTTTCCGTTTACCTCAACTTTGACAAGAAAACCGAGGAGGTTTTCCAGTTCTATCGCTCTGTTTTTGGAGGAGATTTTCTCACGTTTAACCGCTTTCGAGAAAATCCTGATACTTCAGGTTTGAGCGAAACGCTCAAGGATTGCGTACTGCATGTAGCCTTAGAAATTGCTCCTGGTTATGTGCTGATGGGCTCCGATGCGCCATCAGAATTTAACTTCGATCCTTTCCCCGGAAACAATAGCTACATCATGCTTGAAATGGACAGTGAAGCAGAAACCGATACCTTTTTCCATAAGCTTTCTGTAGATGGAAAAATTGAAATGGCACCTCAAAAAACATTTTGGGGCGCCTACTTCGCCAGCTTCACCGACCAATATGGAGTTAAGTGGATGCTGAGCTATTCGGAAAGCCAAGCCTGAAAGCCTGATCAAGAAAAAACTAAGCAACACTTCAAGGGGGTTTAAACAGAAAAGGCCGGAAAAAAATCCGGCCTCCTCATTTTTAAACTACTTAAAACTAACCAATTACAGCACGTCCAATAACGATGCGCTGCACTTCGGAAGTACCTTCGTAGATCTGGGTAATTTTTGCATCGCGCATCATGCGCTCTACGTGATACTCTTTCACATAACCGTACCCACCGTGAACCTGAACTGCTTCGCGGGTTACTTCCTGCGCGATTTCAGAAGCATAAAGCTTAGCCATAGAAGAAGACAAGTCGTAATTGAGGTCATTGTCTTTTTCCCAAGCAGCTTTAAGGCACAACAAACGGGCAGCATCAATTTTAGTTGCCATATCAGCAAGCTTGAATTGAATGGCTTGGTGGTGCATAATTTCTTTTCCAAATGCTTTACGCTCTTTGGAGTATTTCACTGCGAGTTCATAGGCTCCGGAAGCAATTCCAAGGGCTTGAGCAGCAATGCCGATGCGGCCACCGGAAAGTACTTTCATGGCAAATTTGAATCCGAATCCATCTTCTCCAATGCGGTTTTCCTTAGGAACTACCACATCCTGGAACATCACCGTGTGAGTATCGGAACCACGGATACCCATTTTATCCTCTTTCTTACCTACTACAACACCGGTCATTTCACGCTCTACAATGAGCGCATTTATGCCACGATGTCCTTTTTCGACATCGGTTTGTGCAATTACGAGGTAAACAGAAGCGGAATTACCGTTGGTAATCCAGTTTTTGGTACCATTGAGCAAGTAATGATCGCCTTTATCGATAGCCGTGGTGCGCTGAGAAGTAGCGTCGGAACCGGCTTCTGGTTCTGACAAGCAGAATGCGCCAATAATTTCTCCTTTTGCTAAGCGAGTGAGGTATTTTTGCTTTTGTTCTTCGGTTCCGAAGGTTTCCAAGCCCCAGCAAACGAGGGAGTTGTTGACAGAAACACAAACAGAAGCAGAAGCGTCAATTTTGGAAAGCTCTTCCATCGCGAGGACGTAAGAAACGGTATCCATTCCTGCACCTCCGTATTTTGGATCTACCATGAGGCCCATCATACCCAGCTCACCGAGCATTTTTATTTGCTCTGCGGGAAATTTTTGGTGCTCATCGCGTTCGATAACACCTGGCAGCAAATGCGTACGGGCAAAATCCCTTGCTGCCTGCTGAATCATCAGCTGTTCTTCGGTAAAGTTAAATTCCATCAGGAAGTTTTACAGGTTAGTCTTTGATTGTTGGAAGATGTCCCACCATGTCAGAAGGAACAATCCATTGGTTAAACTGTTCATCGGTGACATAGCCAAGTTCAAGCGCAGCTTGACGCAAGGTTTTATTCTCCTTATGCGCTTTCTTGGCAATTTCAGCGGCTTTGTAGTAACCAATGTGAGGGTTAAGGGAAGTTACCAACATGAGTGAGTTCTCCAGGTTCTTTTCAATGTTGGCATAATTGGGTTCTATGCCGATTGCACAGTTATCGTTGAACGACTCACAACCATCGCCGAGGAGGCGTGCTGCCATCAATAGGTTGAAAATCATGACCGGTTTGAACACATTGAGTTCGAAGTGACCATTCATGCCTCCTACTGAGATTGCAGCGTCGCAACCAATAACCTGAGCACAAACCATGGTAAGTGCTTCACTTTGGGTGGGGTTCACTTTTCCGGGCATGATCGAAGAGCCTGGCTCATTTTCGGGAATCATGATTTCTCCGATGCCGCAACGAGGACCGGAAGCCAGCAGGCGAATGTCATTGGCGATTTTCATCAATGCACAAGCGAGCGTTTTGAGGGCACCGGAAGTTTCTACGATGGCATCATGCGCTGCCAAAGACTCAAACTTATTTTCCGCAGTTACGAAAGGATGTCCGGTAAGTTCGGCAATGTGACGAGCTACGGTAACATCATAACCCTTAGGGGTATTGAGTCCGGTACCTACTGCCGTTCCACCCAACGCAAGTTCTGAAAGATGCGGAAGGGTGTTGCGGATGGCCTTCATGCAATGATCCAGTTGAGAAACATAACCTGAAAGTTCCTGACCTAGTGTGAGCGGGGTTGCATCCATCAAATGGGTGCGCCCGATTTTCACCACATTCATGTAGGCTTTGGCTTTAGCAGCCAAAGTATCACGAAGCAGCTTGACTTTCGGGAGGGTGTTTTCTACTACCATTTTATATGCAGCAATGTGCATGGCAGTAGGGAAAGTATCGTTAGAAGATTGCGACTTGTTGACGTCGTCGTTGGGGTTCAGAAACTTGTCGGTATCGAGCAGATTTCCTCCATGGATAACGTGAGCGCGGTAGGCGATAACTTCGTTGAGGTTCATGTTGCTTTGGGTACCTGAACCAGTTTGCCAAACCACCAGAGGAAACTGATCATCGAGTTTACCTGCGAGGATTTCATCGCAAACTTGACCGATGAGATTTGATTTTTCCTGAGAAAGAACACCCAGTTCTAGGTTAGCAAGAGCTGCTGCCTTCTTGAGGTAAGCAAAAGCGTGGATAACTTCCATCGGCATGCGATGGCCACCAATTTTAAAATTCTCCAAAGAGCGCTGGGTTTGTGCGCCCCAGTACTTATCGGCGGGGACTTTAACCTCGCCCATGGTATCTTTCTCTATCCTGTAATCCATTGGGTTATTCGATTGCGTTGCGAATTTAACACCTGAATAACCCAATGGGGTAGGATTTCAGAAATTTTGGCTTTTAGCCGATTATTTTCTCTTACGATCGGTCTCTTTGAGTAAGATTTTCCGGAGTCTCATCGACTTTGGAGTGATTTCGATGTACTCATCTTCCATGATGTATTCCATGGCATCTTCCAAAGAGAATTCACGTTTTGGGGCGATACGGGTGTTATCGTCCTTACCCGCAGCACGCATGTTGGTCAACTGTTTGGCCTTAACCAGGTTGACCACGATGTCACCAGGCCGGTTATGCTCGCCAACCACTTGGCCTTCGTAAGTTTCCTCTTGCGGATCTACGAAGAAAGTACCACGATCTTGTAGTTTATCGATGGCATAGGCTGTAGTAGTTCCTGTTTCCATAGAAACCATAGAACCATTGATACGGCCAGGAATAGTCCCCTTCCATACATCAAAATCGAGAAGGCGGTGCGCCATGATGGCTTCACCTTGGGTTGCAGTTAGCACTGCATTGCGCAAACCGATGATTCCTCTGGAAGGAATAGCAAATTCGAGGTGTTGCATATCGCCTTTAGGCTCCATAATCATCAGTTCACCACGACGTTGCGTGGCTAATTCAATCACTTTTCCTGCAAAAGCTTCTGGTACGTCCACCACCAAAGACTCAATTGGTTCGAGTTTTTGGCCGTGAGAATCTTCTTTTAGAATAACTCTTGGCTGACCTACCTGAAGTTCGTAGCCTTCACGGCGCATGGTTTCAATCAGAATCGACAAGTGTAGAATACCGCGTCCAAAGACTAGGTAAGAGTCAGGAGACTCCGTTTCTACGATTTTCATCGCCAGGTTTTTCTCTGTTTCCTTGAAAAGGCGATCTCGCAAGTGGCGTGAGGTCACAAACTTGCCTTCTTTACCAAAGAAAGGCGAGTTGTTGATGGTGAAGAGCATCGACATGGTCGGCTCATCGATTTTAATCATCGGGAGTGCTTCCGGATTTTCAAAATCAGAGACAGTGTCTCCAATTTGGAAATCTTCCAAACCAACGAGGGCACAAATGTCACCGCAGCTGGCTTCGCTTACTTTTCTCTTACCCAAGCCATCAAAAACGAAAACCTCCTTAATTCTGGTCTTCACAATGGAGCCATCGGCTTTCATGAGAGAAATAGGCTGGGTTTCTTTGATCGACCCTCTGTGGATACGACCAATGGCAATTCTTCCTACGAAACTAGAGTAATCGAGTGAAGTAATTTGCATTTGGAAAGTACCTTCACGTTGTTCAGGAGAAGGAACATATTCCAGAATGGTATCGATGAGGTGGCTGATGTTTTCTGTTGGAGTCTTCCAATTCGGACCCATCCAACCTTGTTTAGAGGAACCGTAAACCGTTGGGAAGTTAAGCTGCTCTTCTGTTGCATCGAGGTTGAAGAACAACTCGAAAACCTGGTCATGAACTTCGTCAGGACGGCAGTTTTCTTTATCTACTTTATTGATTACAACGATAGGTTTAAGGCCAAGTTGGAGGGCCTTGTGAAGCACAAAACGAGTTTGAGGCATGGGGCCTTCAAAGGCATCTACAAGGAGTAAAACCCCATCCGCCATTTTAAGCACACGCTCTACTTCACCACCAAAGTCGGCGTGACCAGGAGTATCGATGATGTTAATTTTGGTTCCTTTGTAAGAAACGGAAACATTTTTGGAGAAAATGGTAATTCCACGTTCTCTTTCTAAGTCATTGTTATCCAGGATGAGTTCACCAGTTTCCTGGTTTTCGCGGAAAAGTTGACAGTGGTGTAGAATTTTGTCTACCAAAGTGGTTTTGCCGTGGTCGACGTGTGCGATGATCGCGATATTGCGCAGGGCTTGTTGCATAAAAAATCGGCCGCGAAGGTAGTCATTCGCAGCCGATTAATCGAGTAGGAAGGTAGGGATTATTTCCCTACCTGTCCTCTCACACCACCGTGCGTACCGTTCGGTACACGGCGGTTTGCTAGAATAATTTGAGTTGGTGAAGAGCAAGGGCGTAGTATTGTTGGTAAAAGCTTGGAAGTCCCATCTTCGATAACACTTTGTTCGTTAGGCTTCTTAGTAAGATGGGGCTGTGTGCCGTCCTACATGCACCTTTCCGTGTGTTTGACCATTGGTATGCTCGTGATTTTGGAATGCCTAATTTGATTAGGTTCCTCCTTCGCGTCTTGGGTTTCTTCCATTTCTGCCATAACAACTTCCGAACTCTGCTTCTTAGCAGTTCGTCCAATCGTTTACAGGTACTTTTTATGTCTCCTAGTTGGAAGTAGCGTGTCCAGCCTAGGACTATCGGTTTGAGTTCTGCCACCTTTCGCTCAATTTGTTGGGATGATTTACTCGGCATTTGTCTCCGTAGCTTTTCTTTTATCCGTTTAATTGATTTCTCCGCGATTCGTATCCGCCACTCTCCCTTCTTTTGGTAGAATGAGAAGCCCAATAGCGTACTCTTGTAGGGTGTGCTGATTTTACTCTTTGTCCTGCTAACTCTTAGATGTAGCTTCTCTTCGATGAACTTAGTGATGTTGGTCATCACTCGTTGAGCGGCTTTATAACTTTTGACGTAGATGCTACAGTCGTCGGCGTATCGCACGAAGCTTAGTCCTCTTTTGCTCAACTCTTGGTCTAGTTCATTCAGTAGTATATTCGATAGTAATGGACTTAACGGGCTGCCCTGTGGCGTCCCTTCTGTGCGTTGACTGCTTACTCCATCCGTCATTATTTCACTGCGTAGGAATTTCCCTATCAGTCGTAATGTCGGTTTGTCTGCTATCTTCTTGGACAGTAAGCTCATCAGCTTATCGTGGTTTACTACGTCGAAGAAATTCTCTAAATCTAATTCTACTACATACTTTTTCCCTGTGTTTAGATAGTCTTGAGCTGCTAATACTGCTTGATGTGCGCTCTTGTTGGGCCGAAATCCGTAGCTGTGATGGTGGAAGTTGTTGTCCCATAATCCTGTCATCCACTGTGCTAACGCTTGTTGGATGAGACGGTCTTTAACCGTTGGAATGCCCAGCGCCCTTGTGCCGCCTTGTGGTTTCGGTATCATCACTTTCCGAACCTTCTGTGGTTGATAGCTCCCGCTTTCTATGTCCCCCCTAAAGGTTGACCAGTGTGTGGACACGAAGTCTCGAAGTTCATCGGTCTGCATACCATCCACGCCACTGGCCCCTCTATTACCGCATACTTGTTGAAGTGCGCGTGTAATATTTTTAATGTCTAGGACTGTTTTCAGCATCCCTATCCTCTCTTCTTTTCCTCCTCTTGCGCTCTCCCTTGTTTGTTGCTCCTGTTGGCTACACTCCTTGCATCTTTTGTTTTCGGGTTCCGCCCTAGATTCAAATACATAGGTTTCTTCTTTTTCTGTGTTCCGCGCCTTCAAGAAAACGCCTAAGTTTGATTGCTCTTCTAGCATTCAGCCCTTCCTAGTTTAGACATAGAACTAGTACTATGGCCTCTGCTGACTTCTGGCTTCCCCTTTTGTAGTTGCTGTTTGGCTCCTACATCAGTTTCTCTTCTTTGGCATTCTCGCATACCTCCGACAGAGTGGGAAGTCAGACCTCTCAGGGTAAGTGTATCCGCTTTCCATTCATGTAGCCTCCTCATTTACGTCTTTACAATCTGTGCAGTATCGGACTTTTGTTTGTTGT
>JAIXUI010000037.1 GCA_027484125.1 Bacteroidota bacterium | reverse complement strand
GACAACAACAGAGGATTCCGCAGCGATAACCGCGAATTCAAACCGCGCTTCGAACGCCGCGATGATAACAATGGTGGATTCCGCAGCGACAACCGCGAGTTCAAGCCACGCTTCGAACGCCGCGATGATAACAATGGAGGATTCCGCAGCGATAACCGCGAGTTCAAGCCACGCTTCGAACGCCGCGATGATAATAACCGAGGATTCCGCAGCGATAACCGCGAGTTCAAACCACGCTTCGAACGCCGCGACGACAACAACGGAGGATTCCGCAGTGATAATCGCGAATCCAAACCACGGTTTGAAAAACGCGATGACCGCTCTGGATATAATCGATTTGATAATAAGAATCGTGATTACCAAAAAGATTTTGAGTGGGTCAATAACCACGATCCACGCGATCGTGAAGTGAAATTAGAGCCCTCAGATGAATGGCCGATTCGCCTTAATCGCTTCATCGCGAATTCCGGAGTTTGCTCCAGACGAAAGGCCGATGAACTCATTGCGGACGGTCAGATTAAGATTAACGGTCAGGTAATCACCGAAATGGGCCACAAAGTCAACAAAGACGATGTGGTTGAGTATGGAGGAAAAACCCTCCTGCGAGAAAAACTGGTATATGTTCTTTTAAATAAACCCAAAGACTTCATCACCACTACGGATGATCCGGAAGAGCGTAAAACGGTGATGCAGTTAGTGAAAAATGCGACAGAAGAACGCATCGTTCCTGTAGGCCGACTCGACCGCAACACTACAGGATTGTTACTCCTCACTAATGATGGAGAATTAGCCCTAAAACTTTCGCATCCTTCCAATGAAATCTCAAAGATTTATCATGTTTGGTTAGATAAAGCATTGAATAAACCGGACATGGAAGCCTTGGTGGAAGGTGTGGAGCTAGAAGATGGTAAAGCATTTGCAGACACGGTGGGTTATCCGGTGCCCGATGATTTCTCCCAAGTGGGAATTGAAATTCACAGCGGCAAGAACCGTGTTGTTCGTAGAATGTTTGCCCAGTTGGGTTACGAGGTAATAAAGCTAGATCGAGTTACTTTCGCTGGACTAACTAAGAAAGATCTTCCAAGAGGACATTGGAGATACCTCAATGAAAAAGAAATTGCTAAGCTGAAAGGCTCAAAAAGAGTTTAATAAATGCGGTCTTGGTTGACCATTATCATGCTCGTACTAGCCAATGTTTTCATGACATTGGCTTGGTACGGGCATCTTCGTTTTAAGTACAAGCCCGTTGAAAACTGGGGTATTGTAGGGATTATCTTAGTAAGTTGGGGATTTGCCTTAGTAGAGTATTGCCTACAAGTTCCGGCTAATCGTTTAGGATTTAAAGGAACAGGAGGCCCATTTTCCTTGTTGCAATTGAAGTTGCTTCAGGAAGTCATCACCTTGGTGGTCTTTGTGTTGTTTTCACTTTTGTTTTTTAAAAATGAAAGCTTCAAACTCAATCACCTAATCTCTTTTATTTTTCTGATGCTCGCTGTTTACTTCGCATTTAAGAAGTGAAAGAACTTTTTCAATGCATTTAGGCCATAATTGGCCGATGTTTCATGAAAAGCGTAATCCTATTGTTATGGATGGTTATCAATCAACGAGCTGAGACAACCAGTAATTAGAGTATTGGATTCTCAAGAAATAGCTTGCTTTAGCTTTGAGCAGGGGAGTTTAAACAACTTGAATAGTTAATTATCAAGAATGCTCATTTGCTTTCCAGCGATTTCTGCTTAGGACGTACCAAAATTGAGGCGCTTCCTCGTAAAGGAAAGTTCCCATTTTTTGGAACCCGCATTTAGCAAGTATTTTTTGCGAGCCTTGATTTTCTTGATGAGTTGCGGCATAAATTGATTCAAGATTCAACGCTTCAAAACCCCATTTACAACAAGCCATTGCCAACTCAGTTCCATAACCTCGCCCCCAAAACTGGGGTAATAAACGGTAGCCTAAATCCGTATGCGGTTGAGCGAGATAAGCCTCTCCTTCGACTAGTTTTAATCCAGCCCAACCAATAAACTCTCCGCTTGATTTTTTAATAACTGCCCATCGGCCATATCCATTCACCTCATACTGATTTCTAACCATTTTAATGATGGCTAGGCTTTGTTCAGGATTTGCAATGGTTTTGCCCCCCAAATATTGGAGCACTTCTGCATTGCTGTCGAGCTGGAACATCCCGCTTACATCGGTTTCGTCTAACGGACGCAAAATGCAGCGAGCCGTTTCGATCACAAGAGGCATCAATTTAAGGTTGGATAATTTTTAGCTTCGCAAACTTGAGCACCAGCTGTTTTTCTCCATGTTGCTCAAATAGAATATTGGCTTTTCGGTCTCCTTGGAAGCCTTCCATCTTCGTAACCTTACCCTTGCCGAATTTCTGGTGTTCAACCCATTGCCCTTCCTGGAGGTTGGAGGTGTCGTCTGGAACGAAGTTAGGGTCAAGAGGAGCTGCGGGAATAGGTTTAGGTTTAGCAGCAACAGGGCGCAATGGGCCAACACCTCCTACTTTAATGGCAGGACCTGACGTGTAGAACTCTTCTCCTTCGCTTAGCTTTTTGTTCTTAAGCGTATTCATACCGGCCATGATGGCCGTTTTTTCTATATCAACATGCAAGAATTCCTGATTGATTTCTCCAATAAACCTACTTGGCTCGCATTGAATCAAGGTTCCATAACGGAAGCGGCTGCTTGCCCAGGTGAGAAAAAGTTTTTTTTCTGCACGTGTGATGGCTACATAAAACAAACGCCGTTCTTCTTCCATCTCAGCCCGGGTATTCATCGATAATTGAGATGGAAAGAGATTTTCTTCCAGTCCGGCGATAAAGACAACTGGAAATTCAAGCCCTTTAGCCGCGTGGATGGTCATCAGCACTACCTTGTCACCTCCTTCATCAGAATCGTTGTCTGCATCGGTTAGCAAGGCGATGTTCTGAAGAAATGCACTAAGGTCTTTTTCTTCATTTTCTTCTTGCTCTACATACTCTTTGATACCGTTCAGAAGTTCTTCCACGTTTTCGTAGCGGCTTCGTCCTTCCGGTGTTTTATCGGCGAACAGTTCTTTTTGTAATCCGGTTTGCTTCACTACCCAAAGTGCCGTTTCATACGCATCTTTCTTTTTCGATTCTGCCATGAAGCTTTTAATCATGGTTGAAAACTCCATGATTTTTGCAGCACCGGTGCCAAATTTTAGCTGTTCTACTTGACTCGCTACATCGAAAAGCGGGATTTGGTGCTCATCAGCCAAAACAATCATTTTGTCAAGACTTACTTTGCCAATGCCTCTCGCTGGATAGTTGATGATGCGTTTGAAAGCTTCTTCGTCTTGAGGGTTAACGATAAGTTTGAGGTAAGCGATTACATCTTTGATTTCTTTTCGATGATAAAAGGAAGTGCCACCATAAATCCGATAAGGGATATTTAATCTTCTCAATCCCTCTTCTAAAGCCCTTGATTGGGCATTGGTTCTGTATAGAATGGCGAAGTCATGGTTGGCTCTGTGTTCTTTCATCTTCTCTTCGAAGATGGTTTGAGCGATGAGCTTTCCTTCCTCATTATCTGAGAAACAGCGAATTACCCTGATTTTATCGCCTGGAGCGTTGTCGGTCCAGACATTCTTGGTCAACTGGTCTTTGTTCTTGGCAATGAGACTATTGGCGGCTTGAACGATGTGTTGAGTTGAACGGTAGTTTTGTTCAAGTTTGAAAACTTGTAAACTGGGATAGTCTTTCTGAAAGTTGAGTATGTTTTCAATGTTGGCACCTCGAAACGCGTAAATCGACTGAGCATCGTCGCCCACCACGCATAAATTTTCGTGTACAGCAGCAAGCATCTTCACGATGCGATACTGTGCTACATTGGTATCCTGATACTCATCTACCATCAAATACTTGAATTTATGTTGATAGTAATGCAAGCATTCGGGATAATGGTGAAACAGTTTATAGGTATTGAAAAGCAGGTCATCAAAATCCATGGCTCCTGCTTTCCTCAGTCTTTCCTGATAATAGCGGTATACTTCAGCCATTTTTGGCCTACCTGAATTGATGTCCAAGTTTTGAATTTCAGGATCTTGGGCGTAAAGTTCAGGGCCTATCAGTCCATTTTTTGCACTGGAAATCCTGTTGTAAACGAAAGAAGCTTTATATAGTTGATCGTCAAGCTTCATTTCCTTGACGATGGTGCTGATTAAACTTTTCGCGTCGTCCGTGTCATAGATGGAGAAACTTTGCGGATACCCAAGCCGTTCTGCATTGGCCCTTAGTATTCGAGAAAAAACGGAGTGAAAAGTGCCCATCCATAACGATTTGGCAGCACTACCCACCACTTTTTCAATCCTCTCACGCATTTCTCTTGCCGCCTTATTGGTAAAGGTTAGCGCAAGAATGTTGTACGGATCTGCTCCTTGGTCCAGTAGCCAAGCAATCCGGTAAGTAAGTACTCTGGTTTTTCCTGAGCCGGCGCCTGCAACAATCATCACGGGGCCTTCAGTGCACATTACGGCCTGCCGCTGTGGCGGGTTCAGGCTATCAAGGTACGACATACCACAAAGGTATGCTTGAATCCATAAGGATGGTCAGACCGCTGAACTGAATCGGCTTTTCCCGGAAGAATCCTGTTGGTTGCTTCGTGGATCTAATGCATAGCAGACATTCCTAACAAAACTTCGACCTAAAGCCGTTAAAGTGAGTTTTTGTTCTTCAATGCGCACTAGCTTGTCGGCCTCAAAAGGTTGAAGCGCTTCTATTCTTCCAGTGATAAACTCGTCCAAATTCCAACTAGTTTCATACCTGCACATCAAATTCAAGATATGCTTTCTAAACTCCAAATCTTCTTGATTGTGTAAATGTCCTTTCTCGATGGGCCAAACGCCAAGGCCTACGTGCGAAAGGTAAGTTTCTACTTCCTTGACATTTTGGGCAAAAGCATTACTACTGTCTGAAATTGAAGAAACGCCAAGTCCAATAAGCAAATCTTCCTGACGGTGGGTGAATCCCATAAAGTTTCTGAATAAGGTGCCATTTTGCTGGGCAATGGCTAATGGATCATGTGGGAGAGCAAAGTGGTCGAAACCGATGGGTATGTAGCCTTCATCTATGAATCGTCTTCTTCCTTCATCTGCCAAAGCTTGCTTAAGAGAAGGTTCTGGAAGGTCAGCTTCGGAGAAATGTCGCTGGCTTTTGCTCTTCCAAGGCACGTGGGCATAACTGTAATAGGCAATTCGGTCCGGACGTAGCCTCATCACTTTATCCAAGGTTTCCTTCAATCCACTCATTTGTTGAAAAGGTAATCCATACACCATGTCTGCATTTAGTCCATCGTAGCCAATATCGCGTGCCATGCTGAAAATGGCTGCTGTTAATGAATAAGGTTGAATGCGGTTTATGGCCTGCTGAACTTTAAGGTCAAAGTCTTGTATGCCTACACTTAATCGCCTAAATCCATGGCTATAGAGTACTTTAAGCTGGTCTTCTTTGGTGTAGTTAGGATGAATTTCTATTGAAAAATCTGGAGAGCTACTCACCTTACTCATCCGAAAAATTCCTCTCATCAGGCTGTCAAGTGATTCGGCTGAGAAGAAGGTAGGGGTTCCGCCTCCTAAATGAAGCTGCTCGATGAGCGGTTGCTCCCCGAATAAACTGTGGTACATGGCCCATTCAGCAAGTAGTCCTGCGATATAAGGCGATTCTACCTGATGATTGCGGGTAATGCGTTTGTTACAACCGCAATAGGTACATAAGCTTTCGCAATATGGTAAATGTATGTATAAGGAAAGTTTTCGATGTTGTGAATAAGCGGATTGAACAGCTGCTTTCCAAGATTCAATAGTAAACCGCTCCGAGTCCCAATGTGGAACCGCCGGATAGCTGGTATAACGAGGGACGGCCTGATTGTAACGTTCAATAAGCGTATTCATGAATACAAATATCAGGATATAAATATCTAAAAGTGTTATAAAGATGTCAAAATCCCTGAGTTTACAACTGATTTATCCTTATCTATCTGTACATCCCTGTATATTTGGGATGCATGCTGAAACAGACGCTCTCACAAAAGCTCCTTCAAAAGCTTTCGCCTCAACAAATTCAGTTCATTAAGTTGCTTCAGATTCCAACAGCCATGTTGGAACAAAGAATCAAGGAAGAACTGGAGGAGAATCCTGCGTTAGAAGAAGGAATTCATGAGGAAAATCAGACTCAGGACGATGATGAAGTATCTAATGAGGCTGAAAAAGAGGACGAGTACGATGATAATCCTGCTGAGGACGTAGAAATTAAAGACTATTTAGAGGATGATGACATCCCGGATTACAAGCTTGCAGATAACAACTACCGGGAAGAAGACGAAGATGCTGGCGTTCATAGCAGAGTGGCAGTACGTTCCAGCTTTATCGATCAACTTCATGATCAGTTGGAATTACTCGATTTAAGTGAACGCGAATACATCATTGCAGAGCAAATTATTGGAAGTCTTGATGAAGATGGCTACCTCCGACGTAAATCGCTCAACATTGCTGATGATTTAGCTTTTTCACTCAACTTGATTTGTGAGGCAGAGGAAGTAGAAGAAGTATTAACGGAGATAATTCAAGGATTTGATCCGGCAGGAATAGGAGCGAGAGACCTTAGAGAGTGTTTGCTGCTTCAACTCAATAGAAAACACCACAGTCCGGCAGCATTAACGGCACAAATCATCATCGACAAGTACTTCGAGGAGTATTCCATGAAGCACTTCGATAAAATCCGAAAAGCACTGAACATTTCGGAAGCACAGCTTAAAGCTGCTCACGAAGAAATTATCCACCTGAATCCCAAGCCAGGTGGAAGTTCTGCCGGATCTGAGGATACCAATAGCGCAGTTATTCCCGATTTTATCCTGCATCAGGATGAAGGAAGGCTGGAGCTCAGGCTGAATTCCCGAAATGCTCCTGAGTTACGAATTAGTAGGGAGTATCGTGAAATGCTGAAACACTATAACAAAGGTGGAAAACCCGATCCTAAAACGCGGGATACCTTGGTTTTTGTGAAACAGAAATTGGATGCGGCGAAGTGGTTTATCGATGCCATTAGGCAGCGGCAACACACTTTACTAACCACCATGGAGGCTATTCTTGAGCATCAACGAGCTTATTTCCTTTCAGGAGATACCACTCAATTGAAGCCTATGATTCTCAAGGATATTGCCGATAAAGTTAGCCTCGACATTTCTACCGTTTCCCGAGTTGCCAATAGTAAATACATCCAAACAGAGTTTGGGACATTCCTACTAAAATCATTTTTCTCTGAAGGAATCATGACCGATTCAGGTGAAGAGGCTTCCAGCAAGGAAGTCAAAGCCATCCTTACGGAGTTAATTCAAGACGAAGACAAACGCAAGCCGTTGTCTGATGATCGATTGTCAGAGCTGCTAAACGAACGCGGGTATAACATTGCAAGAAGGACCGTCGCAAAATACCGGGAAGCGCTGAACCTTCCCGTTGCCCGATTGAGAAAAGAAATCTGACATGAGGCAAGCTGCCTGGTTAATCTCCGTGCTGCTTCATCCTTTGTTGCAGCCTTTTTATCTCACCATGCTCATGTACGTTTTACAGCCGGTTAGCATGATTGCGTATTCAGATAAGACCTTCCTTTTTTTAATTGGCTTGGTATTGCTTTATACAGTTCTATTTCCAGCACTCTTCATGCTGATTCGATACAGGCAACAAAAAATCTCTGATGTCCAGATTTCCAACAGCGAAGAGCGTACAATTCCCTATTTGTTCACTTTAACCATGTTGGTGTTGTTGTTGTTTACCTTTTACAGGATGCAGCTACCTCCGATTATCTTAAGTGCGTTATTGGGCGCTACTTTGTCGCTTGGAGCTACGCTAATCATCAACTTGCGTTGGAAAATTTCTGCTCACACCGTTGGCATTGGTGGTTTACTGGTTTTCCTGATGATAGTTCAGGATCAACTCACCATACAATCAAAAGGCATGCTTCCTCTTTTGTTAATTTTTGCAGGACTAGTAGGAACAGCCAGGTTGTACCTCAAGGCGCATACTTTAGCTCAAGTTTCAGCAGGTTATCTGGTAGGTGGACTAGGCGTTGCAGCAGGGAGTCTCTTTTTATAGGATTACATCAGATCATTATCGGCAAAGCTGAAATAGTTTTGATCGCTAAAGATGACATGATCAAGAACCGTGATGTCCATTTCCTTGGCCGATTTTCGCAGCTTTCTGGTTAGCTCAAGGTCAGATTCTGAAGGACGCAGATTCCCGGAAGGGTGATTGTGCATCAGAATGATAGAGGTAGCCTCATGAATAAGGGCTTTTTTAAGGATAATTCGAGGGTCCGCAATGGTAGAGGTTAGTCCACCAGAGCTAATTTTCTCTACCACAATGATGTAGTTTGCACGATTGAGGTATGCCACTTGGAACGTTTCATGCGTAAGAAACTGAAAGAGGTGTCGGCAGTATTTATCAATATCTAGACTTGAGCCTACCTTTTGTTTTTCCTTTGGATTAACTGCTTCACGTCTTCTGCGGCCAAGCTCAAGGGCTGCGGCAATGGTGATGGCTCTAGCTTCCCCAATACCTGAAACCTTGCATAGTTCCTGAACGGAATAGTTTCCCAAACGCAGTAAATCGCCTTCTACTAAGCTAAGAATTTCTCTTCCGAGTGAGAGGGCATTTCGGGACTTAGTGCCAGATCCGATAAGGATAGCAAGCAGTTCACTATCGGTTACCGCTTCTCTGCCTTTGTCTCTGAATTTTTCTCTCGGGCGGTCTTCTGGCGCCCATTCTTTAATGATATGATTGATATGGCTCATGATTAATAAATTGGTAAGGCAAGCTAAGCATTGATTTTCATTCTGATTGAGACAAAAAGTCGCATTAAATGAGATTGATCTTTGTTAATTAGGCAGTTATCAAAGAAAAAAGGCCAGTTCGTAAAACTTAAAAAAAGTGCAGAAAACAAAAAAGGCTCACCAATCGGTGAGCCTTTTTTAGGTGCAAGTATTGAATAATGCGATGCTTATCCCAATTTATTCACAAAACGTGCAAGTTTGGACTTCTGATTAGAAGCCTTGTTTTTGTGGATGATGTTGCGTTTGGCAAGACGATCCAACAGAGAGAAAACCTTCGGCATCATAACCGTTGCTTCTGACTTGCTGGTAGTGTTGCGCAGGCGCTTGATCATGGTACGGGTCGTCTTGTATTGATAGCGATTACGCAGACGACGTACTGCGCTTTGACGAATGCGCTTGAGAGCTGATTTATGGTTAGCCATGTGGACGTATTTTTCCGCTTATAAGGAGCGCAAAGATAATTGCCTTTCGGAGTTATGCAAAGATTTGTCAGGAATTATTGATTGATATTTTATTCAATGTCCCTACTTACCTTTGCACCAATTCCGAAACAATGAAGAAATTGGTTTATGTAGCCTTGGCTACCACAATGTTCGCATGTTCACAGGCTCCTAAAGAAGGAGAACAAACCGGTGAAAACATGGTTGCTAATGCCCAGGCCGCCACTTTTGGTGAGGCTATTGATACTACCGGAGCGGTAGCGCTTCCTGAGTTCATCAAAAATCTTGGCACACAGGATTCCGTACAGGTGAAACTCGCTGCATCTATTGAAGAAGTTTGTCAGAAGAAAGGCTGTTGGATGAAACTCGATAAGGGCGATGGTTCAACCATGCGTGTTAGCTTCAAAGACTATGCGTTCTTTGTTCCGAAGGATGCATCAGGTAAGAAAGCCTACATCGATGGAATGGCTTACTACCAGGTTACTACGGTTGAAGAGTTGAAGCATTTTGCTCATGATGCCGGAAAGTCTAAAGAGGAAATTGAAGCTATTAAAGAGCCATCTCGCGAGTTGGTGTTTGAAGCTAAAGGGGTAGTAATTCAATAATACTTTCAGATGAACCGCAAGCATCTTTATATCGGATTTCTATTAGCACTTGTAGTTTGGGCATGTGAGTCAACTACGAATGCGGACCAACAGAAGGCTCCTGGTGACCCCTCCACTGGAAAGCCCGGAATTGAAGATGCTAAACCCATGGCCAAGGTGATGCGTGCGATGTACGTTCAAGCCGCAGCCATGCACGATTCTATAAAAGCGGGGAAGACCTTCAATGCGACGATCTTCCCCGTTATTCGCTTTCATGATCAGGAACCTACCGATTCTACGGTTTTGACTCCTGAATTTCAGAAGAAAGCCGACACTTATTACGCGGCCATGCAGGAGCTCCAGGCACAAGGACCCGATGGCCGGAAGGCAGCGTTTAACCACCTTCTCCAAACTTGCATCACTTGCCATCAAGAGAACTGTCCGGGACCGATTAGTAAGATTAAACGACTTATCCTTCCATGATTTGTGCTACAGAACCTTTGGCTGCTGATAATCGCAGCCTTATTATGGGCTGCTCCGGCTTCGGGCTGGGGCTTTGACGCTCACCGTCAGATCAACCGTTATGCGGTTTACACCCTTCCTGCTCCACTTTATTATTACCTGAAGCCTCATCTCCGTTGGATAGAGGCTCATGCTCCTGACCCTGATTCACGCAGGTACGCAGTGGCCGAGGAGGGGGCTCGTCATTTTATTGATATTGAATATTACGGTTGCGTTGATAGCATTCCCCAGCGCGAAGAGGATGCCATCAAGCAATACACTGCCGACTCCCTCAAAAGCTGGGGGCATGTGCCGTGGCATGTGCAACGTCTTTATTACTCGCTCATTCATGCGTTTAAATCCCGGGATCACACGCGTATTTTAAGATTACTTGCCGAAACAGGCCACTATCTGGCTGATGCGCATGTGCCTTTGCATACCACTGCCAACTACAATGGCCAGTTTTCTGGTCAACGTGGTATTCATGCTTTACTGGAAACCCGAAGTCCGGTTTTAATGGTAAGAGAGCGAGACTTTCTTTTAGGAGCAGCAACTTATGTCTCAGATATTCGCCAATTAATCTGGGAGGCTGTGAAGGAAAGCCACCGTGCACTCGACACGGTTTTCTATGCAGAAGAACAAGCTAAAAAGCGGATACCAGAATCTGCTTGGTACAGCCTAGAGATGCGAAAAGGAAAACTGGAAAAGCAATATAGTGAGGCGTTGACGCTGGAGTTTAATCGGATTTTGGGCGATTTAGTAAGAAGACGTATGCGGCAAGCTACACTAGCAGTAGGTAAATTTTGGTTCTCTGCTTGGGTGGATGCCGGTCAACCGCCTCTTGATTTACCTGAACCAGTTCAAGAGCCTCAAGAAAATCCTTTACCGGTTCCTGAAATGGGAAATGCAACCCTTCCTTCTCGCATTGAGCCGGTAGATTAATCCCTATAAAGGGTAAGGAAGTAAGAGTAGTAAGAGCTATAATTTATTTGCCTCGCCCTTCGAAAAGGATAATCAAGGTGTAAATCATGATTTTGAAATCCACTAAAAGCGACATATTCTCAATGTAGAGGATGTCGAATTTGAGGCGTTCAACCATTTGAGGGATGTTTTCTGCGTAACCGAATTTTACTTGTCCCCAAGAAGTAAGCCCAGGACGAACCTTGAGTAGGTGTTTGTAATGCGGGGCAACAGCCATGATTTGGTCTATATAGAACTGTCTTTCTGGGCGTGGTCCTACCAATGACATTTCTCCGATAAACACATTGTAAAACTGCGGTAATTCGTCGATGCGCCATTTTCGCATGATTAAACCCCATCGGGTGATGCGAGGATCAAGGTCGGAAGAGAGTTGTGGGCCTTCTTTTTCAGCATCAGTAAACATTGACCGAAACTTGTGGATCGTAAATGGTTTTCCATATCGACCGATTCTGGTTTGCTTGTAAATGATAGGCCCGGGTGATGACATACGAACGCGGAAAGCGGCATAAAGCATCAATGGCGCAAGAATAAGCATGGAAACAGCCGAAACGATAATATCGAGTCCTCGCTTTGAAATACGTTGCCAAGGCAACATGATTTTCGGATAAATCTCAATAAGGATTGCGCCAAAAATCTGTTGCATTTTCACATGCCCCAACATGATGTCATACATGTCAGGGATGATTTTAATAATCACATTGGTATCCTCTAATAAGTTGAGGATGTGTCTGAAGCGTGCGTGTTCGGTAGTTTCCAGTGCAATGATGACTTCCTCTATTTTGTTTTCAGCAATTACCTTAGGAATATCCTCAACATAGCCAAGTTTAGTCAATTTGGTATGAAGCACGCATTTGCTGCCGCCATTGAGGTCAATGAATCCAACAAACAAATACCCGAGCTTTTTTTTACGAGAAGTAATTTCCTTATATAATTCCAATGCCCTGGAGTTTCCTCCAATGATTAACGTCTTGAATCCTAATTCACCCCGGTGCATTCGGTTGGAAATGGAGGTCAATTGTATGAATCTGAATAGGAATGTGGTTCCAACGTGCAGACTATAGAGGATAAAAACGCTGGTGTAATAAGTTTTATAAGAATGGATAACGTCGTCGAGAATGAGCAAGAAGAAAATGGCAATAACCCCAACTAAACTGGTAAACAATGTAGTTCCGAGCTCATTTAGCCTCGATTTGCGATAGACATCATGGTAAACGCCGGTTAAGGCATAAAGTAAAATCCAGTAAGAAGGTATAATAAGAAGGCCAAGCAGGAGGTTTTTATCCATTGGCCTGATAAGGGCGTTATGGATGGTAGCACCATCGAGGTACAACTTCCTGTAATTAAAAAACAGAAACCACGCGAGGGCCGCAGCGAGGAAATCAAATAAAAGGTATTGGAAAGTATCGGCCCTTTTTCTCATCAATATACGATTTTGAGATTATCGATGAGGACAGTGTCAACAGCTGCGCTGCTTTCTTTCTTTGCGAAGAAAACCATCTTGTAAGTACTGTTCAACGGCTGAGCATTGACAACTGGCGTTAAGTTCATGTAGAGCTTTCTCCAAACAGGGGAGGGGTTGATTCCTGCAAAAGGCACCTCAGCGCTTTGGCCATTGGATGCAGTAACAAAAATGGCCATGTACAATGGCGTTGTATTTTTTACATCCACTTCCAGAAAGGCGGATGAACCACGAAGGGGTAATGGAAAGCCGTTGATTGACTCAGATTTAAGAGTTGGAGCACGGTTGTCCACGTACATAGCCAAAGCGCCATTTCCTTCGAAAACCAAAGGAGAATTGTTGATGCGCTGTAAAGTAGTATCGGAGGCAGCGCTGGTTTTTAAGGTCAGTCCTGGCAATTCAAAATCTTCACGCCAGATAAATTTTGTTCCGGTTCGGTAGGTGGAGGTTGGTCTGAGTGTGTCAGTTTTGCCAGGAATAAATTGAGGAGTGAAGTTTTCTCCCGTATAAAATGGATTGACTTGCCGGGTAGAAGAAATGCCGTTGAGTAGCACGCCTGGGAACACCTGAATGCGTCCTTTGTCTTTAGCTAAAACAGGGAAAGTGGCCGGCAGTTGGTAGGCGCCAATCAGGTTGTCGTTGAGGTAAACCCAAGCATCAGTAATTCTATGAGAATTAGTGCCATGTTCCGGATAATTACTATTGAAAGCAATGTCCGGGATGTGGATGTATGAAGGCTTTTCAATAACAGGGTCGAGCTCGCAAGCCGACAACAAGGTTGCCAGTGCAAGAGTAAGTGCCTGAAGAAGAGCAGGGTAGAATTTGGTCATCAATCCATCCGGTTTTTTGCAATAAGCTGAACAATTTGATCTGCTACCTTCAACGCCCGATAACCATCTTGTATTGTAACATTCGGTTCGGTGTTTCTTAAAATAGCGTTAGCAAAGTCTTCCAATTCGCTTTGTATTGCATTAATATCTGGTACCGGTGGTACTTCAAAGGTGATAAGCTTTTTTCCCCGATCTGGACCTAGGTCAATTTCCATGACAGTTGCATTAGCGTCCGGAACTTGATGAGGGTCGTTTAATTTGAAGATTTCTGTTTTCTTCTCAAGAAAATCTACGCTGATGTAGGCATCTTGTTGGAAGAAACGCATTTTTCTCATGCTTTTCAGTGAGATTCGGCTTGCAGTTAAGTTCGCTACACAGCCATTTTCAAACTCTATTCGGGCGTTGGCAATATCCGGGGTGTTAGATACAACGGATACCCCACTTGCACTAATCTGCCGGATATTGGACTTCACTACACTCAACAGAATGTCGAGGTCGTGGATCATTAAATCGTGCACAATAGGAACATCGGTTCCGCGAGGGTTGAAGGTGGAGAGCCGGTGTGCTTCTATGAATTTTGGTGAGAGGTCGTAATCGGAAGCAGCTATGAAAGCGGGGTTGTACCGCTCCACATGCCCTACTTGCACCTTTATTCCTGCTTCTCTAACCAAAGAGATGAGCTGCTCCGCCTCTTGAACAGTGTTGGTTAGCGGTTTTTCAATGAAAATATGTTTCAGCTTTTTGGCTGCCATGCGTGCGCAATCGTAATGGGAGAGGGTTGGGGTAACCACATCTACCACGTCAGCTGCATCAATTAGCGCTTCCATGTTTCTCCATGGTGTAACACCATAGTATTCATGGGCAATCCTTGCATTTTCCTCATTGGGGTCATAGACCCCGATAACCTCAAAATGAGGGATGTTTTTGAGGCAACGAAGGTGGATTTTACCCAAATGGCCTGCACCTAATACAGCAATTTTTAGCATGGAACGAAATTCAGCGCGAAATTAATTTTTTAATTGCCTTCTGCGGCCTCCCCTTTTAGCTTTGTGAAGATGGCCTTACTACAGGATACTCCCTTAACCCGGGGGCTGCGCAAGCAATTGATCAAGGATTTACAGGACAAAGGATTTCATGACCTTCCAATATTGAAGGCTTTCGCTGAAGTGCCAAGGCATTTTTTCTTGCCTCCCATTTTTCTTCAACAGGCCTACTCTGATGTAGCCTTCCCAATTGAAGCAGGCCAAACCATCTCTCAGCCCTCAACCGTTGCTTACCAAACTTTGCTTTTGCAGCTTGAACCGCGTCAGAAAGTGTTAGAAATTGGAACTGGCAGTGGTTACCAAGCTTGCATTTTGGCAAGTATTGGTGCAACTGTGTACACCATAGAAAGGCAAATGAAGCTTTTTAATGCTACTAAAGCTTTATTGAACAACCTCCCTTATCGAATAATCTGCCGTTTTGGAGATGGAACCCTTGGGTTGCCGCAGGAAGCGCCATTCGATCGTATTCTGGTTACAGCGGGCGCCCCCGAAATCCCTAAGAACCTTTTAAAGCAGTTGGTTATTGGGGGGAAACTGGTAATTCCTGTTGGAGATGGTGAAACACAAACCATGACTCGTGTGACGAGGCTCGATGAACTTACTTTTGAAACCGAACAGTTCCAGGATTTTCGTTTTGTACCATTAATTGGAAAGCAAGGCTGGTAACGGGTGAATCTGTTATCTTGAGGGGCTTTTCAATCATTATGAAAAAACTTTTAGTTGCCGCTGCCTTATTCTTTCTTGCTCCCAAGCTCTATGCCCAACACCACGGATTCGATGATCCATGCGGTTGGAAATCGAACCTCAGAGGCTTACAGTTACCTGCAAATCGGACAATGAGCCAGTCTTTCGGGGATTACAACTTACATCATTATTTGCTGCGGTTTCAGGTTTCTAACCAAAACACGTCGCTGGTTGCCCATGCAACCATGTCGGCAACTGCCGGTGCTTCCGGCATTGATACTTTCTGGTTCGATTTAAATGACAATCTTACCATCGACAGCATCCGCTGGAATGGTCAGAATAGAAGTTTTATTCGTAGCAACAACCGGGTTTTTATGCCTTTTTCAGGTCTTATACCAGCTGGAACGCCTCTTTCAGTCGATGTTTTTTATCGAGGTATCCCAGCTGCACAACCCGGAGCCAGTGCTGCTGTTAGCTCACAAGCCTCTCCAACTTGGTCAACTCGAGCCACCTGGACCTTGTCTCAACCATTTGGTGCTCAGCAGTGGATGCCGGTGAAAAACGGTGATTTAGAGGATAAAATTGACTCAGTTGAAACCTGGTTAACTGTTCCATCCAACCAAAAAGGTGGGGCTAACGGGATGCTTCAAGGGGTGGATACCTTGCCCAATAATCAATTGAGATTTAGATGGAAAACCCGTTATCCTATTGCGTTTTACCTCATTGCTTATGCGGTTTCTGATTACCAGATTTACAACGTTTGGGCAAAGCCAACGGCGGCAGCACCGGATTCTATTTTAATTCAAAACCTCATTTACAACGGCTCTAACGCCAATTTTGGCCCTATTCTCCCTTATTTTAAAAATCAGATTGACGCTTCCGCAGATATGCTGGTTAAGTTTTCAGAGAAATTTGGTTTGTATCCCTTTCATCAGGAGAAGTATGGCCATATGATGGCTCCTTTGGGTGGAGGTATGGAGCACCAAACCATGACCACTCAGGGGAATTTCGGACAAGATTTAACGGCCCATGAGTTAGGTCATCAATGGTTTGGTGATTATGTAACATGCAAAACATGGAGTGATATCTGGTTGAATGAAGGCTTTGCTTCCTATTTAGAGTACCTGTATCGGGAGTTTATTCCGAATGGCAACGCTAGAAGTTGGCTTACTTCTGCTCAGAATTCCGCACTCACTCAACCCAATGGAACCGTATATGTTCCTGCGGGCTCCAGTGAATCCAGAATCTTTAGCTCACAGCTTACTTACAAAAAGGGCGCGGTAGTGATTCACACTTTGCGCTATTTACTGGGCGATTCGCTCTTTTACTCCGGGTTGCGTACTTATTTACAAGCTCGCGCATTTGGAACGGCTACTACGGCAGACTTCAAAACCATCTTAGAGAATGCTACGGGAGTTTCACTTACCGATTATATCAATCAGTGGATCATTGGTGCCGGATTTCCAACTTATCAGGTACGTTGGAATTGGAGTAGTGGTCAATTGTTTTTTCAACAATCTCAAACTACTTCGTCAACCTCTAACCCATTCTTCAACACCCCAATTCCGGTTCGCGCCCAGTTGCTGTCTGGTGCTTTTGTGGATTTAAAGCTCGATCCTTCCATGCCAGCACAAAGTTTTCCTTTGGCTGATTCGGTTGTTCAAGTAGCGCTTGACCCCAATTTGTGGATTCTTAAAGGAGCTTCCAGTGCTATTTCCCGAATGGCCAATCTTGGACTTCACGCTCAGAATTTAAATTCAGAACAGCTATTTACTTCGGGCTTGGCCGACGAATCCGGAATGATTCAAGTATTTGGGTTGAAAGAAACTTCTACATACCGCATCATTGGCATGAATGGGCAATTGTTGAGTGCAGGTCAAATTCAACCTGCCGCTGCGCATTTGGATTTAAGCCGATTTTCTGCCGGTATTTACCTGCTGCATATCAACGGACACGTTCACAAACTGGTGAAGCGATAAAAATGTATCGCTATTTTGAAATTTAGCGTGGAACGCTACCTTTGTGTCCCGCTTAGGAGAGGTGTCCGAGTGGTTGAAGGAGCACGCCTGGAAAGTGTGTATACGCCAAAAGTGTATCGAGGGTTCGAATCCCTCTCTCTCCGCAACCTGAAAAAAGCCTGTAGTTTTTGCTACAGGCTTTTTTATGTGCGTCAGGCATGTGTATCAGCTCTAGGGTGGAAGTCCCGAGCGGGAGTTGCAGTACTTACCGTTAGCCAAGAGCAAGGGTGTCCGTTGTGAAGCGGAATCTGAAGG
>JAIXUI010000100.1 GCA_027484125.1 Bacteroidota bacterium | reverse complement strand
TTTTCTGCAAAAGCAGCCTCCGGTGGCCCCGATCGATTTGGTTATACCTGGAAAGATTCTAATGAGCCAGGCGGGCCCGTTTATGCATGGTGGGACATTACCGGAACCGGAACCTTGGTAACCGGGCTAAAAGATGATAATGCTGTTGGGCCATTCCCCATGTTACAAGGGTTTCAATACTTCTGGTACCAGCCTACTTCATTTTGGATTGGATCGAACGGCTACCTCAGTTTTGAGAAAGGCATTTTAAAATCACCATTCAATTTTAACTTGAATTGGAATCGAGGTGTTAAAAATGTTGTTGCGCCTATTTTGACTGATTTTGACTTTTCTCAACCTGGAAATACCGGTAGGTGTTACTATCAAATCAGTGGCGACAGTCTTTGTGTAAGCTGGGTAAACGTTCCTGTTTGGGGCACCACCGGGCCAGTTGGTTCAAATAGTTTTCAGGTGATCTTTAATAGGGCCAATCATTCCATCACCTTCAACTATCAACAATTTGTTGGGAATACACCAGCTGGTATTATTACCTACAATAGCCATGGAGGATTTATTGGAACAACCCTGATGAACGGGGTAGTGCCACCCTCTAATTATAGCATTCGGATAGAATACCCTACCAATAACAACTTTAGCATCTATGACGTTTCCATCAAAGAAGTAGTAAATGAAGGAAGTTGGGCAGAGACTCGAAAAGTTGGAGAGCCAATACGGAGATTTCGAGTAAAGGTGAAAAATGAAGGAAACGTAATTGCGCAAAGCTTGACCATAACAGGGTCAATAAATCGTCAAGGTGGTTTTGCCACACCTTTAGGAGGAAGAATAATTGGCACATTATTGCCCGGCCAAGATTCTGTTATTGAGTTGACAACTCCTTGGACACCGAATCAAGTTGGTCGTTACACCTTTTCAGCCTTAATATCCTCCACAGCTATTGACAGTATTCCAATAAATAATCGTAAAGGGTGTAAGATTATGGTGATTGATTCCACCCATGGAAGTTTGTCACTATCCTATTCTGATGGTTTACCACGTTCCGCTTTTTTCAATGGCTCAATTAGCTATCCCCATGCATTTGGTGTTTATCTTAAGCCAGCCTTTTATCCGTTAAAAATTAAAGGAACCCATGTATTTCATAGGTTCCCACCAAACTTTGATTTTTCAGTCAGACTTTATAAAGACGATGGCCCACAAGGCAGTCCTGGCACCCTTATAGATTCTGTTTTAATAGCACCCAATAAAGTAATCGGGGGTGTTTATAACCGACACCCTTTATCAGGAAATGACATAACCCTTCAAGGAGGAGGGGTTTACATGCTTGTGGAATATTACGCAGGCAACGTTACATTGGGTTGTGACACCAATTCGCCAACCTCATCTTTTCAGTATGAAATAGTAGATGGAGTTTGGAGTGAGTTTTCAGAAGGAAGATGGGCGGAGATGGCCATGGGATTAGCTATTGAAGGTATTCCCCAGCGAGATCTAAGGGTGTCAAGAATAGTTTCACCAACACCGGGATGGCGGCCACCGGGTGTTGTACCTATCAGTGGATGGATAAAAAACCAAGGGCAATTAGCAGTAAATCAATTTGTTGTTGGCTATCAAGCAGGAAGCGCAGCACCTGTAACTACCACTTATTTTGGCGCGTCAATTCAGCCGGGAGATTCCGTGCTCTTTAATTTCCCCCCTTCCTTATTACCAAACTCGATGTTGCCGGATGAAAACTTTTGCATGTGGACACAATTATCTGCTGATTCTATAAAAAGCAACGATTCCATTTGTTACCTCCTACAAGCCACAACAGCGACAATTGATAGGAAAAACCAACAGTTTCAGATTTTTCCTAACCCATTAAAGCCCGGACAGCCACTTACTATTAGGCTATCAGGAAGGGCAAAAGTTGAAGGGCAGTGGCAGATTGATTTGTATGATGCTGCCGGGAGAAAGTGCTATGGACTAGAATGGGAACTCGTTCCTGCGGAAGCAGAGCAGGCCATAAACCTGAGGTTGCCAACCCTGTATGCAGGCATTTACTGGCTAAGTGTAAGGCGAGGCGACGATCAGTTTCGAGCGGCGGTAGTTATTTCCGGGCCATAACCCTGAAAAAGGGTGCTGAAAGCCGCCCCGGCAGCTCCTTAAAGTTCGAGTTGCCGGGGCGGCTTTCTTTCTTTATAAACCAGACTTTTTGGTCGATTTATATTATATTTAATTGCCAAATGATTGAATATGAAAAAGCTTTTACTCGCAATTGTAGCTGTGATTCAAATGAGCTTGGCCGTAAAAGCGAGCTCCGGTGGCCCCGATGCTTATGGCTACACTTGGAAGGATTCCAATGAACCGGGTGGGCCTGTCTTTGCCTGGTGGGACATCGCCACCACAGGTACGCCGGTAACCGGTCTCGCCGATGATAATGTGGTGGGGCCTTTTGGAATCGGTGGTGGGTTCCAATATTATTGGTATCAACCAGAGTTTTTCTGGATTGGCTCCAATGGCTACATTGCTTTCAATAACGGAAATATTGCTTCGCCCTTCCCTAACATTCCACTTCCTGCAGGAGTCAATGAT
The DNA here is from genome assembly GCA_027484125.1 of Bacteroidota bacterium. Classification (GTDB taxonomy): domain Bacteria; phylum Bacteroidota; class Bacteroidia; order UBA7662; family JAIXUI01; genus JAIXUI01. The sequence continues at coordinate 1,148 of JAIXUI010000100.1, read as the reverse complement.
TTTATCGCTCCTCTGCTGGCTGACCTCAACTTTCAGGGTGCCGGTAATCTTGGGCAATGTTTCTATAAGGTGTCAGGCGATAGCATCGGCATTAGCTGGATTAACGCCCCATACTGGAGTCAAACTACAGGATTTACAGGCAGCAATAGCTTTCAGATAATCCTCAACCGCGTCGATAAATCCATCACTTTCAACTACCTCAGCATGACCGGCACCACCCAAGGCAACGACATCTCCGTAGGGATTGAGAATATCACCGGCAACCTTGGGCTTCAAGCCATGCGAAATGCTTATCCAACCAACAACTATTGCATCAAATTTTACTATCCCCCGGTAGTTACCTACGCCGTTACCGACGCCGGCATCAGATTCAACGACAACAGCAAAAACGGTGGAAAATTTGTGAGCGTAAACGGTCCGTCGGCGGTTTACTCCACCACCGTGCGCAACTACGGCAATCAAATGCTGTCCAACTTCAACGTTAGTGGTCAAATCAGCCGAGGCGCGAATGTGGTAAACCTCGGAAGCGTGGCCATTTCCAGCCTCGCGCCGGGAGTAGATACCCAAATTAACTTTCCTACTGCCTGGACAGCCACTTCGTCCGGAACTTATGTCTTTAGCACCACCATCGGAGGGCTCACCGGCGATATGTTTCAAAGCAACAACCACAAACGCCTCAAGATTGTCGCCATTGACACCAATACTTCTCCGGTAAAACTCGATTATAGCGATGGCCTACCCAATGGTGCCGGCTTAAACTGGGCTGGCGGTCTAGGGGGAATAGGCGTTTATGTACAGCCTTCGTTTTATCCGGCCAAAGTGCTGGGAACACGCTTCTTCCACTCCAATAATACGGGAGGTGCTGGCTTTACCGCACTCATTTACAAAGACGACGGACCCAACGGCAGCCCCGGCACCTTGCTCGACTCGGTCAATGTGCCCGGTTCGCAAGTGTTAGCGGGCGCTTATACCGTGGTGCCTTTGAATACACCCGGCCTGACGCTTACATCCGGTGGCGTTTACGTTATGTGGGACATGCGAGGCGCCAACATCACCCTCGCGAGAGATACTACCTCGCCCATTTCAGGTCGTACTTATGAAATCTTAGGTGGAATTTGGGCCGATTACCGAGCCAGAGATCAGGAAGA
>JAIXUI010000069.1 GCA_027484125.1 Bacteroidota bacterium | reverse complement strand
TTGACTTGTTCAATAAACCAAGGTTTGGATAGCCCTAGAGCAACGGCAAATATGTCTTCGTTTCGCATGTTCAAATTTAGATATCTAATCCCTTACCCACAATTAGTGGCGAAGAACCACAGATTTTTATGTTTTTAGAATTGAAATGCTTGTCTTTACTGATTTGCATTATTGGGTTTGTTTCAAGTTGAATTGGATCAGTTTTTAACCTATTGTAAAGACTTAACAAGCTTATTTACAATCTATTTAGTCCTTTTACTGAAACAAACGAGATATGTAACGTTATTCAAGAAAGTTGTAATACGCTAGAGTTGTTTTTCCTATACATCAATCAATTTATCATTTGCTAGATGTTTGAATGTTAAAGGTTCTCATGGCCAAGATTAACGTTAAAAAAATTTAGAAAAAAAATAAAGTGTATCAATTACAAACCATTTTAGTTTATTTGTGTATTCAAAATAGCCATGATTAAAATTGAAATTTCAAGCGAACACGTAAGCGGACTTATTACATTCTATGAGTCCGAATTGAGCAAAGCACTTACAAAAGTGGATGAAATTAAAGCCACACTTGCTCAGCTAAAAGGTCAAACAATTGCATCAGTTGCAAGCACTCCAGTAGCGGTTGCGGCTGCTCCTGCGAAAGGCAAACGCGGAAGACCTGCTCGCACCAATGTTGAACCAGTATTAGCAAAGGCTCCCGGGAAACGCGGTCGTAAGCCAAAAGCTGCTGGAGAAAAGGTAGAGAAAGTTGCTGAAGGCCCGAAGGGTCGTCCTGGACGTAAACCAAAGCCGGTACCTGCATGGACTTCAGAGGTTGGACCTTTCCTGCATAACTTCATGGAAAGTCAAATGGAGACCTTTACAACCAATGATTTAAAGCGTGTTGTTTACAATCATTTCAATGCTAATGCAAGCGATGAGCGTTCAATAGCTGATAAGTATTTGGTTGAGTCTTTGAAAGGACTTGCATCAGAAGGTGTTTTAAAGAAATACAAAGACCTTGGATCAAAAGAAAACAAATATGTTTTCAACCGTGAAGGCTAATAGCTAATCTTTTTTGACGGAAAGGAATTCATATATTGACGTAAAACACCCTTTATTTTTAAGCAATAAAGAAGCTTGATGCGGCTTCATAAGGGCTGTTTACTTATTGGTATTAGGTCCAGCCGCTTCGATGAAGTGTTTTGTTTGTAGAATAAATACTTTTCCAGTTTAACCTTCCAGAGATAGCCGAAATGAATAAGTCATTTCGGCTATCTCGTTTTATATAAGTTCAATTGTTATAGTACCCTAACTCCATGTTTGAATGTTTTAAATATTGGAAAGTCACATGATTGAAGACTGTGTTTTGGACGGTATTTCTAAAAAGGCCCGGAATCTGAATGTAATTGGCATAAAGGGGAGATTTCAAGATTGGTGCAAAAGTTTATGTAATAACTACAGTTATTGATTATTGAAATTGATGCAAATTTGCCATGTGTTATAAATAAATGTTAATAAACTATGCCCATATTCAACATTATTGAATAAAAAGTAAGAAAAGGATATACGCTTATTTTCATTTTAGTACTAGGCACAAGGGTTCTTATTAAAATGCAACCTCTTTGTAAGGTTCAGTTGTTCATGATGAATGCGTTTTATAGTTTACCTAAATATTCGTTATACAATGCATTTTATTTGATAAGCAAGTGAGTAAATCAATCATAAAGCACATCGAGTTAAGTTTTGTTTTTGTGGTCTTTAGGGTTGAAGCAGCAGTCAAAAGCAAAAGTGGTTTAAGAGTAATGATTTAATGAGTTTACAGGAAGTAGAATAGCTCCAATGTAATAATTAACAATAGAAAAGGCTTTCCTTTAGGGAAAGCCTTTTCAAAGATGATTGATAGTGCACCTAGAAAGCTCTGTTGATATCAAACTGCTCCAGGTAATCAGCTACTCGTTTCACGAACATGCCACCTAATGCACCATCTACTACACGATGGTCGTAAGAATGGGAGAGGAACATCATTTGTCGGATGCCAATGAAATCGCCTTGGGGAGTTTCAATTACAGCTGGCTTTTTGCGAATAGCGCCTACTGCCAAAATTGCAATTTGAGGTTGTGGAATAATAGGAGTTCCCATAACATTACCAAAAGTTCCCACATTGGATAAAGTATAAGTGCCACCTTGAATTTCATCAGGGCTGAGTTTTCCGGTGCGGGCACGTTGAGCAAGGTCATTGACTTTTTTCGCGAGGCCTACCAAGTTGTATTGGTCCGCATTTTTGATCACCGGAACGATGAGGTTACCGTTTGGAAGAGCGGCAGCCATTCCAATGTTGATGTCTTTTTTCACTACAATGGTGTTGCCATCCACCGAGGCATTGATCATTGGGAAATCTTTGATCGCACGAATGATGGCTTCCATGAAAATAGGGGTGAACGTGAGGGATTCTCCTTCACGTTTTTCAAATTCCTTCTTCACCTTGTTTCTCCAGTTCACGATGTTGGTAACGTCTGCTTCTACGAAAGACGTAACGTGAGCGGAAGTTTGCTTGCTTTTCACCATGTTTTCGGCGATAAGCTTGCGCATGCGATCCATTTCGATGATTTCTACCTGCCCATTGACTGAAACAGCAGGTGCAGCAGCCGCAACTGGAGCCGGGGCGGGTGAAGGAGCAACAGGAGTAGGAGCGGAAGCAGGTGTGGTTGCTGCCGCGGCAGCAGATACTTTGCCTTCTTTTTTCAAGGCAACATAGCTAATGATGTCTTTTTTCGTGACTCTTCCTTCACTACCGGTTCCCGGAATGGTTTCCAGTTCAGCCATAGAAATGCCTTCCTGTGCAGCGATATTGAGGACCAAAGGAGAATAGAAACGGGAGCCTGATGCTGCGGGTGCTGTGAGCTCTACTGCAGCAGCGATTTGCTTTTCTGCTACTGCAACTGGAGTAACTGCGGGTGCTGGAGCCGCTGGCGGAGCTGAGACAACGGCGGCGCCAGCTTCAGTTTCGATGATGGCCAGTGCTTTTCCAACCGGTACAACGTCATTTTCGTTGAATAGAATTTCAACTAATGTGCCTGCAACCGGACTTGGGACTTCTGAATCCACTTTATCAGTCGCAATTTCTAGTACAGCTTCGTCGAGGGCGATGGTGTCTCCGGGTTTCTTCAACCATTTTAGAATGGTTGCTTCCATGATACTTTCGCCCATCTTGGGCATGACAAGTTCTGCTTTGGCCATGATTCAGGATTTGTGCTGAGATTAATTTGATTGTTGGCCCAAAGGTAGCTATTTCCTCGTTTGTCTAATGGGATTTTGCCGGATATCGACCTATCGTTTTTGATGAATTGAATGCAACAGGATCAATTTGCCCCTTTTACTAAATGTGTATGTTTTCATCAATGGTTGCTGAATAACCAATTCGAACTATTATTGGTTTGAATTTATGGGTCATACATGCTGAATAAGCAGTTGTAATTCATGAATGTTCAGAATTTCCACTTTTTCCTGTAAGTCGTCAACTGAGGGTATTCATTCGACATTTTATCTTCGGAATTAAGATTTTACACTACCATTTCGATGGGTATTCGCATCTGATTTTATCAACGGATATTCACCAGAGAAAAAGATTTTCTTCGAATCAGATTCCCACCAGATTAAAAGATGGCCGCTCAAGGCGTTTAGCGCATAGAGTTGCGGTGCAACCAACACTAATTCGCTGGAAAAGTGCTGCATAGTTAGCTTAGATAGTGGATGTTAGTTTGCCTTTTACCAGAGTGAATAGGCCATGATGTAAGCTAATCAGCGTTTAGAAGTGGTTAGGCAATTGTGTCTTTTGAGAGGATTGCTAAATAAATGCTTATCGGTTGATAGCTTCCCAAAGACGAAAAAGCGCATGCCAAGCTGCTCGTTCGATGACTAATCCTCTTTGGTCACCAAAATTTACACATTCTGAAAATTGAAAGTTTGGGCCGAAAAGGCCTATCCAGACGGTTCCTACCGGTTTTTCTTCACTACCACCGCTTGGTCCGGCGACGCCTGAAAGGGCGATCCCCCAATCAGTCCCTGTTAACTGAGTAATTCCTTTGGCCATGGCATTTACCACAGGTTCGCTAACCGCGCCATTTAGTGCAATTAATTCATGAGGCACTCCAAGAATATTCATTTTTAGGTCATTGGAATAGCTTACTACACCGCCTTCATACCATGCTGAGCTTCCGGGTATGCTGGTAATCAAATGACTTACCAGGCCTCCAGTGCAGCTTTCAGCCAGAGATAGTTTTTGTTGTTTTTCCAGAAGTTTTATTCCGATTGATTCTGTGAGCGAGGCTTCGTTTACTCCATAGGCTTTAACTCCTATTCGAGTTTTTATTTCACCTGCAAAACTCAAAGTGGCTACTTTCAGGGATTTCTCATCAGCGCCATAAGCGCTTAGGCGCAAGCGTACCAAGCCGGGCTTGGGAAGGTAAGCCAGCTTGATAAAATCGGGCAATCGATTTTCAATATCCGCTATGGCTTCCGCTAAAGCAGATTCAACGATGCCGGCGGTCATAATGGTATGATGGAATTGAGCGGGTAAAGAACGCTCTTCTAATAACTTAGGTATCACTTGGGTTTCCATTAGGTGTTTCATTTCATAGGGCACACCGGGCATTGAAACCAAGATTTTACCATGATGATTGAACCACATACCGGAGGCTGTCCCCATAAAATTGGGTAGTACAGTACAAGATTCTGGCAAATCGGCTTGCATCCGATTCACTTCTTTGAGTACCCTTCCACGTTTAGTAAACCAAGCTTCAAGCCTTGCTTCAACCTCTTTGTTTCTAATGAGTTGCGTGTTAAAAAAAGCTGCGAGGGTGTGTTTGGTGATGTCATCTTTAGTGGGACCAAGACCACCGGTCATCAGCAAAAGGTCTGCTCGTTCAAAAGCTTGATGGAGCGCTTCAACAATAGCTTCTTGCTTGTCTTGAACGGAGCTAATGCGTATAACACGAACCCCAATTTTGCTCAATTGTTCGCCCATCCAGGCGCTGTTGGTATCTACAATTTGCCCGATCAGGATTTCATCTCCTACGGTAATTATCTCACAATTCATTTCGGACGAAAAATAGCCAAATCCCTTCATCCTAAATGAGTATTTTTGGGCGTCAATTTAATAGACATGTCTCAAAACGTACCCATTACAGTGGCCTATGGCGATGGCATCGGTCCAGAAATCATGGACGCCACGCTTCGCATCATTCAGGCTGCAGGCGCCCGCATCGATATCGACACGATCGAAGTCGGTGAAAAAGTTTATCTAAGCGGAAATACTTCCGGTATCGCAGACTCCTCTTGGGATTCCTTGAGAAGGAATAAAGTGTTCCTGAAAGCCCCAATAACCACTCCACAAGGTGGAGGTTATAAGAGTCTAAATGTGACCACCAGGAAAATGCTCAGCCTATACGCGAACGTTCGTCCGTGTATCGCTTATCATCCTTATGTTGATACCCATTATCCGAATATGGATGTGGTGATCATCCGTGAGAATGAAGAGGATTTGTATGCCGGTATCGAACATCAGCAGACGGATGAAGTGGTTCAGTGTTTGAAGCTCATCAGCCGCCCTGGATGCGAGCGTATCATCCGCTATGCTTTCGAATATGCCAGACTTTATGGCCGTAAGAAGGTTACCTGCTTCACCAAGGATAATATTATGAAGCAAACCGACGGAATGTTCCATGCTATCTTCGATGAAATTGGAGCTGAATATCCTGACATCGAGCAAGAGCACTGGATCATCGACATCGGTTCTGCTAAACTTGCGGATACTCCTGAAGTTTTTGACGTGATCGTAACACTCAATCTTTATGGAGATATCATCTCTGACATCGCTGCTCAGATAGCAGGTTCTGTTGGTATGGCAGGTTCTGCGAATATTGGACCCAATTGCGCCATGTTTGAAGCCATTCACGGTTCTGCGCCACGTCGTGCGGGTCAGAATGTAGCCAACCCTTCAGGTTTGTTGATGGGCGCTGTACAGATGTTGGTTCACATCGAGCAACCTGATATTGCAGAGAACGTGCACAACGCCTGGTTGAAAACACTGGAAGACGGTATCCACACCTACGACATCTACAAAGAAGGTTTGTCGAAGGAGAAAGTAGGAACGAAGGAGTTTGCTGATGCAGTTATCGCTCGTCTTGGCCAAAAACCTTCTCAATTGAAGCCAGTACATTACACCACCGGCAAGAAGATGAATCTTCCTGCTGTAGGTCGTAAGGCTCCTGCTGCGAAAGAAATCGCAGGTGTTGATATTTTCCTTCACTGGCACGGAACCGATGCGATGGAATTAGGAAATGCGGTAAAAGCACTAGATGTTCCTGGCATGTCATTGAGCATGATTTCCAACCGTGGTATCATGGTATGGCCAAAAGGTTTCCCTGAAACTTATTGTACCGACCACTGGAGACTTCGTTACAAGCCGGCTGAGGGAACCACCATCAACCACCAACAAATTGTAAATCAGCTGAATGCGATTATGGGTGCCGGTTATGACTTCATCAAAACCGAGAACTTGGTTCGCTTCAACGGAAAAGATGCTTACTCACTCGGACAAGGTCAATAATTAACGGCCTGACACTGACACCAAAAAAAGCCCGAACAATTAGTTCGGGCTTTTTTATTTGATGCCTTTTTAAAGGAATTTCCTTATTCTGACTTCTTACTCTTCTTGCCAAACACAGAGAAATGGATGTACTCGCTTGGATTCTCACGAAGATCGATAAGCAGTTTATCTAACGATTGAGCGGATTGTGTCAGGTTTTTATAGAGTTTATCGTCGTTGACCAATTGCCCCAAAGTGCCTTGACCCGAATTTACCTTTTTCAACATGATTTGAGTTTGCGCCAATGCTTCACGCGCTTGAACAATTACGCCATTGAGGTCAGCTTTTGCCAATGAGTCAGAAACAGTAGCGACGTTTTGAAGTGTTTTAGAAATCAGCGCATTGTTTTTTTCCAAGTTAGAGGCAATGGAGGAGGCTGAAGCTAAAATCTGATCGAGGCGTTGAGATTCTTTAGCCAACAATTGGTCAATTTGGTGAGTAATGTTGGCTGTACTGGCAAGAGCTTGATTGATTTTACTCTGGTTATTAGCGCTGGTAAGCTGGTTTAAATTGGCTACAAGCGTATCGATGCGTGAGATTACTGATTCTGCTTTGTCTTTAATGGGAGTGATAGAAGCAGTGAGCGACTGCTCTTGTTCACCAATTAACATGCCTCCTTCTGAGAGTAATTTTTGCTCTGCTTCATTATTGAGGATAACCAAGCCTTTGCTACCAAGTAAATCTGTGCTGGATATAACCGCCTTACTTCCTTCTTTAAGTTTCAGGTCATAACTCACGTCGAAATAAGTAATGATTTTTCCACCTTTTGAATCATCAAAGATGATGTCTTTGATTTTTCCAACCTTAAATCCTCGGTAGTAAACCGGTGTAGATTTTTGGAGGCCTGTGGCATCGGTAAACTCAACTTGATAAGAGAAAGATTTGGAAAAGAGGTCTTTCCCCTTTAGGAAGTTGATTCCGAGTAGCAGTGTTGAAATAGAAACAGTGGCAAGAATGCCGATTTTAATCTCGTTTTTCAAGGGAGTTATTTTTCGTATTGATTTTTGAACCGATTGAATGCCTCGAAGATACAGGAAGCGATTTCGGATTGGCCGGATTTTGAGCTCATGTACTGACCTTCTTTGTTGTTGGTAAGAAATCCGGTTTCGATGAGGACTGCGGGCATTTGCGTTTTATAGAGTACCAGAAAGCCAGCTTGTTTAACGCCTCTGCTTGATCTTTCACAAGCTTCGAACTCTTCCTCAACAAAGGATGCGAGACGCAGGCTTTGGTCGAGGTAGGCATTTTTATACATGTCGAGGATGGCGTAAGCCTCTGGAGTGTTAGGGACAAAGCCGTCGTAATTGGCTTCATAGTCTTTTTCCTTCAAGATGACCGAGTTTTCCCTATTGGCTACGTTTAAACTTGCTTTGTTGACATGAAGACCCATGGCATAAGTTTCGGTACCATAAACAGATTTAGGTCCTGAATTGCAATGGATAGAGATGAAGCAGTCAGCATTGGCACGGTTGGCGATGGCAGCTCGTTCGTAAAGCTCAACGAAAGTGTCATCATCGCGGGTGAAAATGACCTTTACATTTTTATGTTTTTGTTTGATAAGCTGCCCTAATTTGAGCGCAACAGCCAGAGAGACTTCTTTTTCTTTGCTACCTTTTCCGAGGCACCCGGCATCGTGTCCACCATGGCCAGCATCAATAACCACTGTTCTCAATCGTGGAGTTTTTGCGCTAAAGCTATTGGCAGACAATAACATAAGCACACTGTATGCAAGTATGATTCGAAATGCGTTTCGCACGTGGGGGCGTTTTCTTACTTTTGAGCGCTTTGTTGGCTCAACGCAAAACTAATCAACTCTATTATCTTTTTCTCTGCCTGCTGCTGCTCTGTGTAGCAACAGCCGGAGCTCAAGGATTAAAGCCGGTATCTCCATCACCGGTGGCGGATTCATTAAAGAAAACCCAGCTGGATTCTTCCGGTATGGCTAAGCCGGATACCACGATTGCTTTAGGGGATAGTTTAACTTCGGACTCCGGGTTGGAGGATGAGGTTATTTATGAAGCTCAGGATTCAATTCGAATGGATATTGCTAAAAAAGAAGTCCATTTGTTTGGAAAGGCCAAGGTGGTTTATGGAGAAATTAACCTCACTGCGGGTTACATTGTGATCAACTGGGAAAAGAATTTAGTGACGGCGGTTGGCTTGCCTGATAGTTCAGGAAGAATGGCTGATTATCCAGTTTTTAAGGAAGCAGGAAAAGATGAAATTTTGAGTAAGCAGATTGTTTACAACATCAAAACCAAGAAAGCGAAAATTAAAGATGTAGTGACTAAATCAGGTGAAGGCTATTTGTTAGGAAAGGATGTGAAAATGATGAATAGCGAAGAGCTGTTTATGCGAGGGATGAAATACACCACTTGCGATGACAATGAGCATCCCCATTTTTATTTAAATCTCACCAGAGCGAAAGTTATTCCCAACAAAACCATTATTGCGGGTCCCAGCTATATGGTGATAGAAGATGTTCCTTTGCCTATAGCGCTGCCTTTTGGCTATTTCCCGGTAATGAAAACGCGGAAAGCCGGAATTATCTTCCCGGAATATGGAGAGTCACCACAGCTCGGTTTTTTTCTCAGAAATGGTGGTTATTATATTCCTATCAATGATTACCTCGATCTCCGCATTGTAGGTGACCTTTATACCAAAGGTTCCTGGCGATTGAATCCGTCGCTTAACTATAACCAACGCTATAAATTCAACGGCAACTTTAACTTATCGTTTTCCAATACCGTTATTGGCGAACGCGAAGATCCCAATTACAGCAAAACCTTGGATTTTAGGATTACTTGGACGCACAACCAAGACCCGAAAGCAAGCCCTAATGGACGCTTTAGTGCAAGCGTTGACTTAGGAACCGCAACCGCAATTTTGAACAACAGTTTCGCTTCCAATAACTTCCTTCGTAATTCACTCAATTCATCAGTTTCTTATACCAAGACTTTTCCTAACAAACCCTATAATTTATCAGTATCAGCCCGCCACTCTCAAAATACCCAAACCAGAAACGTATCGGTAACATTGCCAGACGCGGTTTTTACGGTTCAGCGGATAGAACCTTTTAAGCGCAAGAACTTTGTAGGTGCAACACGCTGGTATGAAAGGGTAGGCTTTAACCTCACTACCACCGGTCGTGCCGAAATCAATGGCGTTGACTCAGTGCTATTTAATGACCAGTTCACGCGCCGGATCAATAGTGGAATCAATCATAGTATTCCTGTGAATCTTAGCTTGAACGTGTTGAAGTATTTTACTTTAACCCCTTCAGTTACTTATAACGAGCGTTGGTACTTTAGGTCAGTTGAAAGAAGATTAGATGGTGCCACCAATGCCATTGTGAGAGACACTGTTGATGGATTTAACCGTGTGTATGATTATTCTTTTAGTGCAGGTTTAAACTTCCGACTTTTTGGGTTGGTGCAGTTTAAAAAGGGAAAAATCAGAGCGATTCGTCACGTGATGGCGCCTACCTTGAGTTTTTCTTACCGTCCTGATTTTGGCGACGAGCGCTTTGGTTATTATAGAACTGTTGTTGATTCCAGCGGACGTCAGATTCGTTATTCTCCTTTTGAGGGAACGCTGTACGGTGTACCCGGGCAAGGAAGAAGTGGACTTGTAAGTTTGAATATCACGAACAATCTTGAATTAAAAGTAAAATCAAAATCGGATACCATAACCGGGATGAAGAAAGTGAAGGTTTTCGATGCTTTTGATTTCAACACTTCCTACAATTTGGCCGCTGATAGTTTTCAGATTGCTCCTTTCACACTGAATGCAAGAACCACCTTCGGCAATGGGTTTAGTGTGGTGATGAATGCAACTTTTGATCCTTATGTGATGAATATGCAAACCGGCATTCGGCAGAAGGAAACCTATTTGGAGGCAGGAGAAGGAATTGCCCGGCTTTCGAATTATAACATTGCTTTCAACGGCTCGATTCGTTCCAAAACACAAGGAGGCAATTTAAACAGCCGCGATATTGCCATCAGGAATTATGATCCTAGAAGGTTTGTGGACTTCAACGTCCCTTATTCACTTAATTTCGCACTTATTCTGGGTTATAACGCGCCTGTTCGTGAGGGACTACCTCCTCAGCTGAATCAAACTTTAGGTTTGAATGGAGATTTTCGAATTACCACAAAGTGGAAGGTTACCTACAGTGCCAGTTACGACATGGTGAGAGGCAATTTATCGGGTATGCAATTCGGGATTTACAGAGATTTACACTGTTGGGACATGAGTTTCAACTGGATTCCGGTTGGATTTCGGCAGAGTTATACCTTCGATTTGCGGGTGAAAAGTGCCATGTTGCAACAACTTAGACTTAGCCGCCGCCGCGATTGGTACGACTTCTAAAGTCGAGCTATCTCTTTGAATTTTTCTGCTTGAACTTCAAGTTCAAAGTTTGAACAGGCTTTAATCCGTTCGGTAGCGTTTTCTAAACGCCATGGCTGGTGGTATAAATCGAGGAGGCGGTTGCCCAATTCTTCACGCGCATAAAACAGAGAAGTTTCTCTGAAAATGGGATAACCTTCAAAACTGCGGTGCATCAGTAATGGGATTTGAAATCCAAAAGCAAGGTTCCATGAACCGGTAACCTGATAACGGAAATAACTTTCGTAATGGCCAGCGCCGGGATGTACCAAGGGAAGAATGAGGCTGGCTTTCTGAAGTTCAGCGTAGAAAGTGTGGTCGTCCACAAAATCATCGAAAAGAATGGCATGGTCCATCATTCCTGCTTCCTGCAATAGTGCCTCTACTTCGGTTCTACTGCCTTGAGCATGACGAGATTTTCCAAGAAAAATCAGTTTGAAATCAGCAGGAAGAGCTAATCCTTTTAAAGAGTTGATAAGGGTAGGATAATCTCTTCTTGCCAATTCCAGTTGGCCTGGGATTACCACTCTGAATCCTGAAGAAGAACGAGGGAAAGCGGTTAGCGACGAGGGGAAATAAACCGGATAAACGGCTTCTGTTTTCAGTTTACTGAATTTACTAATGTTTTGTTTGATAGGTTCGGATAGCACGATATAGTGCTTAATCCAACGGGAAATGGTGGCTTGACTTAAACTTCTTTTCAGTTTTTCGCCATCATGGAGAACGCCGGTATAAAGAAAACTCCTTCCTGAAATCAGCAAGAAATCTCTCACCATAGAACCCGTAGCCGTGTTGAAAAGGACTTTTTTAATTCCCAGGCTTTTCAGCTGCTTTTTTATTTGAATCAGAAACCTGAAGCGATCTAAGGTTTTTTCCGGTAAATCAAAGGCAACAACTTTGGCATTGGGAAGAATAAAGGGTGCACGCTTAGCAATGTGTGGATGTACAAAAAAGATGACATCTTTGTTATTGGCTTCCGCTAACGTCTTCCACGACCAAAGACATTCATCGTGGGAGGCAGAGAACTCCAAAACTGCCAACATGACCTGTTAATTAAGTTTTTTCTTTTTCTTCTTCCAAAAATCTCCCCTTTGTAAAGCCTTCACAAATTCTGCCCACGCAATAGGACTTAGTAGGGTAGAAGGAATTGGAACCGCATTTGGACCACCTAACTGGGCAAAATTCATTTGACCTGCGAAGTAGGTTTTTTGAATTTCGTTTTGGATAAAGTTTCTTTGATTTTCATAACCATCCATACTCAGGTTACCTGAGATTTCTGCTAGTAGTTCAGCTTCCAAATTTCTTTTAGCAATTTCTGCCTTTTCATCTGGGAGCTGAGCGGCCATAAATTCATGCTTGAATTGTTCTTTGTTCGCCCAAGGCCATACTCTTATCGGTTTAAGTGTGATGGGGTCTGTTTCCATGGGTTGAACCACTGACCAGCTCGTTCCAACAATGGTATCCGGAATCACGAGGTAGGCTTTTTTGTAGCCCATGCTGGAAAAGCGAATGGTGTCTCCAATCAAAGCAACGAATGAAAAGAATCCTCGGTTATCGGTGATGGTTCCTTTAACCCGGTTTTTAATCAAGATGGTGACAAAGGGCATAGGCTGTCCGGAGTCCTCATCAATGACGAGTCCACTGAACTGTATAGGTCTTGGAAGGCTATCGAGCTGCCTTAGAAACAGTTGCGCTTTTGCTGGATGAGCAATAAAAAGCAGCAGGCTGAAGACCGCGATAAGTTTAATGTGCAGCAGGAGCCTGAAGGTCACTTCCTTGGATAAACTTGGTATGAATGTAGGCGTTAACGGCCATGATTTCATCTTCTGAGAGGTATCCGGCGAAGCCTGGCATCGCGTTTTTGCCTTTTTCAATCAGGGTACGGCTTTCGTCTCTGGTCTTTTGGCTGGCAGCTAAATCTTTCGCTCCGCTTTTACCTAGTTTTCCGTCTTCGCCGTGACAAACTTGGCAGTTCTTCGCATAAAGCGCTTGGCCATGAGCTGCTATGTCATAGTTTTCTTGTCCGGGAACCATGTTGGCTTCAGCGGTATTCACCTGAACATCGCCAGCCAGGCTTTCGAAATAGGCTTTCTTGTTCATGGTTGGACTTTTGGTTTCAGAAATGCCGTAAGCGTAGGCAATGAGTAACCATGAAAGTAAAGCGAGTGCTTTATTCTTCTTCTTGAAGCCAATAACAGCCAAGGGAATCGAGGCGAAAACGGCTATCAATTTAACCCACAACCATGATCCTGCTGCTGAAGTACCTGAAAAAACAGCCAAGTAAATGCCGGTTGCCAGGAATAAGGCCGAGATTATCCTATCCGGAATAGCCAATTTTTTCGTCAGCTTGTCCAGAGCTTCATGTTTATTGCTGAGCAACAAAATGGTACGGACGAGGTAGTAAATCAAAAATAGGGTTACAACCAGTTTGTGGGTGTGTAGGATTCCGGTGTACATGAGCGCTAAATTCGGGTATTATTGATGAAACAACACAAAATCAATAAAGTTGTGCAGAGCTGCAAGCGTTCTTTCGTATTCTTCGAAAATACCCATGTGCCCACTATTCTCTAAAATATCAAGTTGAAATGGGCCTTTGCAACCAGCAGCCTGCTTGATCAAGTCTTCGACTTTAATCAAAGTATCGTTGCGTCCGGGCAGAAATAGAAGTGGAATCTCGGACTTTTGCAGCAGCTCTACTCCATCTAATCTATCGCGCATGGCTTCCGTTTGAGCGGCTAGTCCGGCTGCAGGAATAAGCGAAGCTAACTGACCAAGTTCCGCGATGGTTGGCTTGGATTGCGCTCTGTTAAATTCAGCAAAAAGGGAAGGGAGAAAGGTGTTTAAAAAGGATGAACTTCCTTTATCTCTCAGAATTCCAGCTAATTGCGTTCTGTTGCGTTTCTTTTCTTCTCCATCAGCGGCAGCCGTTGATTGCATCAAACCTAACCCGATAATTCCTTTCGGGTTTTGACGTAACATTTGTTGCGCTACATAGCCACCCATGGAATGACCAACAACCACAAAAGCATGGAAATCTGCCTGTTTAGTTTGTTGGAAAATCCAATTAGCCATATCCTCCATGGTCAAGGTTGAATAAGGAGTTTCGATGTTACCTAAGTGAGCTGGCGTGAGTACCCGGTGGCCAACTTGGGTTAAATCTTGTTGAATTTTACTCCACATGGCCGGAGTTTCGGTGAATCCGTGCAGTAATACAATATCCATTTGACTTGCAAGTTAGCTCCTGCGTAACAATGACGTACATTTGCACCACCTCATGAACAGAACCCTTCTGCTCATTCTTTTCTCCTTGCTTGCAGCCGCAGGATGCCGCAAGCAGTCGTTTGAATACGCTCCCGATATTTCGCTGCGTTTTTCAACCGATACCCTATTGTTTGATACGGTCTTCAGTAATGTTGGTTCTACCACTTCCCGTATTGTAGTTTACAACCCTTCTACTACCGATTTGCTGATTCCTGAAATCTATTTATCAGGACGAAAGCTTACGGGTAAAAGTGATTTCCGACTCAATATCAATGGAGTTCCGACCAACAGTTTAAAAGAAGTTGAAATTCCGGCTGGAGACAGCATATATGTTTTCGTTGAAGTAACGGTGGATCCCAACAATGCACAAAAGCCTATGATGGTGAGAGATTCGTTGGTGGTTGACCGTGGTAACGGACGATTTCAGCAGGTACAATTGGAAGCAGTAGGGCGAAACGCTATTTTCTATCGCAGCCAAGTTCTTCCCTGTAATACGGTATGGACTAGCGATAAACCCATTATCATTTACAATTCTGTTTTAGTGGACTCACTTTGTGAGTTGAAAATTGAAGCTGGAACAGAAATTTACTTCAACCGAAACTCCTCGCTTTTTGTGCTGGGCTCACTCCAGGTGCAAGGAAGAGAGGGTGTTCCGGTAACCTTTCGCGGAGATCGGATAGATCCATTTTACAGAGATTTGCCAGGCACCTGGCAGGGTATCCATTTTTTGAGAGGAAGCACCCACAACCTAATTGATTGGGCTGACATCAGAAATGGTTTAGTAGGAGTTCGAGTGGATAGCTTGCCGGCAGATGGCTCGAGCCGTAACCTGCTCATTCGCAATACCAACATTCAAAACATGAGCTTGGTAGGACTTTTAGGTTACTCCGCTTCTATTGAAGGCGAGAACTTGCTCGTAGCCAATTGTGGTAAATATTGTTTTGTAGGAGATTTAGGCGGAAGATATGTCTTTAGACATGCCACATTTGCCAATAGTGGGGGAGGATTCAGTAATCCAGAAGCGGCTTTTGCTGTAACTAATGCCAATAACAGAACCTTAGCCAACAATCTTTACGCGGAATTGCTCAATTGTATCGTATGGGGAAGTCGAGATGAGCAGTTGGCTTTAGAAAGTTCAGGCAATGGTACTTTTACCATTAACTTCAAAAATTCTATTTTTCGAACCAGGCTAACCAATTTGAATATCAACGGCAATCGCATCAATGTGAATCCGCTTTTCCAAAATCCGGGAGATGGAAATTACCAATTAGACTCGTTGAGTCGTGCCGCTGGAATAGGAGAGGATTT
Source organism: Bacteroidota bacterium (assembly GCA_027484125.1). Classification (GTDB taxonomy): domain Bacteria; phylum Bacteroidota; class Bacteroidia; order UBA7662; family JAIXUI01; genus JAIXUI01. The sequence goes on along the minus strand of JAIXUI010000069.1, from coordinate 18,015 downwards.
AAGAGCAATTTATCCGGGCGTAACACGAGATTTAAGTGGTTTTCCAAGGAAAATCATTCCTGCGGCCGGTTGTTATGAGTACCGATTTCCTTAAGAGTAGGTATGGCAAACAACAGTTGGCGAGGTTTTAAGTATTTATTGAAGCGGTACTGGTACTTTGATTTACCAGCGGGTTTATCTGTTTTTTTAGTTGCCTTGCCATTGTGTTTGGGCATCGCACTTGCCAGTGGGGCGCCAGTTTCATCGGGTTTATTGGCAGGGATTGTTGGCGGGTTGGTTGTTCCGTGGATTAGTGGCTCACCATTGTCGGTTTCCGGCCCGGCTGCGGGTTTAACCACGGTTGTATCCTCGGGAATTTTACTATTCGGAAATTTTCAAATCTACATTTGGAGTGTACTTATCGCCGGCATTATGCAGTTGGCTATAGGGGTATTCAGATTGGGCGACCTTGCGCGTTATACGCCTGCCTCTGTAATTAAAGGCATGTTGGCTGCTATTGGTATCTTGTTGATAGGCAAGCAAATACCTCTAGTTATTGGGCTTAATCAGCCGGATTTCTGGTCTGATGACTTTACGCGGATGCTGTCGTCTGCCAATTATGGTTGGCAAGTCTGGGAAAACATGAGCATGGAAGCTGCCGGGATTGGGATAGTGAGTCTTTTGTTATTGGCTGCGGCTGAAAATCCTCGCATCAAACCTTATTTTCCACTTCCCCCTTTTCTATTAGTGGTGCTTTTGGGCTTGATATACCAGTTTGTTACCGCCAAATACTTCCCTGAAATTGCCTTGCCTGCCAATTTATGTGTGTCAGTTCCTACTGATGTGTTAACTCAATGGAATGGCATCGACTTGAATATGACACCCGCATGGAACCGGGTGTTGAGGGAAGGAGCTATTTTAGCCATTTTAGCCTCACTTGAAACTTTGCTTTGTTTAGAGGCTGTGGATAAGTTGGATCCTCAACACAGAAATTCTCCGGTGAACAGGGAAATGATTGCTCAAGGAGTGGGTAATATCATTTGTGGATGGATTGGAGCGCTTCCCATTACCGCGGTTATTGTAAGAGGTGCCGCCAACGTTGAAGCAGGAGCAAAAACCCGATTGTCCTCAGTTACGCATGGTGCTTTACTGTTGTTATCGGTTGCTTTCCTAGTTCGATACCTGAATCATATTCCTTACGCCAGTCTTGCAGCCATTTTATTCATGACAGGTTATAAGCTTACTAAACCTGCGATCATCAGGTCTATCTACAAGCAAGGATTTAAGCAGTTTTTACCTTTTGCGCTTACCATCTTGATGATTTTAATCATCGATTTGCTCATTGGGGTAACGGTTGGACTTTTAATTGCCATTTGGTTTGTATTGCGAGATAGTGTTCAATCGGAGTTTGAATTGGTGCATCTGAAGGCCAAGGATTCGAATAGTTATTTGCTCAGCATGAATGCGAATGTTAGCTTCCTTAATAAAGTAAAGCTGAAAGAAAGTTTAGAAAGCGTTCCGGAGCATGCTAAACTGGATATTAACTTGTCAGATACGCGCTTTATTGATCCTGAGGTGGCAGAAGTGATTCGAGATTTTATTCCCAGAGCACAACACCGTCACATTAGCTTGAGTTGGAAAGGTTCCGAGGAAATGCTCAGTAAGATAAACGGTCGATAGGAGAGGCACAGACTTCTTTCAATGTCATGCCATAACGACCGAGGGCTTTACTTATAGGTTCCTTGAAATAAAAAGCAACACTTCCGGCCAAGTGTATATCGAAGCATTGGTGGGCTTGTGCAGTAGGAAGGGCCAGCTCGCGGACAAATTCATCAAACACAGGATCCATAACTTCACGAACAACGGACTCATCGTGGCTTAAGCGAAGGATGATTGGTGCGAATGATGCTAAGTATCGGTTGGGAAGAGGCTGACGGTATAAGTGATTGAGTATTGCAGATAGCTCTAATTCCGGGAGTTGCTTGAGTTGATGCGTCACTGTTGCGCTGAGTTTACCTCTGGTGAAAGCTTTTACCAATGCTCGGCCTAAACTCACTCCGCCACCTTCATCGGCGAGGGCCCAACCTAAAGAGGGAATCTGGTAGCTCCAAGTCTGGCTTTCTGCGTGATAAAAACCAACGTTAGAGCCGGTTCCAACGATACCAACCAATCCATCTTGTTGGCCCAAAAGCGCAATAGCAGCTGCTTCCATGTCGGAAAGAATTAGTATTTCTGCATTTGGGAAATAGGGAATCAGAAGCGCTTTCATTCTGGAAGCAGCTTCGTCAGGGCCACATCCGGCGCCGAAAAAAATCAATTTATCGCAAGCTGCTGCTGCTTCAACCAGCTCAGGTAAACTGCTCATGACCCCTGCTAAAAGGGCTTCATCTGCTTGATAGGGATTCAATCCTATCGTTTGGAAAAGTTGCCCATCTGCACCTTTCCAGTTGCATTTGGTGCTTCCTGATTCGGCAATAATTTTCATGGAGGTAAAGGTAAAAATATTGCCTATTTGAGAAGAAAGTATATCTTGCAGTCCTATGCGCTATACATTAAGAGATAAAAATTTTTATTCGGGAGCCATATATTTGATATTACTCGTTTGGGTAGGAATTGCCTTGGTGTTTTTCCCTTTTCGACTCTACGGGGATGTGTCTCATTACCTAATGGTGATGATCAACGAAGAGGAATTTTTCATAACCCATAGCCGTCCAGCTTCAGTATTGCTGGAGTGGCTTCCTTTGCTACTCATCAAGTTAAACAGGCCAATGGCGCAAGTGATACTTGGGATTACCTTGGCGGAGATTATCTATTTATCCACGATAACAGGATTTTTTCTTTGGCGTAAGAAGCCACAGTTGGCTTTTTTTATGCTGTTTGCGTTGTTAATTGGCATTCGGTGGAATTTTTTTAACCCAGTAAGTGAGCTTGTGCTAGCCGCTCCAATGGTGTTCTTTTTACCCGATTTGTTTCAACAAATTTGGAAAGCATCCAATCCTTGGTATGCCTATTTAGCTTTAGTACTTCTCACACTTTTCCTGGTTTTCAGCCATCCTTTACTCATGGCCATTCTTGCCTTGCAAGCTGCCTATTGTGGGATAAGTCAACACACCAATGCGCGATGGTACGCATGTCTTATGTTGATTTTAGTTTCCTTTGTCGTCCGTTGGTGGTACATGGATGCTTATGAAAAAGCACCCTTGCAGCATTTAAGTGAAAGAGAAAGTTGGGAGGCAATTCTAAAGAAATTTGCAACGCCGGAATACTGTTTTGATTTAGCCAAAGCCTATGTTGGGGTCTTTTTCTTGTTCTTTGTTATACTTCTTTTTTCAGATGTTAAAAGGCTACATTTATTTAGGGTACTCGTTATCGGATTTGTCTTAAGCTGGGTAATCATTGTACTTAGACAATACAGTTTTCTTTATCCCCAAACTTTTGAGCCCTTTGAGCGGTACATGTTTATTATTCCTTTAGGATTATGTTTACTGGCCTCCCAAGTATCTTTCAAAATCAATCATAGACTAATAGCAGGTTTTATATTGGTGATTATTTTTCACAGTTCAACTTTGTTGAGTTATGCTCAATTTGTAAAGAATAGATATCAATTTCTCGACCATGCCTTATTGAATATAAAGCACACCAAAGAGCGAAAGGTGTATATCAGAAAGGCAAATTATTACCCAAGTGAGGAGTTGCCTCGGATATATGGGCATGATTGGATTTTGGGAAATGAGAGTTTAGTAAGAAGTGCAATGGATGGCCCAACTCAAACTTGTCAAGTATTCATTAAAGAGCTTTTAGATGAACAACATTTACAGCGATTGAAGGGAACTGACTTTTTGGCTTACTACCAGGATGGTGAAGATTTGTCTAAACTCAATCCTGTTTATTTTATACTGCCCTCGGATAGTTGGGTTGAAGCCAATTCAGATGGTTCGCAAATGCGTTTAAGTCAGATTAAACCGGGTGAAATAGTAGGAAAGTGGGATGATGTCGAAGCCATTCAAATCAATCATGAAAGAATGGCTACAGTTGAAATACTAAACAATTCTGGTTACTTGTTCCACTCTGGACTTTTAGATGAAAAGCTATGGATAACAATGGAATGGGTGAATAGTCAAGGTAAGAACGTTCCAGATCTGGATGTAAGAAACCCATTAATGATAGATTTACACCAATACTTGCGTCAACGAATTTTAATTAGATACCCCATTGAAAAGGGGAGTTATCAAGTGAGATTGGTGTTAAAAAGAAGCAGTGACCTCTATCAACTGCCAATCAGTGAATACTCAGAAGTTATAATAGAATGAAGCAATTAAGTATTGTAGTACCGATTTTCAATGAAGAAAAAAACCTTTCTTCACTATATCAGAGATGTATAGCAGTTGTTGAAAAGCTTGAGATTTCTTATGAACTAATTTTTGTGGACGATGGAAGTAAGGATGATTCACTTGCACTAATCGTTGAATTGGCTAACCTCAACTCAAATGTTCAGTATCATGCTTTTACGAGAAATTTTGGCCATCAGTACGCCCTACTTTGTGGCTTAGAAAACGCATCCGGAGAAGCAATTGTGACCATCGATGCGGATTTACAAGATCCTCCAGAGATAATCATTGAGTTATATCAACAATGGAAACAGGGTTTTCAACTCATTTATGCACGAAGAAAAAGTAGAAAGGGTGAAACTTGGATAAAAAAAGTCTCGGCCTTTGTTTTCTACCGATTTTTGAAACGTTTGGTTGGCTTTGACATTCCGCTTGATACTGGAGATTTTCGGTTAATGGACAAGGAGGTGGTGAAAATATTGCTTCAATTAAAGGAACATCAAAAGTACTTGCGTGGGCAAGTTGCTTGGATAGGTATGAAATCTACCTATGTAGAATATGATCGTGATGAACGGCTTTTTGGTGAAACTGCTTACCCCATCAAGAAGCAGTTAAAACTAGCAATGGATGGGATTACTTCTTTTTCAAGCTTTCCACTTAAACTGGTTATTTGGGCTGGATTCATAGTTTCATTTTTGGCTTTGTTACTTATTATATATGCTTTGTCTGCCCGTTTAGCTGGAGAGTCAACCGTGCCTGGATGGGCTTCCATAATTATCTCATTGCTATTTCTTGGGGGAATACAGATGATTTCAATAGGAGTGCTTGGCCAATACATAAAAAGAATAGATGAGAATGTTAGAAACAGGCCGAATTATGTAGTGAAATCAACGAATCAAGAAAGAAGAGCATCCTTATGAAGGAGCTATACAACAGATTAAAGAATCATCCACTTTGGTACCTCGTCCTAAGTATTCCAATGTTGGCTTTTATGAAGTCAGGTGGATTTCAGGGAGACGTTAATTGTTGGATAAGGTGGGCAGTATGGATTAAAGAGCATGGCCTTGGAGAAGTTTATCAAAGTGGAACCGATTATGTGCCACTATTGCATTACATACTTTGGTTCTTAAATCTGTTTTCAGAGCATGTAGATCAGATAGGAAGCAAGATTTCGCGGTTGAGGGATATCATGGTAGTATGCGACGGACTTATCGCGGTTCTGATTTATTATATCGGGAGAAAGTGGGGAAAATTGAGTCGAGAAAAATCAGTCATCGGTAGCTGGATTTATTTGATGCTCAGTGGGGTTTTATTCAATTCACTTTTCTGGGGACAATTGGAAGCAATGCTTTCTTTACTGCTGCTTGTCAGTGTGTTATTGGCGTTAAAGAATCGTCCTGGTTGGTCGCTTTTGTTTCTGTTATTGGCGCTGAATTTCAAAGTCTTGACGATTGTTTTCATACCGCTAGTAGCACTACTCAATCTTAAATCGATCTATCAATTGGGTGTAAAACGAGTATTGCTTCAGATTATCGTTCCGTTGATAATGCTTGAATTGGCCATACTATTACCCTTTTGGGTAGCAGGGAATCTAGATTTAATCTGGAAAGTAGTTTACACTTCAGCAGGTCGATATCCTCAAGCATCGTTGAATGCTCCAAATTTTTGGACCATTCTCTACGATGAGAAAAGTATCCTGATCCAGAGTGATTCTCTTAGGTATGGTCTTACCCTCAAACACTGGGGCATGATTTTATTTATGATTTCTGCCTGCTTTTCCATGTTTCCTCTTTTACTTCAAGTTATCGTGGACATGGGTAATTCAGATTCGCGGGTCAATACTTCTCCTTCTTTGGCTTTTCTAACAATAGGATTAACCTATGGATTGTTTGTTTTTTGGAACACCGAAATGCATGAACGTTATTGGCATCAATTACCCATCTATATAGCAGCTTATGCACAGTTCTGTGGGGCTTACAGATGGGTCGTTTTTTCTGGATTAACTTATTACTTGACCTTAGAAAGGGTGCTCAAGCATACCTATCATTTAAACTACGAAGCTGTTTTGGTTTTTAACCAGCGATTTTTGGGGATACTCTTTTTAATCATCCTTATCTGGATGTACAAAGAAGTTTACCGACTACATCGAATTTCAAAAACTAAGGAAGAGATTGTCATTTAACCCAACCCTCATCGCTGCCAATCTGGTATCCAGATTTTGTCGGATAAGCTTTGTGTCATCCAAGTATCGGCACTTCTTCCATTGCTGCGGGCCCAAGTGCCAAATCCAGGATAGGCGATATCAATACGTACCTTTGATTTAGGATAAGCGAAGGGTGTCCAAGTTCCGACATTGTGGCCGGTCACTGCATTATTTGGGCCCAATAGCAAGGGCGCTGCGAATATTTCCATGGCCCAGGGCATGCTGTTATGGTCTTTATACCAAGAACCATTGCCCGTTTTATCGGCATACGTTCCGAAGTATTCGGTGTTGGCTGCTGAAGTTGCCGGACGGCCACATACATGAATTTCCATGCTTCGGTCGGCCTGTCCAGTTGCGGCATCGCCTTTTAATAAGAAGAAGTCTGTTCTTACGAATGCTGCCGAAGGCTGAGTTAAGCTAAATTGGTATCTCAGCGTATCTGGTATTCTATTAGGTCCAACATCGTTGAGGTTGGTGTAATAAGATTTTAGCGAAGCGCTAAGGTGATTGGAGACGATGGCGGTATTGGCAGCACCGGAAGGGTCTTGAGATAAATGTCCTCCTAAATTTCCTAACAAACCTGCGGGTAAAGATTGATACGATTGGGTTTCAGGGGTGAACTCTAGGAGTTGCATCGCTAATCCATTTGGAAGCCCTGCTCCTTGAGCTCTTACAACCAACTCACCCGCTGCTTCCACCCGTTCTTGTTTGCCATTAAAGACCCAACGTATCCGATGGTCGAGGACTAAGTCGTTGAAATCGTAGTCCCCCTGACTAGGCCATAAATCCTCAAACGCATAAGTATTATAGCCCCAAGCGGGTTCCATCATAGTGAAAGCTCTGGCTGGGTCTTGCGGGAATTCGTCAAAATCATCATCTACGCCATCACGGTCAAAGTCGCGGCTATTAGAGCCACCTTCAGGTCTCATTCCGGCCATGTGCAGGTACATGCCTTCTTCGGAAACTTGCTTACGCGCATGGATGCCCATAGCGGATTGATAGATTTCGAATGAAATAGATTTCTTGGCATGGTCTAACTCAAAAGCCAATTCGGCTTTAGTCAAAGGCGAAATCAACCATGCATGTTTGGTAAAAGATGGAACCCTTACATCTAGAGTAACACCTTGAGCCTTTACGAAGGCACGGCCCACTTGGAGGCGGCGGCCATCTACTAAAATTTCTACATCTACTGGAGTACCCAACATAGGTTGAAGATTCAAACCATGGGTCTCAAACTGAATGTCAACAGCGATACTGCGTTCCGTTTTAAAGTCAAAGTTGCCTTTTTCTGCAACTGGAACAGGTATGGTTTCCGTGCCTTCCCTTTGACAACTTCCTAAAAATAAGGCCATTAAGAGGGTTGGCATCCAAAATTTGCGCATTTTCTAAAGTAAAAGATAAATTTTACAACCGTGGTTTTTCATCCAATTTTTACGGAATTTTAAGAAATTACCCCACAGTTAAGCTTCAAACCATTAGAAACCACTTGCCACCCACCTATGAATAGGCTTTTGAAACGACAGGTCAGTCGATTTTTACCCGACATAGATCCGGAAGATCCCAATTTCAAAGCGTTCTTAAACGCCATAGATGATGCCTATCAGAACTATGAAGACCAATATGCTCACATCGAGCGAGCGCTCGACTTATCTTCAAGGGAGCTGTTTAAAAAGAACAAAGAGCTTATAGCCTACAATGAGCGTTTAGAAAAGTTGGTAGAGGAGCGCACCAGCCAAGTTCAACGATTGGCCTTAGTAGCACAGAAAACACAAAATGCGGTCATTATTGCCAACGATTTGGGAGAAGCAGTTTGGGCCAATGACGCATTTGTAAGGATTACGGGTTATGAGGTTGAGGAGTTGATGGGCAAAAAACCTGGACGTTTACTACAAGGGCCCAAAACAGATCCTTTCACAGTAAAAGCTATTGGTGAAGCAATTCGAGAAAAAAGACCGTTTGAAGGAGAAATTTATAATTACAATAAATCTGGACAAGGTTATTGGTTGAACTTGTCGATAGCGCCAATCATTGGAGAGAATGATGATTTTCAGGGATTTATTGCAATCGAATCTGATATCACACAATCCAAACTACAACAAGAGAAAATAGAAGAAAGTGAAGCAAGGTTTCGATTTGTAATCAACTCCCTCAAGGAGGTGGTCTTTCAAACCAATCTTGACAGCCAGTGGATTTTCCTAAATCCTGCCTGGGAAGAGATGACAGGATTCTCAGTTGAGGAGTCCCTACACGATCAAGTATCTTCTTTTTTACTTGAGGAGGATATTCCTCAATGCAAATCCATTTTCATGAAGCTCATGGAGGGTAAAGCAGAATATGTAAGAGAGGTAGTACGGTTCAAAACCAAGTCGGGCGATTTTCGCTATGTCGATATTTTTGTCCGATTAACCATCGGTTCTAATGGAGAAGCTAGTGGACTTTCAGGAACTTTAAATGATGTTACTGAAAAGACCCTTGCTGAAATGCGCCTCAACGATACGCTGCGGTTTCAGAATGCGATTCTTGATGGAATTCATAACGCCAAAATTGCGATCGACTTAGATGGACGAATCAGAACTTTTAATAAAGGAGCTGAAAAAATGTTCGGGTTAAAGGCAACAGAATTCACTGGGCAAAAAACCTTAGTTGATCTGTTTTCTGTCATGAAATTCAAGCACCCAAAACAAAAAATTAAACTTTCAGACAATCGCGAACTTGTAAAACAGCTTGAGGGGCTTTTTCAGCAGAACCGTTTTGAAGATGTAGAAATACAATATAAAGATGCGTTCAATAGAAGTCGTTGGCTCACGCTTACAATGTCTAATTTAATAGATGAGTTTCAACACATTACAGGACATCTCTTAATCCTTACTGATACTACAGAAAAGAAAGAAGCACGAGAGCAGTTGCTGCTTACACAGTCGTTAATTGATCATTCCAGTGACGCCATTCAAATCTCCGATGAAAAGGGGTATTTCATTTTTGTAAACTCAAAAGCAGCTGAGGGATTAGGCTACGACCGCCATGAGTTATTAAAAATGCATGTTCAGGATGTTGAAGATTTATTTAAAGAGCCGGGAAGCTGGGAAAGCCATGTGTTGGAACTTAAACGAATAGGAAGCACCCTTATTGAAGGGATGAACAAGAGAAAAAACGGTGAATTATTTCCTGTTGAAGCCAATGTTCGTTATCTGAGTTTAGAAGGAAAAGGCTACATCATGGCGATTATTCGGGATATTTCAGAGCGAAAGAAAACCGAAGAAGAAATACTAAAACGCCAAATGTTGCTCAATGAAGCTCAGGCAATCGCACATATTGGAAGTTGGGAATATTACTTACACAATCAACAAGTACTTTGGTCGGATGAACTTTACAACATTTTTGGAATTGAAAAGAAGCAAGTAAGCCTTCAAGATTATTTCCAAATTATCCATCCTGAGCAAATCAGTCCTTTCAGACAAACCATAGAGAAAGTTTTCACTGAGAAAAAGGAACAATCGATAGAGCATCGAATAATCACTCCAAGGGGAGAAGAAAAATATATACTTGGAATTGGAAAACCTGTTTTTAATGAAGCAGGTGACGTGGTAGCGTTAAGAGGAACAGCTCAAGATATTACAGAACGTAAACGATTTGAAGAGCATCTTCTCTACAATGAAAAACTCTTGAATACCGTCAATAATATTTCTTTTACCCTCTTAAATAGCCAAAATTTAAGTCAAAGCGTTGAGCAAGCGCTTGAATATGCCGGAAAAATTGTAGAAGCTGACCGTGTGTATATTTTCGAGAACAGAGAAGAGGAAGGCATTTTACTGAGTAGTCAGCGTTTTGAATGGGTAAAAGGCGGAGTTTCAGTTCAGTTGGATAATCCGGATTTACAGGATATTCCCATGTCTGATATTGGCTACAAGCGCTGGATGGATGCTTTTTTGGAAGGAAATTGCATCAAGGGTTTAGTGAAAGACTTTCCAGAGTCAGAAAAGCCACTCTTAGAAGAGCAAGACATCAAGTCGTTACTGGTTTTACCCATTTATGTGAGCGATGTACTCTGGGGATTTGTTGGATTCGACGATTGTACCCGGGAGAAAGTTTGGACTTCCGCCGAAGAAAACATCTTGAGTAATTTGGCCAATTCATTGGGTTCTTATTTAGTAAGAGAAGCTTCGGAAGCCAAACTTGCTCAGAGCGAGCGCAGGTTCCGAAGTTTGGTGCAAAACTCTTCTGACATCACTACAGTTATTGCTCCGAATGGAACTATCCAATACATGAGCCCTTCATTTTACCGAATGTTTGGATATGAAGAGGACAGTCTTTTGGGTAGAAATGTATTTGAATTGGTGCATCCAGAAGATGTAGAAAAGTCCATTTTTGAGTTTAACTACGGCATTCAAACAGGCGGAGTTTCTGATCCAATCAACTTTAGGTACAGAAAAGCGGATGGAGAGTATCTTTATTTGGAAGCAGTGGGGAATAATTTAGTGGAAGATGAAAGTGTTAATGCGATTGTAGTCAATGCCAGGGATGTAACTGAGCGAGACCGTGCCCAAAAGGAAATACTTCAAACCAAGGAATTCTATGAACGTATTCTTCACTCAATTCCGTTAGACGTGGTAGTTTTTGATGCCGAGCATAAGTATAAATTCATAAATTCAACGGCTATCAAGAACAAGGAAAGAAGAGAGTGGGCCATCGGGCATGATGATTTTGAATACTGTAAAAAATATAACCGTCCGCTCCATGTAGCAGAACAACGCAGGAAAGAATTCAATCAGGTCATCAGCACGAATCGTCATATAGAGTATGAGGAACAATTAGAAATTCCGGAATCGGAGCCAATCTGGAGACTGAGGCGGCTCTTTCCTGTTGAAGACGGCTCCGGAGAAATCGCTTATGTGATTGGTTATGGAGTAGATATTACTGAAAGAAAAGTTAATGAAGAAAAGCTGAGAATTCTTAATGACCGCATGCAACTGGCCACTCAGGCAGCTGGTTTTGGCGTTTGGGACTGGAATGTAAAGTTGAATAGTCTGGTTTGGGACGACACCCTTTATGAACTATTTGGTGTTGAGAAAAATCAGTTTTCTAATAATTTTGAAGCTTGGGCAGCTACTTTGCACCCGGATGATAAAGAACGAGCATTCGCTGATGTGCAAGAGGCATTAAAGGGAAATAAAGATTTTTCATCTGAATTCAGAATTGTAAAAGGTGGTCATGAAATCAGACACATTGCAGGAAAGGCCAATGTTTACAGAGATGCCAATGGGACGGCTGTCAGGATGTTGGGGGTGAATTGGGACATAACAGAATCGAAAGAATCTGAATCCAAATTGATGGCCTACACCCAAGATCTCGAGAAAATTAATAAGGAACTCGATCAATTTGCATACGTAGTATCTCATGATTTAAAGGCGCCATTGCGGGCTATCAACAACTTATCATTATGGATAGAAGAAGATATTCAGGATGTTCTGACCGGTGACACTAAAGATCAATTTAAAATGCTTAGAGGCCGTGTTCAACGCATGGAAAGTTTGATTAATGGCATTTTGAATTATTCAAGAGCTGGAAGAATGAAAACAAATCCTGTCAAGATTGATTTGGCTGACTTCATTCCGGATTTAATTAGCCTACTTGGGACACCCGATAACTTTAAAGTTCAAATTCAAAGTGGATTGCCTGTAATTCTGGCAGAAAAAGTGGCACTTGAACAAGTATTCTCCAACTTTATTAGCAATGCAATCAAGTACAATTCCAATCCGGAACCCGAACTGAAAATTAATTGGAAAGACGATGGAAGGTATTGGCATTTTAGCGTTTCTGACAACGGCCCGGGCATTGATAAAGAATATCATGATAAAATCTTTGTCATATTTCAAACGCTTAATGCACGCGATAAAGTTGAAAGTACAGGCGTTGGTTTAGCTATTGTGAAAAAGATCATTGAAGATAAAGGGGGGAAATGCTGGGTTGAATCAGCACTTGGCGTAGGTTCAACCTTCCATTTCACTTGGCCTAAAAACGCATGAACTCTAACATCATCCGCCGATATTACTTAATGGCTATCTTTTCTATCGCGTTGATAATGTCGATAGGGCAGTTGGTTATTTATTACAATCTATCTACTCAAGTCACGGATGCTTCCTTGCTTAATTTAGTAGGTCGTCAGCGAATGTTATCACAAAAGCTTGCGAAGGACCTTCTGATTTTGGCTGAAATAACCGAACCTGATTCGGCTCAAAAGATCAAGTCAATTTTTATTCATCAAGCCGATACTTTTTTTCAAGTGCACCAAGCATTAATTCGGGAAAGGCTCTATAAAAACATTAGAACTGTTGGAACTCCTCAATCTCGACGAGCGCTTAATCAGGCTTCTCCAATGGTTAGTAGAATGATGCAAGTAGCATCAACAATCAAAGAGCCTAGTTTTAATTGCATTTCTCCCGAAGGTAAAAGGCAACTGAAAGAACTTAAACTAATCTTTGTCAATAGCTCAATCGTGTTCCTTCCATTAATGGAAGAAGCTATGTCAAGTTTTCAAAACAGAGCAAGTTTGAAGATAGATAAAACCAGAATGGTTTCTATCCTTATTCTAATAGTGGTTTTAGTACTTCTTTTTGCGGAAGGTTTCTTGCTTTTCAGGCCAATGTTGGACAAGCTGGACAAATCGCTTTCTTTCCTTGAGGAGGCCAACCGAAGAAATAAAGAGAAAAATTTGGCGCTTCAAACCGTCAATGAAACCTTGATTCAAAACGAGCAATTGCTTGAAACCAAGAATCAAGAATTGAGTATTTTAAATAGAACCCTTCAAGGCTATACAGATAAATTGAAAGATTCAAATAAAGCTTTGGAGTCAGCCAATGATTCTCTGTTAGAGAAAGAAAGGCAAATGCAAAAACAGAATAATGAGTTATTGGAACTCAATGAAACACTTACTCACTATTCTCAGAAACTTCAGGATACTAATTTGGAGTTAGAACGATTTGCTTACATCATTTCACATGATTTGAAAGCCCCTTTGAGGGCTATTTCCAATCTCAGTCTTTGGATTGAAGAAGATTTGGAAGGAAAAACTACGGAGAGTATCAGTAAGAATTTTGAGTTATTGCGAAATAGAGTGGCGCGTTTAGAAGCTTTAATCAATGGCGTACTAGCTTATTCAAGAGCAACCCGCCAAAACCCTCAAGCTATTGCGCATGACTTTATCTTTGGAAAAGCAGCTAAAGACGCAATTGAGCAACTAATTAACCGCAATGAGGTAAACATACATCTTGAAGGTGAATCTATTTCGCTTTATGGAGATCCTATCAAGTTTAGTCAGGTTCTCAACAATCTTATCAGCAATGCCATCAAACACAATGACAATCAAAATCCGGAAATTTGGCTTTCTGCTCAACCTGTAGAAGGGATGGCTCGCATTCAAGTGCGCGACAATGGTCCAGGGATTTCGTCTGAGCATTTCGAAAAGATTTTTGAGATTTTCCAAACGCTCAAAGCCAGGGATGTGGCAGAGAGTACAGGGGTTGGATTAGCCATTGTGAAGAAAATAGTTCAGGAGGTGGGCGGTGTTATACAGGTGCACTCGGCTTTAGGTAATGGCAGTACCTTTGAATTTACTTGGCCACTCAACATAGAAGGTCATGCGTGACGCAAAGCGAATACAATTAATCTTTCTGTTTACAGCAATTGCATTTTTAATGTTTGCTTGCAGTGCTTTTTGGATCATGAAGTCAGAACGAACAGAGTGGGAAAAATCCTCTGATTTTATGGTGAATGTAAGCAAGCAACGAACGGCCATTTATCGAATAGTCAATACTTTACTAACCATTCCTTACGGGGTAGTGAGCCCTGAGCAAAAAGCTGATTTGATGTCGTTTGTGCGGAATTCCCAATCCTCTTTGAGGAGATTTCATTCTGAATCCAAAGACAATGGAAATCCGTTTTTCGCTTCTACTTTACGAGTTGTTGAGTCTGTTTATAACCGAGCCTCTCAGATACTACATAGCAATCAGCTACAGGAGCAAGATGTGAAAAAACTGCTTTTTCTTCAGAAAAATTCGCTTGAACAGCTGGACCAATTGCTGCTGGTTGAGCTCCAGAAATATAAAGCGTTAGAAGTTCGACAAAGTAGAAATCATCTCGTTTTATTTGTTTCCAGCCTCGCTTTCGTGCTGATACTTTGGTTGTTTATTTATCGTCCTTTCACTTTGAAATATCAACTTTCTCAAAGGTTGCTCGAGAAACAAAAAGAAGAATTGCTGTTAAAAAATAAAGCACTCATTCAAACCAACCGCGATTTAGATCGGTTCGCTTATGTCACTTCTCATGATTTAAAATCTCCATTAAGAGCAATCAATAACCTAGCTGAATGGATTGACGAGGATTCAGATTCTAAATTATCAGAAGAGGCAAAGCGTTATTTCGAAATTTTGAAAAACAGAGTACGGCGCATGGAGCGCTTAATCAATGGGATTTTGGAGTATAGCCGTATCAACAGAACTGATGAGCCGGATGAGGCTGTAGCCATAGGGCCTGTTATAGATAAAATATTTCAATCTCTTACCAAGAGTCTCCCAATAGAGTTAAAAACCGAACAGTACTTACCCACTTTAAGCTCTAATCCGGCCGTAATTCGTAGAATCTTCGAGCATTTGATACACAATGCAATCCAGTTCAATCATTCAGAAACTCCTAAAATTTGGGTGTATTCAGAACCACGTCCGGATGGGGTCGCCGTTTTAATTCGCGATAATGGACCAGGAATTGACGGTCGCTTTCATGGTAAGGTATTCGAAATTTTTCAAACCCTGAACAACAAGGACGAAATCGAAACTACAGGAATAGGTTTGGCAGTGGTAAAAAAGGCCATGGAGCAAATGGGAGGAGGGGTGATTTTGCACAATCCGCAAGAAGGTGGAACCCTGGTGGAACTTCACTTTCCTTCGAACAAAGTGATTTCCAAAAAAGCAGAACAATAATCCGCATAATCTCCTGCCAATAAGGCATTTTAGGGTATTAGTCTGTAAATTTGCGACCGAAAACTTAACCCTTTGAATGCCATGATATTTGACCTTGATATGATCAAGGCGGTGTACAGCCGAATGGGAGAGCGGGTTTCCGCTGCTCGTGAGCTGGTAGGCCGTCCTCTTACACTTACAGAGAAAATTCTTTACAGCCATCTTTGGGATTCAGCTCCCTCCAAGGCCTATGTAAGAGGAGAGTCCTACGTTGATTTTGGTCCAGACCGCGTAGCCATGCAGGATGCAACAGCTCAAATGGCTCTTTTGCAATTCATGCAAGCCGGCAGACCAAAAGTAGCAGTGCCTTCTACTGTTCATTGCGACCACCTCATTACTGCAAAAACCGGCGCTAATGAGGATCTTAAAATTGCTACTACTGAAAGTGAAGAGGTTTTCAACTTTTTATCATCAGTATCTAACAAATATGGCATCGGTTTCTGGAAACCTGGTGCCGGGATTATTCACCAAGTTGTACTAGAAAATTATGCATTCCCAGGTGGAATGATGATTGGAACTGACTCTCATACGGTCAATGCCGGTGGATTAGGCATGATAGCCATTGGGGTAGGTGGTGCAGATGCTTGCGATGTGATGGCAGGCCTCCCTTGGGAACTTAAATTTCCTAAGCTTATTGGGGTTAAACTTACCGGTCGCCTCAATGGCTGGACCTCAGCAAAAGATGTTATCCTGAAAGTTGCCGGAATCCTTACCGTTAAAGGTGGTACCGGAGCTGTAGTAGAGTACTTCGGTGAAGGTGCAACCTCCATGAGTTGTACCGGAAAAGGTACTATTTGTAACATGGGCGCCGAAATTGGTGCTACAACTTCCACTTTCGGGTACGACGATAGCATGGCTCGCTACCTCCGTGCAACCGGTCGTGCAGAAGTTGCCGACCTAGCCGATGGCATCCGTGAACACCTTACCGCTGACCCTGAAGTTTATGCCAATCCGGAACAATACTTCGACCAAGTAATCGAAATCAACCTCGACACGCTAGAGCCTCATGTTAACGGACCGTTTACTCCGGACCTTGCTACCCCTATCAGCCAACTTAAACAAGTAGCCGAAGCCAATGGCTGGCCTACAAAAGTAGAGGTTGGTCTTATTGGCTCCTGTACCAATTCTTCCTATGAAGATATCGCACGTGCAGCTTCTTTAGCAAAGCAAGTAGCGGATAAGAAGTTGAAAACCAAAGCGGAATTCACCATCACTCCTGGTTCAGAACAAGTGCGTTACACCATCGAACGCGATGGTTTCATCAGCATTTTTGACCAAATTGGAGCGAAAGTGTTTGCCAATGCCTGCGGTCCATGTATCGGAATGTGGAACAGGGTAGGAGCTGAGAAAAAAGAGAAGAACACCATCGTTCACTCTTTCAACCGAAACTTTCAAGCTCGTCAGGATGGAAATCCCAATACTTATGCTTTCGTTGCATCTCCTGAATTGGTTACAGCGCTCGCTATTGCAGGTGATTTAGGCTTCAACCCACTTACTGATACGCTAATCAATGAAGAAGGTGTTGCTGTGAGGTTAGATGCGCCAACCGGCGATGAATTACCATCACGAGGATTTGCAGTAGAAGATGCCGGCTATCAGGCGCCTGCAGCTGATGGTTCTTCAGTTGAAGTAAAGGTAAGTCCTACTTCCAACCGCCTCCAATTGCTCGATCCTTTCGCAGCTTGGGAAGGCACCGATTTGCATCATCTTAGACTTCTGATTAAAGCCAAAGGGAAGTGTACAACTGACCACATCTCCATGGCTGGCCCTTGGCTCAAATTCCGCGGTCATCTCGATAACATCTCCAACAACCTCCTGATTGGCGCTACTAACTTCTTCAATGAGAAGACCAACAGTGTTAAAAATCAGCTGGATGGTAGCTATGATGAAGTGCCTAAAGTACAACGTGCCTACAAAGCAGCAGGTATTGGATCAATTGTAGTGGGTGATGAAAACTACGGTGAAGGCTCAAGCCGTGAACATGCTGCTATGGAGCCGCGTCATTTAGGAGTTCGCGCAGTATTGGTTAAATCATTTGCTCGTATCCACGAAACTAACCTCAAAAAGCAAGGCATGTTAGCCCTTACTTTTGCGAATAAAGAGGACTACAACAAAATTCAGGAAGACGATCAAATCGATATTCTTGGTTTAACTTCATTTGCTCCCGGTAAGTCGCTTCAATTGGTACTTCGCCATTCCGACGGAAGCTCAGATACCATCGAAGTGTTGCACTCTTATAATGCACAGCAGATAGAGTGGTTCAAAGCAGGTGGAGCATTAAACATCATTCGTGCTTCTGTGAAATAAAAAGAAGCACATTAGCCTCAATCACCTAACAAAAAAAGCCTGTCCAAATCTGGACAGGCTTTTTTTGGTGTGTCAGGCATGTGTATCAGCTCTAGGGTGGAAGTCCCGAGCGGGAGTTGCAGTACTTACCGTTAGCCAAGAGCAAGGGTGTCCGTTGTGAAGCGGAATCTGAAGGAAGCTGGCGGCA
>JAIXUI010000158.1 GCA_027484125.1 Bacteroidota bacterium | reverse complement strand
GGTCGTTATGGCGCTTACGCCCTGCAAAAAGGCTTCAACTTCGCCCTTAAATCGAAAGCAGAGCCCGGTAGGCTAATAGACGTCCCGGCCTTATTGAAGTAAAAGATAGAAATGACTGGAAAACTTATTCTATGCTTCATAATGGCATTCTTTTCCGGCAGGAAACAAGAAGACAAGAACAACCTTTTCTTCAACTCCAACCCGCAACTTAGGACAGAAGCTATTCTGGACTTTGAGAAAATCGATTACCCAAAATTAAACAGACTGATTTTTGAGGCAACCAACGAAGCCCGAAAAGCAGAACAACTCCCGGCTCTACAATACAGCCTAGCGCTGGAAAAGGCCGCATTTGAGCATAGCCAAAACATGGCACGAGGTGGATACTTAAGTCATAAAGGCCGCGAAGTCGGAAAACAAAAATTATCTGAGCGACTTGCCTTAGTAGGAATACCCAAGTCGCTTTTAGCAGAAAATATCGCCACCACCTTTGGGGGAAGTAATACCGCATTCAATCGTTTTAAAAAAAACTACCCACCTGAACCTCCAACCCCTTACAGCTACGAAGAAATTGCAGAAACTGTGGTAAAACAGTGGATGCGTTCTCCCGGTCATCGGGCCAATATCCTGAATCCGAATTTGGCGTATTTAGGTTGTGGCGCCATGGTTCGGCCATTTACTGATGCGGACGACACCCCGACTTTCCTTGTCACACAGTGCTTTTCAGCGGAAGCCAGCAGCCTACCAATCCAATCTTTAAGAATAGACTATGCTTCCGCAACCATCCAATCAGCCAATTCCTACAAGAAAACATTTAAGCACAAGCAACCCTAAGGAGTCCATCCACTTTCACTTATTCTCATCTCAAGCCTTCCCGCATGACTACCTCTCCCGAAAAACCTTGTTTAGAAATAGCCTGTTTCAGCGATGAAAGCGTACAAATAGCTGCTCAAGCCGGCGCCCAGCGTATTGAACTAGGCGAAGACTATTCCTGCGGAGGGACGACACCATCCTTGCAGCGATTGCTTAGTGCCAAAAGCACCACGAGTTTGCCCATACACGTACTCATCAGAAATAGAGCAGGCCACTTTCTCTACGAAAAAGACGACCTCGAAACCATGGCTTCCAGCATCAAAACCCTGGCAACCAATGGAGCCGACGGATTTGTTTTCGGTGCTTTGAACTCCTCCAACATGCCAGACGAATATGCCTGCCAGCTACTGCTAGAACAGGCTCAAGGCAAGCCTTGCATATTTCACAGAGCCTTCGATGAAATCTCGGAGCAGGAAAAAGCACTAGAACTTCTCCAGAAGTGGGGCTTTTCCGGTCTTCTCACCTCAGGTGGACTAGGTTCCGCTTGGGAAAACCGCCACCAGCTTGCCCGACTTAAGAAACATGCAACTCAAAACTTCCAATTGATGCCGGGTGGAAGTATCCGTTCTGCACATTTAGCAGAGTTACATGCACTAGTGAATGCTACAGCTTATCATTCTGCTGCTATTTTTCCCGGCTCAGCACTGCCGAATCCAACTGAAATCCAACAACTCTTGGCATGCTTGTCCGCCTCCTTTTAATCCTCCTAATTTCCAACCTAACCGCCAGCAGCCAGGCAATCACCGAACGCCTGTTAATCACCAACTGGCGATTTCAATGTGAAGACAGCTTGAGTATTGAAGGAAAAGCGCAAGTTCCCGGGACCATTTACACCGATTTAGAACGAAATCGCTTTATCAAACATCCATTTTGGGGTTCCGAAGAGCTCAAAATGGGCTGGATAGCCGAGAAAAACTGGATTTACTCAACTCAGTTCAACCTTAATGCTGAAGAGATTGCGTCTAAAACGTTGTGGCTGAAGTTTGAAAGCATCGACACCCACGCAGAAGTAGTACTTAACGGACGAACAATCCTTCAAACCGATAACCAGTTCCGCGAATGGATGGTGGATATTCGTCCATTTATAAAAGCCAAGACTTCTCAAACGCTCGAGATCCGTTTGAAGTCTAACTTAGTAATAGCCCGACAAAAAGCGGCAGAATTACACCTAACATTACCAGGAGGCGAAGCCCCATGGATAAGGAAAGTGCAGCATCATTTCGGGTGGGACTGGAGCCCCAGATTGCCAGCCGGAGGAATCACCGGAAACATCACCCTGATTCGGAATCAACGCCCGCAAGCCGAAAACCTCTGCGTGCAAACCCTCTCACTTAGGAATGACACCGCCTGGCTTCAATTGGAATTTGAACTAACCCAGCCCTTCAAGCAAACACAAACCATTAGTTGGAGCATCCAAGGAAAGCCGGGCAGCTTCCGGGGCCAGGTTAAAGCAGGCACAAAAACAGTCCAACTTCCATTCACCATTATCGGCATAGAACCCTGGTGGTCCCATGACCAAGGCCAACCAAAACGGTATGAATTACAGTTAAAGTTAACCCCACAATCAAGTTTACAGCTACAAAAGTTCGGCATTCGTACCATAGAGTTGGTGCAGGAAAAAGACCGTTGGGGTAAGAGTTTTTACTTTCGGTTAAATGGCCGTCCTGTATTCGCAAAAGGCGCCAACATGGTTCCCATGCACGTTTTTCTACCTGAAATTAAACCTGCGGACTATGAAAAGCTGATTTCAAGGGCGAAATCAGCAGGCTTCAACATGATACGAATTTGGGGAGGCGGCACCTACGGTTCGGAGGCCTTTTATGAAATCTGCAATCGCGAAGGCATCATGGTATGGCAAGATTTCATGTTTGCATGTGCCATGTACCCCAGCGATACTGCCTTTCTCTCCACAGTAAAAGAAGAAGTAAGGCAGCAAGTGCTCCGACTTCGCAAGCATCCATCGCTTGCCGTTTGGTGCGGCAACAACGAAATCGACGAAGCCTGGCACAATTGGGGTTGGCAGAAACAATACCGATATAGCCCTGAAGATTCTTCAAAATTGTGGCAAGGCTATCAGCAGTTGTTTCATCAGCTTATTCCGCAAATCATCGCCAAGTATGACGGAAAAAGGCCCTATCATCCCAGTTCACCTACCACAGGTTGGGGAAGAAAAAACAGCCTTTACGAGGGAGATTTGCACTATTGGGGAGTATGGTGGGGCAAAGAACCATTGGGAATGTATCGTCAAAAAACAGGGCGATTCGTTTCGGAATACGGATTTCAATCGCTGCCAGCGCCTTCTTCCCTCCTACCCTGGCTTCCTGAAAATCCGCTGAGCAAAGATTCTATCGCTTTCAAAAACCATCAAAAACACCCCTTCGGCTTTGAAGCCATACAGAAAGTGATGGACGAAACGCTGCCATCGGCAAAGAATCCAAGCGATTTTAGCGAATATGTTTACCGGACACAAATCGTACAAGCGAAAGCTTTGGAAGCAGCTACTAATGCCCACTTACTCGCATTTCCGCGCTGCATGGGCACCTTGTTCTGGCAATTCAACGACTGTTGGCCAGTAGCCTCTTGGAGTATTTTAGACCATCTATATCAAACCAAACCAGCCTTCACAACCATCAAACAAGCATTCAATCCGGTAAGATTGTTGGTGGACTCCTTTCCGCAGGATTCTTTAGAAGCTGGCCCACAAATAGGCCAGGCCGACGGACTGCTTCGCGTATATCTCTTAAATACCGGAGCAACCAAGATTAGTGGACAAGTACAAATAGACTGGATTGATTTTCAGGGAAAAATCCTCAGCAGCAATTTGTTGATTGCTCAAGCTAAATCCGGCGAAAAGCAGTTTCTAGGCGCTTTTCCTCGACCATCAGATTCCTTAGCAGCCAAGACATGCTGGGTGCTTCGATTTAAAACTGATGGTGTACAAACATCCAATGAGCGGGAACTGTATTTCTTCCAACCAGATAAAAACTTGACACTCCCTAAAGCCACAGTTTATACCCAACAACTACCGGAGGAGCAGATACTAACAGTAACAGCTGGAGCCAGTTTGATTCGGAACTTATGGATAGAGCAGATGGGAGTATCCGATGCTACATTGTATCAGTTACTACCGGGAGAGCAAGTACGTATTCCGTGGAAAAAAGAAAGGAATGAAGCAAACTATAAGCTGTGGTTTATCAATCCGGAATAGCACTTTTTCAACAGTCGTCAGACTGAATAAATTTGAGTTTAAATATTGATTATCAATAATATAACAAAAAGGTCAACAAAGGTCAGTGGTTAGAAAAAAGAACAATTAGGGAGAATAAACTACTTTCAAACCATAAGTTGAATGGCGATGAAAAAGTACCTACTCCTGATGTTGATTTTGGCAACTGGCATTATGACCCAGCTAAAAGCACAAAACTCTTTTAGCATAAATGGAAGCACCCTTACCGTTAATCTTGCCAACGATGCGCAACTACAACCGGTATTCGGAGGTGGACTCGGAATCATTTTGGGAAGTGGCACTTGGAGTGGCACCATGCCCCCCAACACCTTCACTATCAGTCCCCAAATTGTAAACATCACCAACCTTAGTGCATACACCACGATAGAGGTTATAGACCATGCTTCCGATGTTGACCTGACATTGAATCCGAATGGCAACCTATCCCATCATTATATCATCAATTTAAACAACGGCGGTGGGAGCAGTTTCACCATACAAAGTTCTTCAACCGTTGGGGGCAGTAATAACCTTATGGTTTCAACTGACCGTATTATTATACAAGCGGGCTTAACAACCAGTACCGGAACAACCACCCTAACAGGCAATAACTCCTCCAACTCTGATGCAAACGGACATGGGGTTCACATCACAGGACTTGGTTTATTGACTCTCAATGGAGCTACAACGATAACCGGTTATGGGAGCAGTCATGCAGCAAGTTCCGTTGATGGAATCAGGTTTGATGCCAACAATGGCTTTTCAGCTAATTCGGGAAGCAGTCTAACGCTTATGGGATATAGCGGCACCGGCAATGCCAGCGGGCAAACTCATTGCGGCATACGTGCCTTGTCTAACAATACCTTCAATGCCATAAATGCCAATCTTACCTTCAATGGAACAGGAAGAGGAACTGGATCCAGTATTTCTCACGGCATTTTTGCAACTACAGGAAACATAAACCTTAACATGGGAAGTGGAGATCTAACATTACTTGGAACTGCTT
This sequence comes from Bacteroidota bacterium, assembly GCA_027484125.1. Classification (GTDB taxonomy): domain Bacteria; phylum Bacteroidota; class Bacteroidia; order UBA7662; family JAIXUI01; genus JAIXUI01. The sequence continues at coordinate 7,915 of JAIXUI010000158.1, read as the reverse complement.
CCAACCAAGTTTCCGGTCCAAGCTCAGGAGTAAAGCTTGTAAGTACCAACATCAACAGTCAGAATCAGAATATTATCCTACAAGGAACAGGCGCTGGAGAGGCTGGCATTGATTTATCCAATGGAGGATTATACCGCATCATGATGCCCAATACAGGCAACATCGTAATGAATGGAAGCATGGCACCAGGATACAACGGTCAAGGCATCAGAATTTATCGCAACAACGGCAATTCGCCCGAATTTAACGTCAACAATGCAACCATCAATCTGACAGGTTCAAGTAGTGGAAGCGGCCAAACATCAGGCAATCACGGAGTATGGATAGATGGTCTAGTAGTTAACTCATCCGCTATCCACCGGTTAAACATTCTTGGAACAGCAGGAACAGGGAGTTCCGGAAATAATCACCACGGAATCTTTTTAAACCTAGCAGAGACCTCGCATTTCTCATCAACCAACAACAACCTGATACTCACCTTGAATGGCACTGGAGGCGGAACTGGTACAAGCAGTAATTGCCATGGTGTAGTCATTCAAAAGCTGGGAAGTTTCAACAACTTCCTTCGAACACTCAATTTGATTGGGCTTTCAGGCAGAAGCAGCAGCGGCAACAACAACTACGGTCTTATGATTTCAGGAACTGACCTCTATGTGGCTGACAGCTTAGTAATTAACGGAAGAGGCAGAGCAATTTCACTTAGTACCTCTTCCAATAATCACGGCTTAGTCTTAAGTCAGAGCGCTAAAATAACACAGTGGAGCATGACCATTAGCCCATCACTTCATGCCTATGGAGCTACTGATTCCGCCGGAGGGAATAATTGCGGACTTTATATCAATGACCCACAGGTAAGCCCAACACCTTGGGCATTTATCAATTCAAGAGTTTCTTTCTTTACACTCAATGCGTTTGGAGGCACAAGCTCCGTATCCCAAAGTGGAGGCAATCATGGCGTCTGGGTTGACAACTGTATTTGGACCAATACCAGCAGCCCGATGAACGTCTTCAGTGCAGGATTTACCGTAAATGGTTATGGAGGGAATAGTCCTGGGAGCGGAAATTATGGGATAGCATTAACAGGTTCATCAGGATTAATTTCTACTTCGGGGACCCCATTTTTACTGTATGGATATGGCGGAAGCTCTAGTGATGCCAATCAAGGCCAGAATTATGGAATTGCCATACTGAATCAAGGAAAAGTAAGTAGCCAAAACAGAACTGTGTTGCTCAATGGAACAGGAGGACGAGGGATGCAGGGAGGCAATCATGGGATTTATGGAAGCGGAGCCGGAAGCGCATTTACGGTTAACTCCGCTGAGTTGGCTATGGTAGGCATTGGGGGTAATGGCGCAAACATGCCAAGCCAAGGAGTTCGAATAGACTCTAGCTTTCAGATATCCAATAGCAACAGTCAAAGAATTTCCATGACTGGCACAGGAGGAACTTCTTCCCAAGCCGGCAACCACGGCATTTTTATCAATAAAAGCGTTGGCTTCGAAAATAACTTTCACATCATCCATTTAACTGGTACCGGAGGTAGCAACAATACCGGACCTAACCATGGTGTTTACTTGCTTTCCAATACCACCTCAAGCTCTCCTGACCCAAACTCATTCAATTTAACCGGTACCGCAGGAAGCGGCACCGCGAGTAGGGCCATTCGTACCGGAGGGAATAGACTGGGCAGTACGGCAGGTGGCGTAAACCTCAATTCCTTGGTTTCAATGGAAGACAGCTTAACAATCCAAACAGGTGGTAATTTGAGTCTGCCACGAGGGGTAATTTCGGAAAATGGCTTAAGTCAACTACGCATTCAATCCAACAACACCCTAACCTGCAGCGATAGCCTCGGTGGAAACAATCATCTCAACATTTTAATTTTTAGCGCTACAACTTTAAACTTGCATGGCTCAGCCTACCGATCAAACAACATTATTGTCAATACCAGCACTTTAAGCTTAAGAGGGCAGTTATTTGGAAACCTCAATAGTAGCGTTGCGAGCCAAGTAACGGTAGCGCCGCCTGCATTGTTAGGACAAGCCTTGCAACTTGCCAGCAACAATGCGCGATTATTGTTGCAATCTGGCACCTTTACCGATGGACTTAACTTAGCCGGAAAAGCCATTATTCTAAGTCCGGGTGGTAGTAATGCGATAGCGAAACCCGTAATCACAGGTGCCTTGGAGCTTCAAAGTGACGACACCTTGGAAGTAAGTTTAAATGGTGCAAGCCTATACGATTCAATCGTAGTATCAGGAAACAGTAATTTGGGGAATGCTCAGCTTCGCATTCAAAAAAACTACAATCCCTCGGTAGGCGATATATATCGAGTCATTAGTGGAGGCAGTAGTACAGGAAGCTTGGCATTAGGAAATGCATTTATCAATGGCTCAGACACCTTTAACCTTAATTATTTAAATGGATTTACCATCGCATATCGTCTCAAAGCTCCTGTAATTACCAGTTTCACTAGAACCACTATTCCCGTTGGAGCCACCATGACCATACTAGGTGCAAATCTGAATGGACTTAACAGTGTAGTTATCGGCGGAGTTTTAGCCAGTTTCACCATGGTCAACAGCACTCAACTAACCGCAATTGTTCCTGTCGGGGCAAGTTCCGGGAACATCAGCGTTTCTAATCCGGCTGGAACAGCCACTCTTGGCGGGCTATCCATTTGTAGTGGTGTGCAACCCACCATAAGTATTAGCACCTCTTCAACTACCATTTGTTCTGGAATACCAATTTCATTTACTGCCAATAGTGCCTTTGCTGGAGGAAGTCCCGTTTATACATGGAAAATCAACGGTAATCCAACAGGGGGTAACAGTCCTACTTTCATTACAAGCACGCTTAACCAAGGAGATGTGGTAAGCTGCGAACTCAACAGCAATGTTTTCTGCCCAATCAACAATCCCGTCATCTCTAATTCGCTAAACATGACGGTAAACCGATCTTATCGTCCGCAGGTTAGCCTTCAAGCATCAGCAAGCACCATCTGCTCCGGCACCTCGGTAACCTTTACCGCCCTTCCCGACAGTGCCGGACCCAACCCAACCTATCAGTTTTTTATTAACGGCAGCAGCGTTCAGCTTGGCACTTCAAACAGCCTCACCAGAAGCAACCTAACCAATGGGCAACAAGTTGAAGCCAGAATAATCACCAACAATATTTGCCAACCTGCCAATAATCCATCATCGAACATTATCAACATGGTGGTAAACCCCATGCCGGTGATTAGCTTTTTACCCATCTCCAACATGAGTTTAGGCACAGATACCGTAACCTTATCCGCAACTCCGGCAGGAGGTCAGTTTAGCGGTCCAGGTATAATTCAGGGCAACCGCTTTCTCGCCACCTCAGCAGATACGGGCATTAAAACTATCACTTATACTGCTTGGACAACCTTAGGATGCACCACAAGTGTATCACGAAGTTTTACTGTATTAAATGATGCTATTTTATGGAATGGAAGCCAGTGGAAGTACGGCAGCCCTTCTTCAGCAGGGGGAACACTCGATTTAATAGTTTTAAATGGAACAACCCCTCCAATCAGCAATGGAACTACTTGTAGAAACCTCATTTTAAGAGGCACCGCTTTAAATCTGCCCAGCGGCAATCGTTTAAACATCAATAACAGACTAGAATTAAATGGTGGGGTAATGATTGGAGATGGAAGCCTGCGATTCCTAGGAGCCAACAGTTCCATCACAGGCAACGTTCCAACAGAAATGAAAGCCAATATAGAAGTAGCATCATTAGCCAATTTAGCAGGCTCTCCACGCTTATATCTCAAAGAAGGCTCAAACTTGATGGCAGGCTTAGGAACACCAAGTTCTGGAGGCGGCATTAGTGGTATTTGGACCTTCGTTCAGAGAGGAAGCACCCAGTTAGCAGCTTATAATGCTTGGTCTAATCCCATTGTTAATGGCACTGGCCTCATGATGAGCGGCACCAATAATTATCGATTCAATGCCACCACTCAAACGTTTGAAGCGTGGGATTCCACCCAAGTGATGACACCAGGAAGAGGTTACATCGCTACCGCGGCCACCAACGGTTGGTTTAGAGGCACACCCAATAATGGAAACATCAATTTCACAACTCAATTTAACCCTGGTGGTTCATCTTGGAATTTAATTGGCAATCCTTATCCTTCACATTTGAACATTGCCGATTTCTTTGCCGCTAACCCACACCTCAATGCCACGGCTTGGTTCATGCGAAACAATGTGAATGTCAACCAAATAGTCACCTCCTATACAGCAATCAACGGCCTTTTAGCCACTACTAACATCCCAGTTTGTCAGGGCTTTTTTGTTGAAGCCATCGCAAATGGAACCGCATTATTCAATAATAACATGAGAAGAATTGCTCAAGTGCCTTTCTATCAAAGAAATAGCAACCAAACTTCTCTCCTTTGGCTTAGCCTTGAGCAGTCCAATTTTAGAAGCCAAGCCATCATAGGATTTAAATCCGATGCCACCAGTGGCTTTGACCGTTTGTATGACAGTAAAATACTTAAAGGCAACAATCCAGTTAATCTATATTCACTACTTGGTACCGACCAATTAAGTATTCAAGGTTTACCCAACAACAACACGGTGGTGCCTATTGGCTTAGATAACTTAGGCAATGGCCTCCTAAAACTACAAATCGACTCTTCTACGCTCGACCCTTCAATTGAAGTATGGCTGGAAGATCAACTTTTACAAAGTTTTCATAATCTGAAAACAGGTCCCTATCAGTTTAACTTGAATGCTGTTCAAAACTTAACAAATCGCTTTAAAATTCATTTTCAAGCGCTTTCTACTGCAACAACTCAACTGTCGGAAAATCAGGCATGGGCAGCTGTGCAAGAAAGTCAAATACTTATTGGAGGATTAAATGAAGCGCAAGTAAACAGCATTGAAGTATGGAACGTAAGCGGACAACGATTAGTCAATTTTCAACCTCAAAAGAGTGAAGAAACTTACACACTCCAAACTTCCTTGGCTTCCGGCATCTATTTGATTCGCATCAACACTTCTGTTGGCCAACAAGTCATCAAAATCAACATCAATCGTTGAGTTAACATTACCCCTTTAAGTATAAAAAATTGCTTAGAGGGGTTAATTTTTCTTTGGTTTTCCTGCCCTATCTCCATCTTTGAATATGGCAAACCAAATGGATGCAACTGAATATGCCCATTATTTTCAAAAAGGAGTTGATTTCGACACCTATTGCGACAATTTCAGACAGGAAGACCTTGCAGGTACAAGCCCTTATGCAGAATACCTCAGGCTTAACCTTCAACGTCAAAACAGAATCCTCCGCCAATTAATCTTATCAGAAGACTGGAAGTCTGCATTAAGTAAGCTTCCAAACCAAAACTGGTTGGTGATTAGTGAACATTGGTGCGGCGATGCTGCCCAAATAGTGCCAGTTATAGCCTATTTAGCCGCAAATGCTTCAAACTTATCGCTTAAAATTTGCTACAGAGACCAAAATCTCCCACTTATGGATGCCCATCTCACTGGCACCAACAGATCCATACCCAAGCTTTTAATATTGGACGAAGGCTATAACTTGATAGAAAGTTGGGGACCTAGACCAAAAGCCGCACAACAATTGGTAGAACAGCTCAAAGCCAACAACACTCCTTTTGAAGCTTTAGCTGAAGCACTCCACGATTGGTACGCCAAAGACCACCAAGCCTCGACCCTCGCCGAATTACGGCTGCTGCTCGAACGTATGGTAGAAAATCAAGTGTAGCTGTAGGGCATTTGTATTCGCCAATAGTTGTTGATTGATTAGTTCGAAATACACCCATTAACATTTTTTATCAATTATGCCAAATATCGGATAGCACTTGGTGATTCCTGCAATTCCTTCAGCGATGAAGGATACATGACAATTTTCTCACTGGTAGAGAGAAAAACATCTCTGTTATCTTGGCACTACTAATCACGATGAAATCACTATTCCCGCTATGCAGCTAACTTCAGAACAACATGAAATTCTTCAAGCTAGCGGCAATCTAAAAATCAACGCAGTTGCAGGTTCTGGTAAAACCTCCACCTTGATTGAATACGCCCGTACAAGGCCAAAAGGCAGCAGACTTCTTTATTTAGCGTTCAATAAAACAGTTAAAGAAGAAGCCAAGCGCCGATTTGCACAACATGGAATTGCTAACATTAGGGTAGAAACAGCACATTCTTTAGCTTATAAAAGCATTGTTCTGAATCATGGCTACCAAGTCAATGGCAAAGGCTACAACATCCATGAAATTGTAAACCTATTAGGACTAAAAAATTCGGGAGAAAAGCATGCTGAATACATCCTTGCCAATCACATCAATAAGTTTATCGCCTATTTCTGTAACAGTGCCAAAACCAAGGTCAGTGAATTGGACTATTTACAAGTAGTGTCGGACCCTGAAGCTAAAGCATTTGTAGCTTCAAACTATTCATTGCTTGAAAAACAAACCCGAAAGTTGCTCAAACTGATGAACGATGGCGCTATCGGAATTACCCATGATTTCTATTTGAAGAAGTACCAACTTTCCCAGCCGGAACTACCTTACGATTATTTGCTATTTGACGAAGGCCAAGATGCTTCCGCAGCCATGCTAGAAGTATTTTTAAAACAAAATGGCGTAAAAGTCATCGTTGGTGATACCCATCAACAGATTTATGGCTGGCGATATGCCATCAATTCATTGGAGAAAACCGATTTTGACGGTTACCAACTCACCACAAGCTTTCGCTTCGGCAACGACATTGCAGCACTTGCTCAACAAATCCTGTCTTGGAAAAATAAAATCAAAGAGCAACCCATTCCATGCCTCTCCGGACTTGGGGTAGCATCAAATTCACAATCGAAAGCAGTAATTGCACGTACCAATGTGGGGCTGCTCTTGTATGCCATTGATTGGGTACTCAAGAAAAAAAAGTCAACAACAATCTACTTTGAAGGCAATATCAACAGCTACACCTACGCCGACGAAGGTGCCTCTCTTTACGATGTACTTAACCTTTATAATCATAACCGAAAACGCATAAGAGATCCACTCATCAGTCAAATGCGAAACATGAGCGAACTCGAAGAGTATATTGAGAAAACCGAGGATATCCAGCTAAGAACAATGGTTGAACTCGTAAAAGAATACGACAACCAGATTCCTGACCTCATAAAAACACTGAAAGAAATGCATGTTAGCGACGATAGGAAAGCTGAAGCTGAGGTAGTTTTCTCAACTGTTCACCGCTGTAAAGGCATGGAATACGATGAAGTGCTACTCGCCAATGACTTTTTGACAGAATCTAAACTTGACCAGTTGCTAACCTCCAACAAACAAGATGAAGCTTACTTATCCAAACTAACCGAAGAAATTAACCTGTTGTATGTAGCCATCACTCGAACGCGCAACCTCCTCCACCTGCCAGTTGAGTTGCTTCCGGCTGGATTTCCGGATTCAAAAAATATTAAGTTAGTGTTTTCAGAATCTAGTGTGAGAACCTCGGTATTGGAACAAAATAATGGAAGTAAATGGCATAAACGAGAGCAGGAAAAAGAGAAGAAATGGTCATTGGAAGAAAAACGAGAAAAATTCGAGGGCGCTTACCTTCCTTGGACAGACAAACTAGATCAGGAGCTCAAAGTGATGTTTCGAAATGGAGTAAAGCTGAAAGAATTAACGCATCATTTTAAGCGATCCCCAAGCGCAATTCGTTCAAGAATAAAAAAATTAGAACTCGACACAGACGAATATTCCACGATTTAAGCAATGTCAATATTCCATCAAATAGCGAATTAAAATCTGGAATCAACCAATAAATCCATAGAGCGAATTACTCTAGCTAAGACATTTCAATAAAATTCGAGTAAAAACCCTTCAATAAAATACCATTATGCATGAAAATGAAATTTC
>JAIXUI010000106.1 GCA_027484125.1 Bacteroidota bacterium | reverse complement strand
TGGGACATGCGAGGCGCCAACATCACCCTCGCGAGAGATACTACCTCGCCCATTTCAGGTCGTACTTATGAAATCTTAGGTGGAATTTGGGCCGATTACCGAGCCAGAGATCAGGAAGATTTCCTCATGGGATTGGATGTAGAACGAATTTCCGTTAACGATTTAAGCGTACCATTGGTCACTTCGCCTCAGGCTGGCGTGATGCCCGTAGGGAATACGCCTGTTAGCATTTGGCTGAAAAACCTCGGCAATACCCAAGCTTCCGGCTTTACCATCGGTTACCGGGCCGGCGCTCGAAATCCGGTCACCCAGATTTATACTGGAAACCCCATTAACCCGGGCGACTCTTTGCTTTTCACTTTCAATGTGCCACTTAGCCCCATCGGACTGCCTTCCGGTTCTAATTTCTGTGTTTGGGCCAACATGCCTGCCGATTCCAACGCCGCCAACGACACCAACTGCTTCGTTTTGGGCAGTACAGTGGGCGTAAGCAGCCTCACCTTAGGCGGATTTAAACTATATCCGAACCCCGTAAAAGCACATCAGCCGGTGAGTATGTCTTTTGAAAAAGGAACATTAACGCAAGCGCCGCTCTTAGCTTCCGTTATGGACATGCAGGGAAGGGTGATTTGGTCCAATACCTTTTATGCCATGGACGAAGATTCCGGCATCGGAATTACCAGCCTCCCGGAAATGGCTCCCGGCATTTATCAGGTGATTCTAAAACAAGGACAGGCATTTACCCGCCAAAGTTTGGTAGTGGTTCCTTAAACAAGCCTATTTCTCCCTTCCATTTACGCCGTTAAACAGCCTTTTTCTGAAAACAATTAAGGAAGCATGAGCCTCAGGTTGATGCTTCCTTTTTTTTGGGCGTGCCCCCGGCCAGTCTTTGCATTCCCTACGGCGCAACTCCGAGTCAACAAAACAGCTTCGTGGCCGGGGTCGGGCCGCCGTTGGGGTTCCGTGCGTCAGGGCGGCGTCACCAGCTTTTCGGCATTCATCTTTAGTCATTCATCACTAACCATTACCGGCCGCCCTGCCACACCGCGCAAGCGCGCCCACGGGTCCCTCACGCATGTGGCTCATCAGCAGCTCCGCCCAACAAAAAAGGGCCGTAAGGCCCTTTTTTGTTGGTATGCAACGAGAACTATTACCCACGTAACGCCGCTGATAGCAACTGCTCCAAATGTCCGAAGCGTTTGTCGTAGTCAGCAATTGACCTCCGGATTACCTCATAGGCCTCTTCTCTGCCGTAAGTATGCGTGATTTCAATCTTTTTCACTGCCTCTCCCGGTTTTTGCTTGTAGGTGAGGAAGTAGTGCTCTAACCGTTTAATCACCGCCGAAGGTACCTCGCTCACATCCTTGTATTGCTCGTACAAAGAATCGCCTTTCAACACCGCAATAATTTTATCGTCAGCTTCGCCGGAGTCAATCATTCGGAAGCCACCAATAGGCACAGCAGATACCAATATATCGCCATGCGACACGATGCGTTCGGTGAGTACGCAGATATCCAACGGATCACCATCGCCTTTAATGTCCGAAAGGCCGGTCTTCTCCATACAAAAGGAAGCAACCGATTCTGCGCAGTAAGTTTTTGGAACAAACCCATACAACGCTGGGATGATGTTGGAGAATTTTTGAGGCCGGTCAATCATCAGATAACCGGTGGTTTTGTCGATTTCGTATTTGATGGTGTCAGAAGGTACAATTTCTATGAAAGAAGTAACTTCCTCCGGAAGGTTATCACCTGGAGAAACACCATGCCAAGGGTGAGATTTGTAACGGAGGCCCAGAAGGTGCCAGATAGGATCAGACTGTGACATCGATTATGAATTAAGATTTTTTCTGTAGTAGTTCAACCACAATATCGCGGCTGGCTTTGAAGTAAAGGTCAGATTTTTCGTACAAAGGAACTTCTTCAGCGTCTTCATCAGTTTTTTTCTCTTTTTTCTCCTTGTCAGCAGGCTCAACCTCGCCAATGCGGGCTTTACGTGCTTTTTTCCTTGCTTCCGCCGCTTCATTTTCTTCCTTCATCAGTCCTTTATTGAGGGTTACGAAGGCTTTGTTGCGGTTGGCTCTGCTTTCGTCAATTTCTTCTTGAAGGTTTACGTATGCCAAATCTTTGGAAGCGCGTTCTTTTTGACCTTTTATAAGTTCTTGAACCATAGAAGCGTCCACATCTCTGGTGGTAGAATAAGCTGCTGCTTGGATTTTGTCCCACTTCAGGGCATAAGGGCTTGCGGCTTCACCATAAATGCTTTCGTCGAACATGCCGGCAATTTCCACATCGGGTTTCACGCCTTTGAGCTGGGTGCTGCCCCCATCAATGCGGTAGAATTTCGCGATGGTGAGCTTAAGCTGTCCGCCTTTTCCATTGCTCACAAACTGATCCATGTTCAACAGGTTCTGAACAGTCCCTTTTCCGAAGGTGTTCTCACCGATGACAATACCACGACGGTAATCCTGGATGGCAGCTGCAAATATTTCGCTGGCTGAAGCACTAAATCGATTGACCATCACGGCTAATGGTCCGGTCCAGCTGGCTCCAGAGGTTTGATCAGCTTCTACTGAGGTACTTCCGTCGGTGTTTCTTACCTGAACCACCGGTCCTTTATCAATAAATAAGCCGGTCATTTGAACTGCTTCCAGCAAAGAACCGCCGCCATTGTTTCTCAAGTCCACAATTACAGCATCAACTTTTTGGTTTTTGAATCCATCCAACAATTTGCGAACGTCAGAAGTAGTGCTTTTGTAGTCTTTATCGCCGCGGTTCATGCCGGCAAAGTCAAGGTAGAAGGTCGGCAGTTTGATAACGCCCAACTTGTAGGTTTTTCGACCTTTTTTGTATTCCTGCACTTCTCCTTTAGCCGCTTGCTCTTCTAATTTAATCTTATCACGAACAAGTTTAACCACGCGGGTTTTTGAGGCGTTGGTTTCATCAGCAGGCAAAATGCTTAGCCTTACTATGGTATTGCGTTTTCCTCGGATGTGCTGAATCACATCATCAATTCGCCAACCCACCACATCCAGGAAATCGCCCTCATCGCCTTGTCCAACGGCTACAATGCGGTCTCCTATTTTGAGTTGCTTACTTTTTTCTGCCGGGCCACCTTTTACCAAATCCCGAATGACGGTGTAGTCGTTGTCGGTTTGTAAGGTTGCGCCAATGCCCTCTAAGGAAAGACTCATGTTGATGTTGAAGTCTTCGCTGCGGCGTGGCGACATGTAGGCGGTGTGGGGATCTACCACTTCGGTGAAAGAGTTCATCCAAACGTCAAATACGTCTTGACTTTTAATCTTACGCAGCTGCTTCTCGTAGTTTTTATAGCGCTTTTCAATGTTGCTTGAAGCAGATTTCCAGTCTGTACCATTGACTTGATACGTCAAGCATTCATACATGATTCTCCGCTTCCAGTAAGCATCGGCTTCACTCATATTGGCGAACCAAGGCGCTTTCTCTCTGTTCACTTGGAAAGAGTCGATTCTGTCGTAATTGAATGAATCTTTCAACAAAGTGTAAACCTTCTGAATGCGATCAAGGCTGCGATTCACATAAGTATTGTAAAGTTCGAAAGCCGCTTGATTATCGCCTTGCTGAAGCATATCGTCCAGTTCATAACGGTATTTCGCGAACTTGTCAACGTCTTCTTTCAGCAAGAAAGCCTTGGCGAAATCTACATTTTTCAGAAATTCCGCCCATACATGGGAGGATAAGCTGTCATTGAAAGAAGGTTTGGCATAATGATTACTTTTCAGAATTTGGGCAGTAAGCATGGCCACCTGCCTGTGATGCTCCTCCGGTGCGAGTATTCCCGCAACTTTGGTGCTGTCTGAGGCTGAACAGGATAGAACCATCGGCAAAAATGCCAATAAGGTAAAGAGGCGTTTTATCATATTGTTTACAGGCTGAAAATAGCACTATTAGCGGGGGATATTGCTTATCTTCCCTATTCAATAAGGTTAAGGAAATGAAAAAATTGTTCGCGGCAGGATGGATGATGCTGATTAGTCTTGCCGGGTTAAAGGCGCAAATCACCATTACTCAGGCAGATATGCCGGTTGTTAATGATACCATTCGGATTAGTGTGGCTACGCCTCTGGCTAACAGTTTGAACTTCAACCAAACCGGTGCGAACACAAATTGGGACTTTAGTACGCTTCAAGCCGGCTCTCAAGAAGTGGTGAGGTATGTGAGCTCCCTTTCCACCCCATACGGGTTCTATTTCCTGAATACTTACGGCAATAAAATCGCAGACTCTTTGGGTGGTTTTGGAGCGTTTTCTTTCAAAAATGTCTATAATTTTTACCGAAGAACGGCTCAAAAGTTCACGGCTGAAGGCTTAGGCGTCTCAGTCAATGGGATTCCTCTTGCAGCAGATTACTCTGATCCCGATGAGCAATACACTTTCCCGCTCGCATACAACGATTTTGACAGCACCACATTCGCTGTTTCACTCAACATCCCTACCCTTGGGACTTTTAAAAGTAAAGGTTATCGGATCAACAGGGTGGATGGCTGGGGAAATATCACCACGCCTTATGGCACTTATCCCTGCATTCGCGTGACGAGCTCTATCATTTCAAATGACAGCTTAACCATTAGTCAACCAGTACCCTTTTCCTTTGGCTTTCCGAATAATCGCCAGGAAATTCGTTGGCTGACCAATGGACAGAAGCTTCCGTTGTTAGAAGTTCAAGGCACGCAACAAGGTGCCAACTTTGTGGCCAACAGGGTTACCTACCGAGATATTGCCCGACTTTGGCCGGTCAATGTTTCAGAAGCTGACTGGCAGAATAAACTTTGGCATGAAGCAGGAACCCACCGCGTACATTTTACTTTGGAGCAAAATCAGCCAGCCACACTCCTCGATATGCAGGGTAGGGAAGTGGCGGCTTACACCTTGGAAAAAGGCAACAGTTCCATCACCCTCGATTCCCGTTTCAAAGGGGTGTATTTGCTTCGCATCAACCAAGCCGGCTCCGGCTATCAAGTGCTAAAACTGATGCTTCCTTAGAAAGCACTAAAGGTTTAGGACTTCGTCCTAAAAACACCAAAGCCCTCAGACCAACCTGTTTCTGGGGGCTTTGGCGTTTGAAAGCGTGCTAGATGAAACTATCAAGCCTTATTGCTATGGAATGGTTGGCTGGAATGTGAGCATAAATAAAAAAATCGGTAAGCTGTTTTTTATTCTTACTTCCTTCCGACTGACATAGCTTATTAAACGGGTAGGTAGAATTGAAAAAAGTCAGCCATTAGCGAGCGGCTGCCCTGAGAAGGCGGTCGTTGACGGCTCTACCCAAGCCGATTTCCGGCAATAAGCGTACAGCAGCCCTCTTGATGTTATGCTCGTCGAGCTGGCGTAAAACTTTGAATACATTTCTCGCGGCTTCCATCACATCTCCTGAGGCAGATAGCCAAAATATAGGGGTAGAAGAAGGTAATTCTTGAGGTACTTCGCCAAATCCCAGCCACACATCAGGTACAATAGTTAAATCAGCAATCGACTGATTTGCATCAAGAAGTGCAAGTTTACAATGAGGAGAATAATGCAGGCTTAGCATACCCGGCGCATCTGGCTTACTGCTTGATCTTCTTACCTCCGCAATTTTCTCTTGGCTGATGTCCTCAATCTCTTCAAGACTAACTCCTCCTAGCCGATACACCACCAACCGATTATTGACTCTTCCCAAAATGGTACTTTCAATACCAACTTCAGCGGCGCCCCCGTCGAGGATGTAGGGAATCTGATCGCCTAGTTGGTTGGCCACATGCTGAGCAGTGGTAGGACTCACATAGCCGAAGGGATTAGCACTCGGTGCCGCAAGCGGAAAGTCTAACTGTTGTAGCAATGCCAAAGTGAGGGGCTGTTTCGGCACTCTAATAGCCACTAACGGGCTGCCGGAGGTCACCAAATCTGGAATAATGGATTTCTTAGGAGAAAGATAAGTGAGCGGACCAGGCCAGAAATGCGTCAAGAGACGGAGGTCATTTTCCGGAGGTAGCGCTGCGTAGCGTTCTAAAGCCGAAAAGTGAGGAATATGTACAATTAGTGGATCGAATTGTGGTCGGTTTTTTACCCGAAAGATTTCGCTAACGGCGTCTTCATTCAAGGCATTGGCAGCGAGTCCATAAACGGTTTCAGTAGGAATTGCCACCAAACCGCCGCCTTCCAACAAAGTAGCGGCCTTGTTAATGTCCTGCCCGATGTTCATGATAACTCAAAGTAACGGATGATTTCGTGGGCAACGGCTTCCGGAGTAAGGTTGTCGCAGGGAATGACTAAGTCGGCGAGGCGATAGAAGGGCTTCCTGGTTTCAAGCAAAGTTTCTAATTCAGGTAAGCGCTCTTCTCCTACCGAAGCGGGCCAGTGGCCGCGTTGGTTGAGCCTTTGTAACAAAACCGCAGGGCTGGCTTCGAGGTAAACGGAAGGCCCCATAGTTCGGATGCCAAGCATCAAATGATGATGACAAGGAAGTCCTCCTCCCGTATCCGCGATGTAATTGCCCCATTGAGGAAGTCGATAGAACCAATCTGCTTCCTGTTGCCTGAAATAACCTTCACCATAAGTAGCGAAAATCTCAGGAATAGGTAAACCTTCCTGCGCTTCAATGGCGGAATCTGAAGCGTTTACAGGCCAGCCTAATGCTTTTGATAATAAACCGGCCACGGTGGTTTTACCACTGCCCGGCATTCCAACCAGGAAAAGGGGCATCGTTTTAGGGCTGCATCAAGGCTTCAATGTCGGTTTGAGATGGCCAGCGGTTTTCAGACCATTTTCCTACAATGACGCCTTTGCGTAACATTAATAGCCCTGGATTCGACCTCACCATGGTTTTCATGGTAGTGCCATCCATCACGTAAAATGGAAGTTGTAGCTGGTTCTTCTTTTTGAACGCTAGCACTTCCTCTTTTACAGAACCACTGACTACCGCGATTTTGATGCCTTTGCTATCAGCCCAAGGCAAAAGTGCATTCATAGCTTGCAATGGTGCGAGGTCAGTTTGCTGCAATTTTCTGCAGACTACAATCAAAGCGTTTTCTGCCACTAAAAAATCTTCCGTGTAGGCATTTCCATCCAAATCATCGATGGTAAAATCATGAATAGGAGGGACATACCCTTTGCGAACTAACACATTGCGGGTGTCTTTCCATTTCCAGGTGCTGTCTTCAGCCGGGTAGTTGTCCATGGTGAATTCTTGCTCCTGTCCGTTTTTCTCATACACCAACATGGTTGAGAAGCTATCCAAAGGTGCTCCTTCAGGGATTTTCATCAACTCCGGGATGTTGTTGCCTTTTTTATAGGCTGTGAAGTCGATGAGAGGAAGGTCGTACAAGCTCCAGCATCCGTAGAGTCCGAAGAAAAGACTCAACCACCAGACCGGCTTTCCGGGGTTTTTGCCCCAGGGCTTGAGGTGTTGTTCTCCCATCCATAAAAGGCCAATCAGTACGCATAAAACGACGTCTTTGGTGAAGCTCTGCCAAGGAGTTAGCTTGAGCGCATCCCCAAAGCAGCCGCAGTCGGTAACTTTGTTGAACCAAGCGGAGTAAAAAGTGAGGAAGGTGAAGAAAACGATCATCAGGCTCAAGAGCCAGAGGGTAGTTTTCTTTAAATATCCGGTCAGCAAGGCGATACCGAGCGCGATTTCTGCCAAACAGACGGACCAGGCCATTGCGGTAGAATAAGGGCCGAGCCAAGGCATTCCAAATACTTCCCAATATTCTTCGAGTTTGAAACCAAATCCGAGTGGGTCGTTAATCTTTACAAAACCGGAAACAATGAAGAGAAGTCCTACAAAGATTCGGACGATAAGAGTCAAAGCACGCATATCAGTTCGATTCGATGATGCTGAATAGGTCGTCAAGTTTGGGTGTTAGGATAATCTCAGTACGCCTGTTTCTTGAGCGGGCTTCCGGTGTTTTGGCTGGATCAATAGGGCTGTATTTGCCTCTACCCGCTGCGGTAATCCTCAAAGGATCGATTTTAGTTCCTTCAGTAAGAATTCGCACGATGCTGGTTGCGCGTTCCACACTCAAATCCCAGTTGTAGTAGGTTTCTCCTACATCATCGGTATGGCCTTCTACCATTACGTTGATATCAGGGTTGTTTTCCAGTACCTTAGCGAGTTCTTTGAGCGCTTGTTTACCGCGAGTTTCTACTTGTCGGCTTCCGGAAGCGAAGAGCAACTGCTCTGAAAGTGAAACGTAAATCTTACCATTTTTCTTGGTTACGTTCAAGCCGGAGCCTGTGAAGCCGTTGAGTGCTCGGGTAACCGTTCGCTGAAGCGCGTTAACAACCGAGTCTTTGCGGCTCAGCACACTTTCCAGCTCTTTCAGTTTTTTCTCTCTTGCCTCCAAATCCTTGCGGGTGGCACTTAATTCCTGGGCAAGGCGAGAAGTTTCAGCTTCACGTTCAGTTAAGTTTTTTGCTTTTTGTTCCAGCTGCAACTCTGTAGTTCTGAGTCTTGCCGCCAATCGAGCATTTTCGCTTTGATTGGCTGCTAAACTATTTTCACTACTACGCACTAACTCAGCCATTTTAGCGGACTGCTCCTTGTTGTTTTTCTTCAGTTGCACAATCTGCTCCGCACATTCGATGCTGTCTTTTCGCAGAGCTTCTGCCATTTTTCGGCTTAACTCTAATTGCGATTTCAAGTCCATCGACTGAAAGCCAAGGCTATCGATTCGGTCGAGTAGCTTTTGGTTGTCCTTAGCGAGGCTATTTTTTTCCTCAGTTAAGCTGTCGAACTTTTTTTTACTCACGCAACTTCCCAAGCTGAGTGCAAGGCAAGTAGCCCAAAGGAGAGGTTTCTGCATAACTATGGTTGATAAACGAGAGCCACGGCGTGTGCCGCAAGACCTTCCTTGCGTCCGATGTAGCCCATTTTTTCAGAGGTTGTGGCTTTCAAACTGATCTGTTCCGGGGTTACGCCCATGCAATCCGCGATTGTTTCCCGCATTTCTACAGCTCGTTTCATGACTTTGGGGCTTTCTAAAATGATAGTTGCATCGATGTTTCCTATTTCATAGCCGTTTTGGCGAATTAGGGCAGTCACTTGCTTCAACAAGATTTTACTATCGATGTTTTTGAAGGTGGCGTCGGTATCAGGAAAATGCTGACCAATGTCGCCTAATGCAAGGGCGCCTAGTAGCGCATCGCAAATGGCATGGAGTAAAACGTCAGCATCCGAGTGTCCCAAAGGACCGCTCGGATGCTCAAATTTAATTCCGCCTAACCAGAATTCGCGTCCTTCAGCAAGCTGATGGACATCGAATCCGTAACCGATTCTGAATGGAGCTCCGGCCAAGGCTTAAAACTGTGAAGGTGTACTTCCTCCGGATGGAGTGGAAGAGTTGCTGTTGGATTTGAATGCGCCCAAGTCAAACTGCAAGGAAAAGCGAAGGGTATTTTCGAGTGGACTGCGCTGCAATTGGAAAGTTGGGAATAAGTAAGAAAGGTGTAGTTGGAAAGAGTTGAATTTTACTCCGGCTCCAAAGGTTACATACTGGCGACCTCCCTTAGTTGGGTGTTCGTAAAAGTAGCCCGCACGTACCGCAAACATCTTATTGTACAAATACTCCGCTCCAACGGAAGTGTTGATTTCGCGAAGTTCTTCTTTGAATCCATCTGGTGCATCTGTAAAGGAGCTGAGGGCTCCTTCGATGACAGATTTGTCATTGGGATTTTCGCCGCGCTCTACTACGAGATTGTTCTGATTGTCGTAGATGAATCTGCCGGTAGCGTCGCGTGCGTAGATTGGGTTGGTGGGCACCAGCAACTTGTTGAACTCGAGGAAGAGTGAGAAGGCATTGTACTTGTCAATATCATACTTCAGTCCTGTTCCTAAGCGTAGGTTAGCGGGAATAAAGTTGGCTTGGCCACTTTGGGTATAGCGAATTTTGTTACCAATATTGGAAATGTTGGCTCCCCAGCTCCATTCAAAAGGTACTTTAAAGAGTTTGATGTCTTTACGATAGTAAGCCGAAATATCGCCGGCGAAACCAGTACCTGCGGTGGTCTGCATATTGGGGTCTAAGCCACCTGCGAGATTGCTGTAGATGTATCGCATGGCAATACCTACCGAAAAGTTATCGCTCAATTTTCGGCTGTAAGCGCCGTCAATGGAGAATTCATTGGGGTTGAAACGGCCAATGTTGGTTCCGTTCATGTCGGTGAAGTTGATATCTCCTAATGAAAAATATTTCAACGCCAAACCGAACGACTGGAGTTTATCCAGTTTGTAATTGAAGGTAGCGTATAGCAAGTTGATATCAGGAACTAGGTTTCTTAACCAAGGGGTATAAGACGCCGAAAATCCTGTTTTTTCTTCGAGAAAAGCCAATTTGGCTGCATTCCAATGAATGGAAAAAGCATCAGGGCTGGTGGCTACACCCACATCTCCCATAGCACCTGAGCGTGCGTCAGGCGATATCATAAGAAAAGGGACTGCGGTTGTAATGGTATTGAGGCGATTGCCACCACCTAAATCTCCCGGATTGATTTGTGCCTGTGTGGATGTTGCTGCCAAAACAGTAGCTCCGGCAAGGCCTAGGAATAACTTTCGGAAGGAATTCGTCATGTAAAAGGGCTGTTAACGGGGTAAATATAACATAACGGCCCTCTTTATTTCAAGAGGACCAATTTTTGTCTGGCTTGAACGCTTTGTCCGTCGGAAGATTGTAAGTGTATGGTGTAAAAATATACACCACGTCCGAGGCGGTCGCCAAATTCATCGAATCCGTCCCATTGGAAGGAGTCATCATGGGTTCCGGCACTCTGTAGGGTCATTTTCATGCTTTTAACCAATTGTCCGCTTACGGAGTGAATGCGAAGTGTGGCTTCCATCGGAACTCCGGGGCGGTTATGGTCGAAATGAAAACGCGTTTGGGAGGTGAAAGGATTAGGATAATTCAACAAATTTTTAATCTTCAACTGTTGTCCGTCTGCTACTACAAATTCGATTTGTTCTTCAGAAGAGTTGTTGTAAACATCCCATGCCTTCAAACGAAGGGTATAGGTGCCTGGATCCAACTTGCTTAGTGGGTAGCGAATTTCTCCTTCACGGAAATCATCCAACTTTGATTGGTAAAAGCGGTTCAGGTTGATAGGCTGGTTGGTGTTTTGGTTGATGATGGCGGTAATCTCATGTCCGATGCCATTGCCAACGGTGTTGATGCCTGAGCTATCATTCAATCGGGCTAATAGCGTTGGTTGGTCATTGACCAATCCTCCAGATACAAACTTATTGTCGTTTAAATAAAGCCTGATTTGTGGCCCTGTATTGTCAGCGACGAAGGAAGTGGCCGCTCCTCCCACCATGATGCTGTCGTTGAATCCATTGGCTTCTCGTCCGTTAGATTCTGAGGCGTATAAACTTACCCGTCCGTAACCAAAATTATAGGCAATGTCTTTCGGTACGATGAAGCTAAAACTATAAAGGCCATTGGCAACGCTGGCTCTACCCTTGAACAAGATGCTGGTTTGATCTGAGAAAACGGTAGGAATGCTTTCTCTTGAGTTGCCTAGTGTTCGAGTGCTGGTTCTTTTATCAAAAACTGTTGGGTAAATTATTCCATTGAAATCTTGAATGAGTGAACCTGTGCCGGTTCTGATTTCTCCTGTGATGGTCACCTTAGAAAGGGCTTTTAAAGTGTCAGCAGCGGGTCCAATGGTTACGTTGTTCAACTTTAAAGCCAGCGATTGATTGGAGGGAAGTGGCAATTTCAAGGCAGGGTCTCCAAGTAGAGTAAAGTTTCTGGTGTTGGTGGAATAGAGCGAAACATTGACCGTACGTCTGAAAATCTCACCAAAACTAAGTCCGCTACCGTCGGTTTCACGTTGAAACATGACATTGTTGAATAAATGAGAGCTCAAAGCGAAGTTGTCGCCAGAGAAGGTAACCCTGCTGGTAGTGAGTAAACCTATAGCACCTCCATTCGAGTTGAGTAGAACAAGTTCGCCAGCAGAAAGCCGTTCGGCCTCATCAAATCGGCTAAATTCACAAGTTGCGGTTACAAACAAGGGCATGCCATAGGGGCTTTGCCAAGAGTTGATATCAGGGATGGTTAATACTCGCTCATCGGCCCAGCCGTTGACCCCACCATGGCCTATATAATTCACCAATAAGGCACCATTGCTCATCCTGGAATTGATGGCAGCATTTACAGCCGGATAGCGATTACCTCCTGGTAATGACTGTAGGTTGTAAGCGTCGAGATAGACTTTTTCCAAGTTTAAAGCAGGATTACGCAACCTTATCAAAGAAGAGATGCTCTCAGTTTGGTCAAGGTGTAAGTTGCCATCTCCGTCATCGGCAATCATGGTCACCATGTTTCGAGCATCAGTTTGGCTGGCACCTGAGAGATAACGATCGGTTTTATCTACCATTTGCTCTGCCATTTGCAGACTGGTTACCGGAAGTCGTCCAATTCCTATGTCAATTTGCTCAAAGGCTTGATTGTCATAAAAACCTTCTGAATCGTCCATAAAACCTAAGTAGGCATCAGAGCAATAGGTGGCTAACGGAGCTAAAGAGTTTTCACTTTGAAAGCCGGGAACAAAGTTGGTATTGTTTTTTACTCGGTCTTTAAAATCATAAGAGGCTCTTCCCATCAGCAAGAGATTTTTTGGTCGAGTAGCGGGAGAACTTTGCTTTTTCCAAAGTACTCGCATAAAGTCTCGAATTGCTGTAAGATCCTGACGGCCACTGGAAAATTCATTGTAGATGGCTTCAGTGGTAGCAACCGATACAGTGAGGCCATTTTTCCTTCGGTGTATTTCTGCCAACCGATTCATTGCCGGTAAAAAGGCGGAAGGACCTACAATCACATAATCAGCCTGAGCGATACCATGTAAGTCCTGATTTTGTAACCTGCCTACATAATCGGGCCTTGCAAAATCGGTTCCTTTCCAAATGAGGTATTCTCTCAGTACTCGGCCACTGTCGGTAAAGCTGAGTTGTGAGCCGTTTGTACTGGTGTTCATAGCAGCTATGGCCCACGGATGCGTTACTTCCCAAACGTTGTAACCATTGGAAGCATCTTCAATTTTAAATCGAACGATGTCTTGATTGAGTGCTTCAATACTCCTGAATAACATTTGGTTCCCTACAGGTTGGAGGTTTCTACTCGCTTGAACTTCAAGAAAATCTAACCAACCTATGGAGGTAGTTGCATTTTTATTGAAGCGTAGATTAAGATTGACTCCGTCTCCTGAAGGATTGAAAGTAAAGCTGGTGCTTGATTCAGCACCAACATTGGCGTATGGGCCTGAGAGTAATCCTGGCAGTGTCACAGTTTGTGGTTGTCCATTTCCAAAATCAAGGGTGAATGAACTCGAGAATCCGTAACTCCTCGCTACTAAGGCTGCCGTGAGCGTAACCGGAATGGCGGTGTTTCGGTTAGGGAAATTGAAGCTGTAATTTCTGCTCAATTGGAGGTCAAATTCTTCTCCGTACCATTTTCTGCCACTCTTGAGAAAATTTCTCTCTTCTTTTTCCCAAAATTGGTAGTCGTCAAAAGTGGTAATGTCTAAGCTACCGGGTGCGCTAACAGGCGCTTTACTGGTTATCCTAAGGCCGTTGCCGGGGCCGATGGTGAGAAATACATAATGACGATCATCGTACAAGTTAAGATCGTGTTGGAATTTGCCATTAACCAGTTTCCATTGATGAGGACCTTCCGCGTAAAAAATCACGCGATCATCTGCATCGAATCTTCCGTCGCTTTCGCCTGTTACGAAAATGGGCAGTTCTACTAAGTCTGAAATCCGGTTTGAAAGGTTAGGGCCTGCCAGCATTCCACCTTTATTACTGAAAATCCGAATTTGACGTGGGTCTATGCTGGAGGCAGAAATGCCCATTTGGTTGAGTAAGGTCTGGTCAATTCTGTACATCCCTGACTGATTCACAGCTAGTTTATACCAAGTGCCACTGGATAAAACAGAGCGGTTAGGAAATTGTAACCCGGCGGATGAACTGGTTCGAGCCTGAGGCAATTGTGTTAGCTGGTAACGAATGGAAGTTAATTTTTTCAGGCTTCCATTCTCTCTGATTATCCCTTTGATTCGAATGGCCTTATTGGAGCCTTGATCAAGAATTTTCCAATAATCTCCCGCTTCGAGGGTCATGCTTGATAGTAAATTAGACTCCGAACCGGATAAAAAATCGTAACTGGTCGAAATATTTTGTGCCGTGTACCCATCAGGTAGGGGTATGAGAAAGTGAGGGATTTGCCTTAAATTTCCTTCATACAAGGCTTCATCTGCCATAATTCTGACTACTTTTACCTCGTCGGTCAAGGCAATTGACTTAACACCTTTCCAAGTAGGAATGAAAGTAATCAATTGATTATCTGTTTGTTGTGCGGCTACAAAGAATGTTGAGAGCCATACAATCAGGAAGAGAAGTTTACGTTTACCCATGTGTTACAAAGATGCCTCGAGTTTCTGTCAATAGAAGTTAAAACCGATAGTGAAACAAAAATTGAAAACCTTTTATTTTGCCGCATTGAATTTTCTTCCCAAAATTTACAGCTCAAATTCTGCTTTGATGCTCAAAAAGCTACTCACGGTTTTATTGGTCGTTTCGGCCAGCGGTATTGCGTCTGCACAAGACCCAATGTTCTCGCAATTTTATGCCAACCCATTGTATCTGAATCCTGCAATGGCAGGATCTAATGGTGGTGCTCGTATTATGGCGAACTACCGCAATCAATACAGCAATCTTGCCGGCAACTTCAGCACGTATATGGTCTCATATGACCAAAATTTCGATGCACTTAGTGGTGGCCTTGGCTTTCAAGCATTTCGCGATCAGTCAGGTGGCGATGTTTACACCCACCAAGGCGCGAGTATGATGTATTCCAACAGTTTAAAAATCAACAGAAAACTATACCTCAAAACAGGCTTCCAGTTTTCGTTGTCACAAAAAACTTTGAACTGGAATCAATTTGTGTTTGAGGATCAGCTTGACCCTCGTTTCGGAATTGCTCGTCCTGTTTCTCAGGAATTGATTAACTTCCCAAACAATGGTCAAACCAATCGACTCATGTATGATTTCTCTGCAGGAACAATGCTCTACAGTGAAAAATACTATGTGGGTATAGCGCTTCATCACCTCACTCAGCCTAACCAATCGCTGTTGCCAGGTGGTGATTCTCCGCTCTTCATGAAGTACACGGTTCATGCGGGTATGAACATCGAGGCGGTAAAAGGTAATTTCCGTAAACCAGGACTCACCATTTCTCCTAACATCATCTATCAGCGTCAAGGAGAAAGCCAACAGCTTAACTTAGGTATGTATGCGCAGCGTGGTCCACTAGTGGGTGGTCTTTGGTATCGCACTACTGAAGGTTCGTTGATTGCACTGGTAGGGGTTCAAACAGGCGTATTCCGCTTCGGTTACAGCTACGATGTCATCTTCTCAGCGCTTAATCAAGCGGCCAGAGGATCTCATGAATTTTCCCTTGGCCTAGCTTTCGAGGAGGTAGTTCGTAGCAGAGGTAGAAAAATGGCAAAAATTAAATGCCCCACTTTCTAATATTAATACTTAATTCGCGTTTCCAATTTCAAATATTTTAAACAGGGTAATGAACCGCTCACGCATCATCCTTTCGATGTTATTGGTCTCCGGACTCCTGGTTGCTTCTTGCAGCAAGTCCGGTAAGAAGCCAAACGTCAAAAAATCATCTAAGACCGGCCAAGCTTATAACAATAAGAAAAATGGCGGCTTTGAAGTTAAAAAGTACAAGGAGCAGCAAACCGGTCCTGGTTTGGTGCTTATTGAAGGTGGTACCTTTACCATGGGTAACACCGAGCAAAATGTTACGTTTGAGCAGGATAACATCCCCCGCCGCGTTACTATTGCTTCTTTTTACATGGACGAAACCGAGGTCGCTAATGTCCATTACCGTGAATACGTGTATTGGCTCTCCCTCGTTTTTGGTCAAAGTAACCCGGAAGTAGTTCAAGCTGCTGTGCCCGACACTACTGTTTGGCGACGTGAGCTTGCCTTCAATGAACCTTTGGTTGAAAATTATTATCGCCATCCAGCTTATAATTTCTACCCGGTTGTAGGGGTTAACTGGAAACAAGCCAATGAGTACTGCATCTGGAGAACAGACCGTGTGAACGAAGAAATCCTCGCTAAAAAAGGATATATCAAGAAAAATCCTAACCAACAAGGTCAGGAAAACTTCAACACCGACTCTTACTACGCAGGCCTCTACGAACCTCAGACCAAAAAGCAGCCTAAAAGCTATGCACCTGGTCAGAAGAATCGTAAAGTCATGAGAGAAGATGGTATTACCCTTCCTGCTTATCGCCTTCCAACTGAAGCTGAATGGGAATACGCCGCTATCGGCTTAATTGGCAACGCTGCTGGTGAAAACGTTTCTGATCGCAAAATGTATCCTTGGAACGGACATTCTGCTCGTAACCCGAAACGTGGCAAACAACAAGGTGATATCGTCGCTAACTTCAAAAGAGGTCGTGGTGACTACATGGGTGTTGCTGGTAAGTTGAATGACAATGCCGCACCTACTGCTGAAATCTACTCTTATCCACCTAATGACTACGGTTTGTACAACATGGCTGGTAACGTCAATGAATGGGTGCTTGATTTGTATCGTCCGCTTTCTTTCCAAGATGCTGAAGACTTCAACACTTTCCGTGGTAACAAGTACGAAGTTGTTAAGAAGGATGCTGATGGTGCTATGTCAAAAGATAGCGTTGGTCGTTTGGTTAAAGAACTCGACAATAAGCGTTATTCTAATCCGAATGTGATGGATCACCTCGATTCTTTGAGTATGTACAACGAAAAGAATACTTTAATCTCCAACAGTTCTCGTGTATACAAAGGCGGTTCATGGAGAGATTTGATGTATTGGTTGAGTCCAGGTACCCGCCGTTTCATGGATGAAACTGAAAGTTCTGATGACTTAGGTTTCAGATGTGCCATGGTTCGTGTTGGTAGCCCTAAAGGAAAAGGCGCTAAAGTGAAAAGCAAGCGCTAATAAGAATTCAGGCAGTAAATAAAAAAGCCCACCAAAGTGGGCTTTTTTATTGGAGAAAAAATACCCGGAGCATTGAGTTGTCCCGGGTATTTTCATTTTATCGAGCTAACATGATAGATTCAATCTCTTCCACTTCAATGGCTACACCTTCCATTAAATCCACCGGACCATTGGCTGTAACGAGTATGTCGTTCTCAATTCTGATTCCAATTCCTTCTTCTGGAATATAAATTCCCGGCTCGAGGGTGATTACAGCTCCTTCAGGAAGCTTTTCATACCGGCGTCCTATGTCATGAGTGTCGATTCCCAGAAAGTGACCTGTTCCATGCATGAAGTACTTTTTGTAGGCCGGCCATTCAGGATTTTGATTCCTGATATCTTCCTGAGTGATTAATCCGAGTTTGAGTAGTTCCGCTTCCATGATTAAAGCAGCTTGACTGTTATAATCATTCAAACTATTTCCGGTGTGTAGCAACTTAACCGCTTGCTTCATCACACTTCGGACCGCGTTGTACACTTCTTTTTGCCGTTCACTGAACTTCCCGTTGATGGGGAAGCAGCGGGTCATATCCGCAGCGTAATAACCGTAATCGGTACCGAAATCCAATAGCATCAAATGTCCATCTTCACATCGCTTGTTGTTTTCAATGTAGTGAAGTACACAGGCAGATGGACCGGATGCTACAATAGGTTCGAAAGAGAAGCCATTTCCACCCGAAGCGATAATGCGGTGTATAAGCTTGGCTTCTACTTCGTATTCCATAATTCCGGGCTTGACAAATTTGAGGACATCATAAAATGCTTGCTCGGTGATGGAAATAGCACGTCGTAAGGTTTTGATTTCCTCTTCATGTTTAGCACTTCTTACTTCTCTAAGAATAGTAGCTGCTCGGTGATACTGATGCAGTGGATATTCCTTCTTGCAACGATTCGCGAATTGAATGTCTCCATCCTCGAAGAAGGTGGAGCGGTCGTTTTCATTGGTGTTGAGGTAAACATGGTCAGCATAATTCATCAATTGGCGAAAAATGCTTTCAAAGGACGTAGTCCACATCACCTTTTTGATGCCGCTCAACTGGCGACCTTCTGCCATTGTGAATTTGTGTCCTTCCCAAACTGCAATATGGTCATTGGTTTCACGAAGGAAAAGAATCTCTCTTAGGTCAGGGTTTGGGCAATCGGGAAATAGAATCAAGCAAGTTTCTTCCTGAGGAATTCCTGTCAGCCAATAAAGCTCTGAGTGTGGACGATAGGGTAAGTTGGCGTCACCGTTTCTTGGATATTGAGGGGAAGCCGTGAAAATAGCAATGCTATTAGGGAGAATTTTGGAGGTGAACTTCTTTCTATTGTAGATAAAAAGTTCAGGGTTTAAAGGTTGATGACGCATGTTGTTAGGTTGTTTTTTTCTTTCTAACGAGCCAAAAGTACACAGGAGCACCTGCAGCTACAATTCCAATTCCCGGCCAAGTGTAAGAAGGTTTAAGAAGGAGTAGGGAAAGGCATACGAAGCCGGCTAATACAATGTAGAGAATAGGGACTACCGGGTATCCAATAGCGCGATAAGGCCTTTCCATGGCCGGTTTAGTTTTTCTTAGTTTGAATAATGCAAAAATGGTGATGATATAAAATAGCAGTACAGCCATCATGACATAGTTCAATAAATCTGAATAAGAGCCGG
Organism: Bacteroidota bacterium; assembly: GCA_027484125.1. Classification (GTDB taxonomy): domain Bacteria; phylum Bacteroidota; class Bacteroidia; order UBA7662; family JAIXUI01; genus JAIXUI01. The sequence goes on along the minus strand of JAIXUI010000106.1, from coordinate 21,917 downwards.
AGAGGGTGAGTAAAGAAGCCCAAATCATCTGGATGATTAAAGCATATTGAGGCGATTCGTTTTTGTTGAGTTGTGCTGCTCTTTTGAAGAACAAGCCATCCTTTGCCATAGCAAAATACACACGGGCCGAAGATAAAATGATGCCATTCAAGCAGCCAAAGGTTGAAAGCATGATGAGTCCTGCCATAAGATAAAGGCCGGTATCGCCTAGGATAACGTGTAAAAATGCAGTACCTACCCTGTCAGAAGGCGCATTTTTGATGGCGTCAAAAGGCAAAACATGCACGTACATTAAGTTGATGAGGAAATAAATACTGAGAACAGTTCCGGTCCCAATGATGAGCGCTAACGGGAGATTGCGTTCGGGTTTTCTGATTTCACCTGCGGTAAACGTGATATTGTTCCAGGCATCTGCGGAGAAAAGTGAGCCTGTCATGGCTACAGCAAGTAAGCTAAGCCAAGAAAAATTGACTCCATCAGGGATAGGATTCCAATTGATGGGGTGCTGAGGTTCATGAGTGAATACATACCAAATCCCTGCACCAAACATGAAGAGGAGTGCGCCAATCTTTCCGAAGGTGAAGGTGTTTTGTAGTAAAGCGCTATTCTTGACTTTCCCAAAATTGAAAACACTCAGTAAGGCCACTATAGCGATTGCAAGAAGTTGTTGAGACGAGAGAAAAGGCAGAATAGGGTCTGGAGAAATTTGAGGCCAGAATACGGCGGAAAAGCGGGCAAAAGCGACTGCAACAGCTGCAATAGTACCTGATTGAATGACGGTAAACAAAGTCCAGCCGTACAAGAATCCAGTAAGTGGTCCAAAAGCTTCTCGAAGATAAACATACTGACCACCGGCTCTTGGCATAGCAGCGGCCAACTCGCCATAGCTAAGTGCTGCAAGCCAGGTAATAACGGCAGTGAGCGCCCAGGCGAGTAAAAGTGCGCCAGCTGAGCCTAAATCACGGGCCATGCCTGCTGAAACTATAAAAATTCCAGAGCCAATCATCGAGCCCATGATGATCATGGACGCATCAAGCAAACTCAGTTTATTGTCGTTTTGTCGCATTATTTGAGAGAATAGAAGTTGGAAGGTTAAAAGTCGCTTAAAATGAGAAAGTTGGCGGAATGTGGATTCAATTTTTGCGAGAATTGGTCATACAGATTTAGAATTGAAGTAGGGCAAGACAAATAATTTTGAATCACATTCATAATCAATCACAAACCTTTAAACCAATTTGAAACATGCCCATTCATTACAATGTGATCGAAAAGAAAACCCCGTTTCGATCCAAACCTGGACGCCGGTATTATGCTTCTGCACGGTCTCAGGGCGAACTCAGCATGCGAAGACTTTCAACCCAGATTGCACTTGCCACCGGTTTGAAAAGTCAACAAGTGTTCAGTGTGCTCAAAAAACTAGGACATTTCATCCCGGAAGCACTCGAAAACGGCCAGATAGTCCGGATTGGCGGGTTAGGGTCTCTCTGCCTGTCCCTGAAAAGTCGAGGCGAAACGAGTCCGGCCCATGTTACCCGGGAAAGCATCGAAACTTACCGGCTTAACTTCAAACCGGCTCCCGCCTTAAGGGACAAACTGGCCAATGTTAAGTTTGTTAAGTCCGGTTATTCGAGCCGGATTTCAATAGATCACGAATCTCCTGAAGCAGCTTAGCTTCTTCGGTAACTACCGGTACCGCCGGAGGTGTTGCCTCTTCTGCTTGCTTCTCTTCTTTTTTTATTTTATTCATCAGTTTCACCATGAAAAATATGGCTGCTGCAATGATGATGAAGTTAAGAATGGATTGGATAAAAGCGCCATACGCCAGAATTGCACCTCCGGCTTCCTTGGCTTTCGCTAATGTTTCGTAGGTTTTTCCATCCAAGGCGATGTAAAATTCGTTGAAGTTGACCCCGCCTAACAACTGTCCCAGTGGTGGCATTAGTAAATCATTTACGGCCGAGTTAACAATTTTGCCAAACTCAGCACCGATGATGATACCTACTGCAAGGTCCACCACGTTGCCACGCATGGCAAACTCTTTAAATTCCTTTACAAGTTTCATTAGTTACAATTTAGAGAATTTATAAGACAGTGATGCAAATAGCGGCTTTCCAAGTCTCACTGGCAGGTAGCCAAATTAATCCAGGTTTGTTCTTCCATGCTCCATGGTGAGTTAGGGGATCATGGTGCCCATTCCAAGGCTCCAAGCAAACAAAGGGTGCTTGTGGTTTGGCCCATAAAGCGAATGTTGGAAATCCATTGAAATCCATTATCACAGCTCTCTTGCCTTGTTCTGCAGCAATCGAGACAACTTTTGACCGCAATTGGGTAAATACTAAAGCGTCTTGGTCAAAAGTGTGCGAACTCAGTGCTAGGGTAGCTTGCTGCCGAAATTGGAAATGTGGCTCCTCTGTAAGCAGTCCTTCTTTGATTTTATAGGCTGCGCAGTCCTCTGCTTGCTCAAATCGAATAGAATAATCCCATGGACTTAGTCCTTCGTCTAACGGCAATGCAAAAGCTGGATGTGCGCCTAAGCTAAAAGGCATGAGCCCTTCTCCGGAATTTTTCACCCGAAATAACTGCCATAGCTGCTTGCCTTTTAATCGGAATTCAACTTCCAACTCAAACTCAAAGGGGTATTGCTGCCTGGTTTGATCGTCCGATTTAAGCTGAAACACCAACCGATCCGGTAACGACTGTATCAACTTGAATGTTTTGTCTCGGGCGAAGCCATGTTGCTTCATCCGATAGATGCGGTCTTTCCAAACGTATTGGTCGTCTTTTAGTTTGCCAACTACAGGGAATAAGAGCGGCGCGTGACGGGGCCAAAAGTGAGGATTGGCTTGCCACAAGTATTCGTGTCCTTCCAATTGAAGACTGCACAATTCTGCGCCTTGAGGTTTAACAGCAATTTTTAATGGGCCGTTTTCAAGAATGAGGGGTTCGTTCACTTCCACCCTCGAATTTAGGGTCAGAAACGGGTTCTCTTGCTTTTATTAAGCTCAAAATCCCTAAAAATCATATCGCCTAAGCCTTGAAGGCTGCTGAAAAATGCTCTTCCTTGATTGACTTCAGTAAACTCCTTCACGAATTCTTGCAGATAAGGGTCGCTGGCAATCATGAAAGTGGTCACCGGAATTCGAAGTTTTCTGCACTGCATGGCTAAATCGAGGCATCGGTTGGTAATTTTTCTGTCTAGCCCGAAGCTGTTCTTGTAATATTCATCGCCTTCTTTCAAACAAGTCGGCTTGCCATCGGTAATCATGAAGATTTGCTTATTGGCATGCCTTCTTTTGCGAAGCAGGTCGAGGGCCAATTCTAAGCCGGCAACCGTGTTGGTATGGAAAGGGCCAACTTGTAAATAGGGCAGCTCTTCTGCCTGAATAGGCCACGCATCATTGCCAAAAACGAGGATATCGAGGCTATCTTTAGGATAACGCCTGCGCACCAATTCAACCAAGGCCATAGCCACTCGTTTGGCCGGGGTGATTCGGTCTTCGCCATACAATATCATGGAGTGGCTGATGTCGATCATGAGCACAGTGGCTGTTTGGGTGTAATGGTCGGAGTTGACCACTTCCAGATCGTGCTCTGACAAGCTGAAATGGTCTGGCCCCATCCGAATCTGGGCATTCTTCAATCCTTCGGTAAAGGCGATGTGTTCACTTTTATCACCAAACTGCCACGGCCTGAAGTCAGCAGAGGCTTCCTGGCCTTGCCCTACATGGTGGGTGCGGTGTTCACCGGCTCCTCCTCGTTTGAGCTTCCCGAAAATGGTTTCAAGTGCTTGTGAGCGAATGGCGTGTTCCGTTTTTGGCGTCATCACAGCTTCACCTGACTCGCCTTCCTGTAGATAACCTTTGCGTTTCAACTCTTCCAAGAAGTCCTCCATGGAATAGTCTTCATTGGTCAACTTGTATTCCTGATCGAGCTCCTTGAACCAATCTAAGGCTTCGGCCACATCACCAGACGTATAAGTGAGCAGTTCCAAGAAAATTTTGAGCAGCCGATCGAAGGGCTTTTCGCCTTCCTGCTCTGCTTCGAAATGGGTGAAACGGTAATCGGCCATGATGTAATATACTAAACAGGAAGGAAGGTTTTTGGTTGGCTTTTGAGGATGTTCAGGCAAAAAAAAACCGCAGCTTTTGGGCTGCGGTTTGGGAGGTGTGGTGATAGTCGGAATCGAACCAACGACACAAGGATTTTCAGTCCTTTGCTCTACCAACTGAGCTATATCACCTCCGTTTGTGGGTTGCAAAGATAGTGGCGAATGGAATACTTCCAAGCGCTTGGAAAATAATTTCAAGAAAAAATCCGGTAGTTTTGGGGCATGTCAGTCATCAATTCAGACAAAGCGCCTGAGCCTGTGGGACTTTACCCTCACGCACGCAGGGTAGGAAATTTACTTTTTCTTTCAGGGGTAGGTCCTCGCGAGCGAGGAACCAAGAAAATTCCCGGAGTAGAACTGGATGAAAATGGAAACATCACCTCTTACGACATCGAAATCCAATGCCGTTCTGTATTTGGAAATGTGCGTGCGATTCTGGAGGCTTCCGGTGCTCAGTGGACCGACTTGGTGGATGTAACCGTATTCTTGACGAATATGAAAGACGATTTCCCTACTTACAACCGCCTTTGGGCAGAGTATTTTGGAGAAAATCCTCCATGCCGCACCACACTAGAGATTAATTGCTTGCCTACGCCAATCGCTATTGAATTGAAGTGCATCGCGCACCTCAAGGATTAAGCTGCTCTTTTTGTTTTTCGAGCTCGAACATCTCGTCTCGTAATCGAGCTGCTTCCATAAAGTTGAGCTCCTTTGCGGCTTTCTCCATTTTCTTTCGCGTCTGCTGAATGAGTTTGGTGAGCTGGTCGGCGTTCAAGTAGGTAGTTACAGGATCTGCGGCCATACTTTCTGTATAATCCGGCTCGATATAAGCTTCCGGCTCCGGCACTTGCCCTTGGAATCTTATGTCGAGCACGGAAGCTTGTTTCATGATTTCTTCCTTCGACTTTCTAATGCCTTGCGGGGTGATGCCGTGAAGCTCGTTATAAGCCATTTGCTTGGCTCTTCTTCTTTCCGTCTCGTTGATGGTTTCTCGCATCGAGTCGGTGATGGTATCGGCGTACATGATCACCAAGCCATTCACATTTCGGGCAGCACGACCAGCGGTTTGGGTAAGAGAACGCCCGGAACGCAAGAAACCTTCTTTGTCGGCGTCGAGGATGGCTACCAGTGAAACTTCCGGAAGGTCTAAGCCTTCACGGAGCAAGTTGACCCCAACCAACACATCAAATTTGCCAAGGCGCAAATCCCGAAGGATTTCAACCCGCTCGAGGGTTTCTACATCGCTGTGGATGTATCGGCATTTTAGGCCGATACCAGACATGAATTTGGTGAGTTCCTCCGCCATTCTTTTGGTGAGCGTGGTCACCAATACTCGGTCCCCGGCTTTCACCCGCTTATCGGCTTCGTTCAACAAGTCATCCACTTGGTTTCCAGCAGGGCGTACCAAAATAGGCGGATCTAACAAGCCAGTAGGGCGGATAACCTGTTCCACTACCACACCACCGGCTTGGGATAATTCGTACTCTGCAGGGGTTGCACTCACATAAATCGCTTGGTTAATAAGCCCTTCAAACTCATCAAATTTCAATGGCCTGTTATCCATGGCAGCTGGCAACCGGAACCCGTGTTCTACCAGCGTTTGCTTGCGTGATCGGTCTCCACCAAACATGGCTCTTAGTTGAGGCATGGTCACATGACTTTCGTCGATCACCAAGAGGAAATCGTCCGGGAAATAGTCGAGTAAGCAGAAAGGGCGGTCGCCGGGTTTCCGCTTGTCGAAATAGCGGGAATAGTTTTCGATGCCGGAGCAATAGCCCAATTCACGCATCATCTCAAGGTCGAAACTCACCCGCTCTTGCAAACGAGTGGCTTCCAGCAGCCTTCCTTCTTGCTTGAAGTATTCCACTTGTGCCATCATATCATCCTGAATTTGGTGGATGGTATGAATCATTTGCTCCTTGGGGGTAACGTAAAGGTTGGCGGGGAAAATAGCGACGGAGTCCACCTCCTCAATTTTCCTACCTGAATCGGCCTCAATTAACGTAAGTGCTTCGATTTCATCGTCATAGAAAGAAACACGCAGCGCATAATCTGCGTAAGCTAGGAAGATATCGACGGTTTCTCCTTTAACCCGGAAGGTGCCTCGCTTAAACTCAGTTACGGTTCTGGCGTAAAGGATATCCACCAAGGCATGAAGTAAAGTATTTCTGCTAAGCAACATGCCTTTGGTCAGTCGAATGATTTTATCCGTGTAATCCTTGGGGTTGCCCATGCCATAAATGCAGCTCACCGAGGCAACTACCAGCACATCCCTTCGACCAGACATCAGCGAGGAGGTTGTGCGCAAACGCAGCTTTTCAATCTCCTGGTTGATGCTCAGGTCTTTTTCGATATAAGTATTGGTAGTAGGAATGAAGGCTTCAGGCTGGTAGTAATCGTAGTAACTCACGAAGTATTCTACCGCATTCTCCGGGAAAAACTGCCTGAATTCACCATAAAGCTGGGCTACTAAAGTTTTGTTATGGGTGAGTACCAGCGTTGGACGCTGTACTTTTTCCACCACATTCGCGACAGTGAAGGTTTTTCCTGACCCCGTAACCCCCAATAACACTTGGGCTTTTTCACCATCCTGAATACCATCGCTAAGTAACCTGATGGCTTCCGGCTGGTCTCCGGTGGGTTTGTAGGTAGAAATTAGCCTGAATCCTGACATTGCTAAGGTTGAAAACGTTGTCTGACTGCTTCAAACAACAAAATTCCCGCAGAGACGGATACGTTCAGGGAATCTAATTTTCCAGGCATTGGGATTTTAGCTAGCACATCGGCTTTACGAAGTAAATCAGGGTGAATGCCTTCGTCTTCAGCGCCCAAAAGCAACGCCAGAGGGCCGGTAAAGTCTTCGTTGAAATACGGATTTACTGCTTTTTCAGTAGCAGCGATCACTTGAATACCGCTGTTTCTGAGGTAATCTACCGCTTTGTCGAGCGAGCCCACTCGGCATACCGGCAAATGGTTCAACGCTCCAGCGGAAGTTTTAATGGCGTCTGCAGTAACCTGAACGGAGTTATAAGCCGGAATGATAATGGCATGTGCCCCTGCAGCCCAGGCTGAACGTGCGATGGCGCCGAAGTTTCGAACATCGGTGAGCCTGTCTAAAATGAGTAAAAGCGGTACTTCTCCTTGCTCGAACAAGCCACTCACCACTTCTTCCAGTGGCATGTACTCAGTTGCAGCAAGGAAGGCAATAATGCCTTGGTGATTGGCCCGTGTAATGCCATTGAGCTTTTCAGCTGGCACTTCTTGAACCGGAATGCCCCGTTGACGGCATTCACGTTTAATTTCATTCAGTCCTTCGCCCCTCAGTTGCCTGTTGACAAGCACTTTATTGAACTCTTTACCTGCTTTCAAAGCTTCTTCTATGGCGTGAAGGCCATAAACCAGCTGATCTCTTTCTCTTGGCGGCTGTGGTCTCCGGCTTCCAAATGAAGAGCCTCCGGAACGGTCCTGCCTGTAATCTGACATGCTGCAAACCTACACATTGGCGCTCACTTCAGGGAAGTTCCTTGGCGATAAACCTTTTTTCAATTCAATCGTTTTTTCAACCATGCCGGCACTCATCACCAACGATATTCTTGTAGCCGTGGAAACGGCCTTTCAACCTGATTATTCCCAGCCGAATAGTCCGGAGAATATTTTCGCATATCGCATTACCATCAGGAATAATGGCCGGCACACCGTTCAGTTACTTAGCCGCCATTGGTATATCCGTGATGGTGCATCGGCCTTGAGGGAAGTAGAAGGAGAAGGTGTAGTAGGGCAGCAACCGGTCATTGAACCGGGTGAACAGCATCAATATGTTTCCATGTGCAACCTCAAAAATCAGGTTGGGAAGATGTGGGGTTCCTATTTGTTTGTCAATACTGAGAATGGCGATCATTTCGAGGTTGAAATTCCTGCTTTTGTAATGGCTACGCCTCTGGTTTTGAATTAGCAGATTCCTTTGTTTTATCTACCTTCGCGCATCCAGCGCCATGAGTGATTTTATCCGGCACGAGTGTGGTCTCGTGCTTATTCGGCTCCTCCAACCGTTAAGCTATTATCAGGAAAAGTATGGGCAGTTCAATTATGGCTTGAACAAACTCTACCTCCTGATGGAGAAACAGCACAACCGGGGTCAGGATGGCGCCGGAATCGCTACCATCAAACTTCATGTAAAGCCGGGCGACCGGTACATCAGCCGAACTCGTTCTGTGGCGCAACAGCCAATCAAAGACATCTTCGAGCGAGTAAACTGGCACTTCGAACAACTCAGGCAGCATCAACCAGAGAAACTCCGCGATACCGAATGGATGAAGGATAACCTTCCTTACATGGGAGAGTTGCTTCTTGGGCATCTGCGTTACGCCACTTACGGCGGCCAAACCATCGAGCAATGTCATCCTTTCCTTCGGCAGAATAACTGGATGAGTCGTAATCTGGTGGTGGCAGGAAATTTCAACCTCACCAATGTAGATGAGCTTTTCGATCAACTCATCAGGCTTGGGCAGCATCCCAAAGAAAAAGCCGATACAGTAACCGTGATGGAGAAAATAGGCCACTTCCTCGACCTTGAAAATCAGATGCTCTTCGAGCAGTTTAAGGCAGAAGGGCTCGGTAACCAGGAAATCACGGCTAAAATTCAGCAGCAACTCGACTTAGGCAATGTACTTCGCCGCGCTTGTCGCCATTTCGATGGGGGATATGCCATGGCTGGCCTAATCGGTCATGGCGATGCTTTTGTCATGCGAGATCCTGCCGGAATCCGCCCTGCTTTTTGGTATGCCGATGATGAGGTGGTGGTGGTAGCCAGCGAACGCCCCGCCATTCAAACGGGCTTTAACCTTCCCGCTGATAAAATTCAGGAAATCAAACCTGGACATGCTTTTATTGTCAGGAAAGATGGCCGTTACTACGAGGAAGAAATCCTCTCACCTGCTGTTACTCCTACGCCTTGTTCATTTGAACGGATATATTTTTCCCGTGGTAACGACGAAGCCATTTACCGGGAGCGCAAGCACCTCGGTGAACTGCTGGTGCCGAAAATCCTTGACTCCATTGATCACGATTTCAAGCATACTGTATTTAGCTACATTCCCAACACGGCAGAATCCGCCTTTTTTGGTTTAATCAAAGGTTTGGAACAAGCGATGGAAGCACAGCGTGCAACCAAGCTTTTGGAATGGAAAGCGAACAATGGTTCCGAAGCGGAATTGGTACAGCTGCTTAGTGAGCGCCCGCGGGTAGAAAAGGCAGCCATCAAAGACGTGAAACTCCGAACGTTTATAACCGAGGACGACGCTCGTGATGATTTGGTTGCGCATGTTTATGACATCACCTACGGCATCCTTCAGCCGGAACAAGACCGCCTAGTCATCATGGACGACTCCATCGTCCGAGGTACCACGCTGAAAAAGAGCATTCTTACTATTCTGGGGAGATTGAAGCCGAAGGAAATTTTGATTGTTTCTTCTGCGCCTCAAATCCGTTATCCCGATTGCTACGGCATCAACATGAGTAAGATGGGTGAGTTTGTGGCGTTTCAAGCTGCGGTTTCTTTGTTGAAAGAACAAGGACGTGAGCAAGTCCTTCGCGATGCTTATGAGAAGGCGAAAGCCGATTTGGATCTTCCATTAGAAGCAAGTGTCAACCAAGTGAAGGCCATATACGATTCCTTCACCGACGATGAAATCTCAGCACGCATCAGTGCGATAGTGAAGCCTGAAAAGTTGCAAGTGCCGGTGCGCATCCTCTATCAGACGATTGAGAATCTGCACATCGCATGTGCCGGACATGCCGGTGATTGGTACTTCTCCGGCAACTATCCCACGCCAGGCGGCAACCGCGTCGCCAACCGAGCCTTCGTCAATTGGATGGAAGGCCGCGACGAACGAGCGTATTAACCCAGCATCGTCCACCTACCTTAGTTCGTCGTTGTAGCAATTTCAAATGCCAATTGTTACTACTAAATGTGTATGGACGTTTTAGTCATTCATTCATTTATTTAAAGAGGTTTTTTCAGGCAAAATGTTAAAATGACAAGCCATAACTAACGTGCCTGTTAACCCAATTAAGTCGCGTGCCTTGCTCTTTAATAAATACGCAAAAGCATTACGATAAGGGGTACATCTACTTATTTCCCCATTATTTTTCAACTGTCTTCTTCAACTTGAATATTTCTTCTTAAACAGAAATGCCAAAACCTAAGTGATTTATTCAGTCTTGGGTTTTAACAGGGTATTAACTCAGTTATTCCCGATTCGTCTTCGTAGGAAGTTTAAATTTCAGTTTTAAAACAGTGATGAATATTGTAAAACTTGAAACAGAGCGTCTGATTTTGAAAGGAATTTCCTCCCAAGACATGAAATTCTTGTTTGACAATTTTCCAAAAGAAGAAATAATGGCGGTTTTGGGCCACCAATCAAACGAAGCCTACCTTCAGGAAGAGCAAAAGCATAAACAGGGATACTCAGCCTACAATAGGAAATTTTTGCTTTTTCTTTTGATCGATAAAGCATCCGGAAAAATCATTGGACGTAGCGGATTTCACAATTGGAACGAAGAACACTTTCGGGCTGAAATCGGATATAGAATGGAAGATGAAACGTTTAAAGGAAAAGCATTAATGACAGAGGCCGTCAGAGCGATTATCCAATATGGGTTTCAAAAGCTACAATTGAATAGAATCGAAGCCTTAGTTGGTACTGAGAATCTGCCCTCAATTAAAATAATGGAGAAGTTTCATTTCAGCACCGAGGGGATATTAAAGCAACATTGGCGTTCTGGTGAGGCGTTTACAGACACTATTTCTTACGCACTACTTCGGAGCGAATACGCACAACTCAACCATTAGGTTTCTTGGTTTGTTAAGCCGAAGCAGTTCGTCTGCAACGAATTAGTTGCTTTTTATTTCAAAGTATTTCGGAAAAGAAACTACGGCATCATTAAAGAAGATGGCTAACAATCCCTTTTAACCTATGCTATAAAATCGCAAGGAAATAAAAGGTATTCAAACTGATTTTACGAAAACGTACAGTCTATCTCAAAATTCCGGTAAACCAGGGTAGCTCCTTTGATTTATACTGAAATCCTTGACTTGTTTTCAGTGCCGCAATAAAGGGGGCCTGTGTCAGATCTTCAGTCAAGAATTTGTTCTTACAGTGGGCAAAAGCATAGCGATACAGCGCATCGCCATAAGCTTCTACCCACTTTTCAGGATGAATAGCAGGAGTAGTTTGGGAGGTGCCGGCCGTTTCGTTCCTTATATCAGCGACAGATAGTGCGGAAACATTTCTTTCCATACGGGCCAGTCGTGGTTGCCGGGGCGGATGTCGAGCCAGTTGTTGATGCCCTTGCGGTTCAGGATATCTGATAGATACTGGTTCGCGCCTTTGCAGAAGTCGTGCTCTGCGGTGCCGAACACTAGCCCGAGGTTCCACAGTTGGGGATCGTTGGCATCGGGGATATAGTCGGGCGGGTTGTTGAAGTAAACATTGTCATCGTAGTAACCGTCGAGCTGGTCTTTGATGTCAAAAGCACCACCCATGTTGAACACATGGCTCACTACATCAGGATGACGGAACGCAAAGTTGGTAGCATGGTAAGCGCCAAAGCTACAGCCTGCAGTCACCACATGATGGTGACCAGTATCTTGTTGAGCTTTTCGCACTACATCGTTGTAAATCATGGCGTCGTAGTGCATATGATTGCGTACCCGCTGGGCCGGATGAACCCCTTTGTTGTACCAAGAGAGCGAGTCGATGCCATCAGGGCAGTAAATACGCACCAGACCATTGTTAACAAACCAAGCCGCCGACTCAATCAGCTTAAAATCTTTGTTTTCAAAAAAACGGCCCATAGAAGTAGGGAACAGGATTACCGGCTTGCCACGCTCGCCGAACACCAGCATCTCGGTTTCCAACCCCAAGTCATTGGAGTACCATTTGTAATATTCTTCTTTCATTCAATCTTCTTTGAGCTCAAGTTCGTATGAAATTTTCAAAAAAACAGATGCTTTTTAGCCGCTTGGTCTAATTTCTTTAAGTTTGTTCTATGCCGGTAATAGCAATCCAGCCCGAATGGCCTACGGCCAAACCCGAGCAGTTAAAACTGCTTGAGGCGCGACGTGGGCGGCATTTGAAGTCGCGTATCCTGAAACGAATGGTGACCTTCGAACTCTTCCTGCCGGCTAACTATAACGGACAGGAGGCGTTACCGCTGCTTTTGATGAACGACGGTCAAGATTGCGACGACTTGAAGGTGGAAGTACTGATGGCGCAATGGCTTGGGGCGAATCCGGACCGTCCTTTTGTCTGGGTGGGCGTCCATGCCGGCGATCGCATGCACGAGTACGGCGTGGTTAATCGCCCTGACTGTCATCAACGTGGCAGTAAAGCGCACCTTTATCAACAGTTTTTATTGGAAGAGCTACTTCCGCATCTTGAAACCATCTTGGCTGTAAAGGCTGACCATCCTGAAAATGCTTTTATCGGTTTTTCATTAGGTGGGCTGTCTGCCTTTGATTTATCGTGGCGAAATCCAGGGCTATTTCCTGTTGCCGGAGCTTTTTCTGCATCCTTTTGGTGGCGCTCGAAAGACCTCAACAAAGGCTATACCGATGCCGATCGAATCATACATCAAGTTGTTAGGACAACCCGCAAGCCAGCATCGTGGCGAGTTTGGTTACAAGCAGGCTCAGAAGACGAACAAGCCGACCGCAACGGCAATGGCATCATTGACGCCATCGAGGATACGCTGGATTTAATGAAAGAGTTGAAAAAGCTAGGATTCAACAAGCCCGAAGACCTTCGCTTTGTGTTGGCGAAATCAGGACAACATAATCAGCACACTTGGAGCCAAGTAATCCCAGACTTTTTAAATTGGTGGCTCAAACTGCCCGCTAGAAAGTGAAAAGCGAATAAACAACCCAAAAGCAATTACCAACCGTGCCAACCATCAAGATTGAATTATCTGACGAGCAATTAGCGCAATACATGCAACATGTTAGCAAAGGCTTTGATATTGAAATAAAAGAAGAAACCTCGCATGGAGTAACCATCGAAATTGGAATGGTTGCTGGATTATCCTGGATGGTTGTTGATAGTCAAGCCGGGAAACTAGACTTAGGCGAAGTGGATGTTGAATTTAGTAAATAAGAGACGGCTTTTTGAAACTCCGTCAATCCAATAAGCAGTTGGAGTTTAAAGCTTCTTGTTGCTTATTCTAACATTTTCTACCTGGAGAGGTTTCTTTAGGCTAAGCTAGCTCATAGAAATTACACAGCAGATCCCACATCCCTAAAATACAAAAGCCCATCTCAGAGAGATGGGCTTTTGCGGTCCGGACGGGACTCGAACCCGCGACCCCATGCGTGACAGGCATGTATTCTAACCAACTGAACTACCGGACCGTGGTCTGCCGTAAAGCGTGTGCAAATATACGGCAGTTGAGTTTTTAGACAAGTGTCAAATGAGAAAAAAATGAAAAAAAGTGATTCATTTTTTTAACCACCTGACAATCAAGCGCCTTCTTCTGCTTGAAAAGTGCGTTGAAGAAGCTCTGCGTTGAGGAGGTAAAGCGAAGAGGAGTTTTCACCAATCAATTTCACCTTTTTCAACATGGTTTTCATGGTAGCCTCTTCTTCCACTTGCTCGTTGATGAACCATTGAAAGAAAGTATGCGTAGCATAATCTTTATCCTCTAAGGCAGAATGTAGGATGTTGCTGATACTTGCAGTAACTTTCTGCTCATGCGCTAAGGTTTTCTCGAAACAATCTACGATTGAATTGAATGTTTGTTCGGGTGCACCTACGGCCATCATATTGATTTTTCCATCCACGTTGTGGAGGTAGTCGAACTGTTTCATGGCATGCATCATTTCTTCCTGAGCTTGAATGCGGAAGAAGTTAGCGAAGCCATCTAAATCCTGGGATAAAAACCATGACGTCATGGATAAATACAGGTTGGAGGAGAACAACTCCATGTTGAACTGATCATTGATCAGTTTTTCGATGCGAGGACTAATCATTTTATTTCTTCTTTTTTTCTTCGTTGTACTGCTTATTCAAGTCGCTGATGACTTCGGTGGTGATGTCGAAGGCGGGGTCTCCGTAAATCAGCGTGCTTCCTTTTTGGTAGGAGAGTACGTAATCGAAACCGTTTTTCTCGCTCAGCTTCTTCATATAAGCATTAACCTTTTCACGAAGCTCTTTGTTTAGACGATCTTCTTCCTCGATTAATTGCTTAGTGAGCTTCTCTTTTTCTTTCGCTAAGTCTTGTTGCTTCATCATAAGCGATTGCTCTGCATTCCGCAATTGTTCTTGCGTCATGGTTTGGGCTTTTTGCTGATACATCATGTATTCCGCTTCGATTTTCTTGGCTTTTTCTTCGAGCGATTTCTCTGCACGCTCTGCTTTGGCTTCATAAGCAGATTTAGTTTCAGTGAAGTAGTCATATTGCTTGAGCAAAGAGTCTGCGTTGATGAAGGCAATTTTGGTGCCTTTACCATCGTCTTTTTTTGCGGGTAGTTTGATGACAGGTGGCTCTGTTTGAGAAGAAGCACGATGACTGAAGTCGCGGTACATTAACCAGGCAACTGCAACGAGTAATACAGGAACGAGTACTTGGTTGAGCTTATTCATATTCAATTATAAAGGGATGTTTCCGTGTTTTTTTCTTGGCAGTTTCACTGCTTTGGTTTGCAACATTTTAAAAGCGCGAATCAGTTTCTGACGAGTTTCAGCGGGATCGATTACTTCATCCACAAATCCACGTGCTGCGGCTTTGTAAGGATTGGCGAACATTTCGGTGTATTCGTCCACTTTCTCCTGGAGCTTAGCGTCTTTGTTTTCGGCTTTTTCTATTTCACCTTTAAAAATGATTTCGGCGGCACCTTTAGCGCCCATTACGGCAATTTCTGCTGAAGGCCACGCATAGTTCATGTCGGCTCCTATGTGTTTGGAGTTCATCACATCATAAGCGCCGCCATAGGCTTTTCGGGTGATAACGGTGATTCGTGGAACGGTAGCTTCGCAGAAGGCGTACAGCAATTTCGCTCCGTTGGTGATGATGGCGTTCCATTCTTGGTCGGTGCCGGGAAGGAAGCCTGGAACATCTTCCAAAACCAACAATGGAATGTTGAAAGAGTCGCAGAAGCGAACGAAACGGGCTCCTTTGGTAGAAGCGTGAATGTCGAGAACACCGGCGAGTGCGGCTGGCTGATTGCCCACAATCCCGATGCTGCGCCCTGCCAAACGAGCGAATCCTACCACGATATTCTCAGCAAAATCTTTATGGACTTCGAGGAAGCTGTCCTCATCAACGATGCCGGCAATAACATCGCGCATGTCGTAAGGCTGGTTAGGATTGGCAGGAATTAGGTCACGCAGTGCTGGTCTGGTTTCGTCAGATGGCGTGTAAGCTAAAGCAGGGGCCTCTTCCTCGCAGTTTTGTGGCATGAAGGAGAGCAGCTTGCGGATATGCTGAATACAATCTAGCTCATGGGCGCAGGCAAAATGGGTAACCCCGGATTTGGAGGCGTGGGTATGAGCACCGCCTAGCTCTTCACTGGTTACGTCTTCATGGGTCACCGTTTTTACTACGTTCGGTCCGGTTACAAACATGTAACTGGTTTTTTCCACCATAAGAATGAAGTCGGTGATGGCTGGAGAGTACACCGCTCCGCCGGCGCAAGGACCCATAATGGCGGAAATTTGTGGAATGACGCCAGAGGCGAGGGTGTTTCGATAGAAAATGTCGGCATAGCCGCCGAGTGAAACCACGCCTTCCTGAATACGAGCACCGCCGGAGTCGTTGAGGCCGATGACTGGTGCACCGTTTTTCATGGCGAGGTCCATGATTTTGCAGATTTTCTCTGCATGAGTTTCAGATAATGAACCACCGAAAACGGTGAAGTCTTGGGAAAAGACGTAAACTAACCTTCCTGCTATGGTGCCGTAACCGGTCACCACGCCATCGCCTAGGAACTGTTGGTTTTCCATGCCAAAATCGGTACTTCGGTGGGTCACCAACATCCCGATTTCTTCAAATGAACCTTGGTCTAAAAGAAGTTCTATGCGCTCTCTGGCGGTTAATTTGCCCTTGGCGTGCTGGGAGTCGATGCGTTTTTGACCGCCTCCGAGCTTGGCCTCTGCTTTTTTTCTGGCAAGCAGATCAAGTTTTTGATTCATAGGTAGAAAGGATGTGGCGCGAAGTTACGCTTCGTATCCGTATTTGCCCTTCCATCGTGCTGCCAGAAAGCGCCTCATTTCATTTTCTCGCGCATTGTTACCGGGATTGAAGTAGGCTGTTCCCTTAACTGCGTCTGGTAAAAACTCTTGATCGATGAAGTTTTGCTCAAACTCATGGGCGTATTGATAATTTTTTCCATAGCCCATTTCTTTCATTAGCCTGGTTACGCCATTGCGTAGATGAAGAGGCACTTCGGCATCGCCATGATTTTTGGCATCTTCCAGGGCTTGTTCGATGGCCATATAGGAGGCGTTACTTTTCGCGGAGCATGCGAGGTAAATGGCGGTTTGACTCAGGATAATCCTGCCTTCGGGCATTCCTACTTGTTGGATGGCTTGCATGCAATTTTGCGCCATAATCATGGCGGTTGGGTTGGCATTACCGATGTCTTCTGAGGCTAAAATCAACATTCTTCTGGCTATAAACACAGGGTCTTCGCCAGCGTGAATCATTCTGGCAAGCCAATAAACAGTGGCATTGGGGTCGGAACCCCGCATCGATTTGATGAAGGCGGAGATGATGTCGTAATGCTGCTCACCGTTTTTATCGTAGCGGCTGTTGAATTGTTGGGCCACCGCCATGACTAGCTCGTTGGTGATGGCTGCATTTCCAGCATAAGTGTCGGCGACAAGGGAAAGCAGATTCAGCAATTTTCTTCCATCACCTCCACTTAAACCGATAATCGCTTCGTCTTCGATGAGGGCAATGCCTGAATTTTTCAGTTTACTATCGTGGGCCAGTGCGCGTTGCAACATGGTGCGGAGCTCAGCTGGGCCAAAGCTTTTCAATACGTACACTTGGCACCGTGAAAGCAAAGCTGGAATCAGTTCGAAGGAAGGATTTTCGGTGGTAGCCCCGATGAGTGTGATAGTGCCTTTTTCTACAGCACCTAAAAGAGCGTCTTGTTGTGATTTTGAAAAACGGTGAATTTCGTCGATGAACAATACCGGTTTGAACATGCCTTGTCCGCGTTGGATTACCTCTCGAACCTCTTTCACGCCGGCTTGAATGGCACTCAGTTCGTAGAAAGGCTTTTTGCAGCTTTGGGCTAAAATTCGAGCGAGCGTGGTTTTTCCTACCCCTGGTGGTCCCCAAAAGATGAGGGAAGGGAGCAATCCATCTTCCGTAAATCGCTTTAAAAGAGGCTTTAGGTGGTCTTGACCGATGAGCTCATCGAGCGATTGTGGTCGAATTCGTTCGGATAATGGACTTTCCCAAGACATATCAGTCAAAATTGGCGATTTTAGCGCAATGGCTACCTTTTCCAGAGTAAAAACTGCCGACGGAAGTGCTACCGTTTTTCATCCAGTTGTGGGCGAACATTACCATTCTATACATGGTGCTCAAACGGAGTCGGAGCATGTGTTTTTGAACAGCGGACTGATTCCTTTCTTCGAAGCTCATGGACTTTCGGATGGAAAGGTGTTGGAAGTAGGTTTTGGGACGGGACTGAATGCTTGGTTAACGGCGGAACTTGCCAAACGACGTTCTTGGAAGCTAGATTACTGGGGCTTAGAACCATTTCCACTTCCGGTTGACATGCTTAGCCCGTTGATAGAAAACGACTCAACTTGGGCGCCAATACTGGAACAATGGCCGACTATTGAGCAACTAGAATTGGGAAATTACTTCCGTTTGCATGTTCCGAATGTTGGTTTGGAGAAAAGTGAACCATGGGCATTGCCAGTTGACCTTATTTACTACGATGCCTTTTCACCTACCCATCAGCCTGAAATGTGGACCACAGAGCGGCTGGGTTTTCTCAATGCTTGGACAAAGCCAGGCACGGTACTAGTCACTTACTGTATCCGTGGGCATATCCGCAGGAGCTTGCATGAGCTTGGCTGGACGACAAAAAAAATGCCCGGCGCACCGGGCAAAAGAGAAATGTTGTGGGCTGAAAAAACAGCTTAATCTTTGTTGAAGTAAGCAATCAGGTATTGCTGGATGAAATAGGCGGAAGCAGCCATAAGAATGGCGGTGCCGGTACTAATTCTTAACACATTGAAGAGGCTGAGCACAAACATCAGAATAACAACAGAGCCAATAGCAAGATTAACCAAGTCATTTCTGGATTTAAGCAATTTTCTGTAGCGTTCTTTTCGATAGAGGTAAACCAAGAGTTTATTAAACTTATCCTGGCTGATTTGTTCCATCACTAAGTTGGCTTCTTGCTTTATTTCGATGCGTTCCGGCTCCATACGGTTTCTGGCGGGCTGCGTTTGAACCAGCAAATCAGCGGGATCAGCTTGTAG
This sequence comes from Bacteroidota bacterium, assembly GCA_027484125.1. Lineage (GTDB taxonomy): Bacteria > Bacteroidota > Bacteroidia > UBA7662 > JAIXUI01 > JAIXUI01. The sequence goes on along the minus strand of JAIXUI010000106.1, from coordinate 3,308 downwards.
CCGTTGAGTAGGGCGGATTACATTGTCGAGTTCTTTTTCTGACTGTTTGATTTCGCGGGCTATGGTTGCGGGAGCTTCCTCAGCCGCTTTGATGGTGGAAGCAGCGGCAAGTTCTTCTTTGGCAGCTTCTGCAACAGCTTCTTTTGAGTCGGTTTCAAACTCAGAGATAGTGGGGCGGGAAGGGTCTAAGAGAGGTGCAACAGCTTCAGTTATCACTGGTTCTGCGCCAACTTCTGGTGTTACTTCTTTTGCAACAAACTCTTTTATCCCTAAATCAGCAAGTTCCAAGTTGATTTCATCCATGGCTTTAGCAGTCACTCGGTAATCGAGGCTGGCATAGTCGGGGAACTGATTGATGCGTTTGAGGTCGCTAATGCCATCGATGAGGCTTAGCTGAAACACTTCGAAGCGGGTTTTCCGAGAAGGGAAAACGAGGTAGATGGCCGTTTGGAATTTATTATCCAAGCGAGACATTCTCACAACCGTTTCTGTGACAGTATCTACGTTTTTGTTGGGACAAAAGATAAATACGGCGAGTGCTTTGTGGTTATCAGGATTGATTATAGCGAGATCAAAGACCTGCTCTCTGGTATAGGTCCACTCCACGATGAGCTGATCTTCCCGATATCCCAGGGCCACCAGATGATCGGCCACACTCCGGACCAGATTAGCTTCTCTTAACATAACGGGCGCCATTTTCCTTAATGATTCAAATTTAGTTGCTACTTTTTTATCTTTTTTGAAAGTATTTTCATACTCTACAAATAACCTTATTAATTAGACAAAATAGTCTAATCAGCCCATGGAATTTAGTTTTCTCAAACGAATTCCTGTAAGTATTTTTTTTGAATAGCGAGGAAAATCGCCATTCATAAACCAGTCATAGAAGCCTGGTTCTCTTGAGAGTACGTCTTCGACTACCTGACCTTTGTATTTTCCGAAATTGAATATTTCCTGATTTTTGTCATTGAAAACAATTTTACCTGCAAAATCAGCGAGTTTATGCTGTCTGGAGCTGTATTTATGGAGGAATGTAATGTCTGACTTCAGGTGTGTATAACGATTTAGTTGGGCGATCAAAACCTGGTAAGTAGCAGACACATCTGCTTCTGCACTATGGGCATTTTCTAAGTCTTTGCCACAATAGAAGCGCAAGGCAGCTTTTAAATCGCGTGGTTCGTTCATGAAGAAGATGTTTTGAACATCTACTGTTTTTCTTCCCTTCATATCAAAATCGACTTCCACCCTAAGGAATTCTTCCATCAGCATGGGGATGTCAAATTGATTGGAGTTGTATCCTGCGAAGTCGCAATCTTGAAGGAAGTCTTTCAACTTTGGAGCGAACTGCTTGAAGGTGGGCATATCGGCAACATCCTCGTTGCGGATACCATGAATGTTCACCACTTCATCCGGGATGTTCATTTCCGGGTTGATGCGCTGGGTGAGATGGTGTTGTTGCCCATCAGGGCGGACACGAAGAACCGCTACTTCTACGATTCTGTCTTGGGTGATGCTGAGACCGGTAGCCTCCAGATCGATGAAAGCTATAGGCCGGGAAAGTTGGAGCATAGGGAATAATTATTCTTCTTCTACAAAAAGGCTGTCGGCCTCGGCGAAGGCTTCTTTGCCATGAAGAAGGGCATATTCAAGGATGTAAGGTTGGGGGAGTTTTCTGTCGCTATTGCTAAGCACAATCAGTGTTTTTTTCTCGTCAACGTATCGTTTGAAGGCGGTTTTGAAGCCTTGCCACCAGCCATTGTGGTAGATGATTCTTTTACCTCCATCGATTCTCATTCTAAAGCCAAAGCCATAATTTTTGTTGGCATATTGGGCCTCCGGAGAGCCTGGAGCAAATCCTAGTTGCAGGGTAGTTTGTTTGACCGGGAAGTCCGTGTAAAGTGCTTGGTCAAATTTTAGCATATCGGTGACTGTGCTGTAAACCCCTTTGTCGCCCATCACGCCATTGATGAAGTAACTGTCTTTGTCGATGGGTTGCTGAACCGCATATTTATGGCCGGATACCATCAGCGGGACTTCGGTTTTTTCGGCTGCATGATGGACTTTGGAAGCAGTCATTCCCAGCGGAAGGAAGATTTTCTGTTCTACAAAGTCGTCAAACTTAGTTTGGGTGATGTGTTCAACGATACAAGCAAGGAAGGCGTAGTTCGTGTTGGAGTAGTCAAATTTTCCGTTGATGTTGAAGATGAGCCTAGGTTTGTGTTGTGCAAACAGCTTATACATGTCTTCATTGGTCAAGGCTTGACGGCGATTCCAATACTTTTCTGCGAGCCACATGTAATTTGGGAGCCCTGAACGATGTGTAAGCAAGTGGCGGATGGTGATGGCAGGGTAGGGGAAGTCAGGGAGATAAAGGCTTACAGGGTCATCAAATTGCAGTTTCCCTTGGTCATAAAGCATCATGATAGCGACTCCGGTAAAGGTTTTCGAGACCGATGCGAGCTCAAAGGCTGATTCAAGGTTGATGGGTTCTTTGTTGTTTTTATTCGCATACCCATAGGCTCCTGCAAATAAAATCTGGCCTTTTTCTGCGATGAGCACAGTGCCTGTGAAATTCTTGATGAGCTTCTTCTCTTCGATAAGTTGGGTGAGTGCAAGAGATTTCTCGAAAAGCTGTATACGCTCCAAGGCAGATAAGCTGTCTGTTCCACTTCGAGAAATAGGCTTTTCAACGTTATTTCCGTTTGGATAATAGGAAGTTAGCAGGAACCAAATTCCTATTAACCCTGTAAAAATTCCTAGATATTTTCCTCGCTTCATGAACCCGTCCAAATATACGGAATAGCTTATCGCATGTTGCATGTGTGGATAATTAGAAATTGGTTGGGTAGATTTATTCGAATTCGTTGATTTTGTTCTTATTTTGAAATTGATTTCGAATAAAAGATGCGCATTTCATGCTTTTTTCTTCTCCTTACTTGCTTCTTATTCCAATTGAAGCCAAGCTATGGGCAGGGGACTATTTTCGCTTCGCTCACGGGCAGTCCAAACATTAACACAGCAGGTTGGAATCTTACAGGAAATGCTCAGGCAGGAGATACTCCCGGTGACGCCGACAATTTCCCTAATGAACTTGTTGTTTGTCCCAATACTGCTTTTACCTCCGGTGGTGTTTTTTACTCCACACCTGCCAATCTTGGTGCTTGCAATCGATTTACGGTTGAGTTTGAGTTTAGGATTTTTGATGGAACCTCGGCTGACGGTTTGGCATTTTGTTTTTTGGTGAATCCGCCCACTGGTTTTGTGAATGGTGGCGGAATTGGCATACCAGCTAATCCTCAGGGGCTTAT
>JAIXUI010000150.1 GCA_027484125.1 Bacteroidota bacterium | reverse complement strand
AGGCGGATGATGTTGCCATGCGTTGGCTTGCAAAGCAGGCCTTCATGCATCAGTGCCATGCAAATATTCCAAGCGGTATCGCTATCTGGGCTGTCGTTGATGACGATGGCGTTAAGAAGCCCCCGCCCTCGAACTAGTTGTATCAGTGGAAACTCTTGACGAAGAAGCTCCAGGCCATCACGCAAACGTTTGCCCATTCGGTCTGCATTTTCGCTGAGTTTTTCGTCTTTAAGAATGTCGAGTGCTTCCATAGCGAGGCGGCACGCCAGGGGATTTCCACCATAAGTAGAACCATGTTCTCCGGGACGAATATTGAGCATCACTTCATCGCTGGTGAGTACGGCAGAAACCGGCATCATTCCACCACTCAACGCTTTACCAAGCAAGAGTATGTCTGGCATCACCCCTTCGTGATGACAAGCGAGCAATTTTCCTGTTCGGGAAAGCCCTGTCTGAATTTCGTCTGCAATAAATAAGACGTTGTGTTTGGTGCAGAGGTCACGAACACCTTTGAGATAGCCTTTGTTGGGCACAACCACTCCGGCTTCCCCTTGGATAGGTTCTACCATAAAGGCCGCAGTATTGGGGTTGCTTATTTCTGCTTCCAGAGCAGCGAGGTCGTTATACGGAACAATGGCGTATCCAGGCATAAACGGGCCAAATCCCTTGCGGCTGCTATCGTCGGTAGAGGAAGAAATTGCGCCTAGGGTTCTGCCCCAAAAGTTTCCAGTAGCGAAAACAATACGAGCTTGGTTATCAGGAACCCCTTTTTTGTCATAAGCCCAACGTCGGGCAAGTTTTACCGCTGTTTCTCCGGCTTCCACCCCTGTATTCATAGGAAGTACGCGTTCAAAGCCGAAATAGTCGGTCATATAAGCACAAAACTTACCCAGCAAGTTGTTGTGAAAAGCCCGGGAAGTGAGTGTAAGGGTAGCTGCTTGCTCGGTCATGGCTTTTACCAATCGAGGGTGGCAGTGGCCTTGGTTGACAGCGGAGTAAGCAGAAAGAAAATCGAGGTAGCGTTTTCCTTCTACATCCCAAACATAAACTTCAGAACCACGCTCCAGAACAACTGGAAGTGGATGATAATTGTGTGCGCCATGGCGATCTTCGAGCTCAATGAGCGATTGGCTGCGGGTAATTGAAGAAGTTGACATAATTTTTTGAGGTTCTGATTGATTTTTGAAAAGACGCTTTTATCTTTGCGCTCCGTCATGCGGGACGTTTAGCGTTCCGTCTGATGCCTGCAAAATTATAATATAATGTCAAGAGTGTGTGATTTGACCGGAAAACGTGCCATTACGGGTAATAACGTATCGCACTCCAACCGGAAAAGCAAGCGTCGTTTCAATCCGAACTTGCAATTGAAAAGCTTCTACATCCCCGAGACGGGTGAGTGGATTCGTCTTAAAGTTTCGACTTCAGCCTTGCGCACCATCGACAAGCACGGCATCACCGGAACTTTAAACAAACTGTTTAAAAAAGGTAAAATCTAATTGCCATGGCGAAAAAAGGCAACCGCATCCAAGTAATCCTGGAGTGTACTGAGCATAAGACAACCGGCATGGCTGGAACATCTCGCTATATCACTACCAAAAACAAGAAAAACACGACTGCTCGTTTAGAATTGAAGAAATACAATCCTATTCTGAAGCGTGTAACCCTGCACAAAGAAATTAAGTAATCATGGCAAAGAAGGTAGTTGCAACCCTGAAAAAAGAGGCTACAGAAGCCGAGAAAATTGTTAAAGTTATTCGTTCCAGAAGGTCGGAAAAAACTGGTGCTTACACCTTCAAAGAGGAGTTTGTTACCGCTGACCGCGTTAAGGATTACTTCAGCAAATAATTCACACATCTGAAGATTAATGGATAAAGCTTCCCATCAACCGGGAGGCTTTTCCTGTTTATAACTATGGGTCTTTTCGATTTTTTCAGAGGTAAAAAAGAATCCCTCGATAAGGGTGTAGAAAAAACCAGAGAGGGTTTTTTTTCTCGCCTCGCTAAAGCCATCCTCGGCAAGAGTACCGTTGATGAAGAAGTGCTCGACAACTTGGAGGAAATTCTAATCCAAGCTGACGTAGGTGTTGAAACCACCGTTCGGATTATCAATCGTATTGAGGCACGCATCGCTCGTGATAAATACGTAGGCACTGACCAGCTTAATCGGGTTTTGCAAGAGGAAATCACTGATTTACTTGCCGAAACTGATTCAAGCCAACATAAAAACTTCCAACTGGATAATCTTCCAAAGCCGTATGTCATTATGGTGGTTGGGGTGAATGGCGTAGGAAAAACTACCACCATCGGAAAGTTGGCATGGCAGTTCAAGCAAGGTGGGAAAAAAGTGCTACTCGGAGCTGCGGACACTTTCAGGGCTGCTGCGGTAGATCAGCTTACCATTTGGTCTCAACGTGTGGGCGTTCCTTTGGTCTCTCAAGGGATGAATGCGGACCCCGCTTCTGTGGCTTTTGATACGCTAAAATCGGCGGTGGCTCAAGGTAGCGATGTGGTTATCATTGATACTGCGGGTCGGTTGCATACCAAAATTGGTTTGATGAACGAACTGAGTAAAATTCGCAATGTGATGCAAAAGGTAATCCCTGATGCTCCACATGAAGTGTTGTTGGTGCTTGATGCTTCAACTGGTCAAAATGCCATTGAACAAGCCAAGCATTTTACTAAAGCTACCGAGGTTAATGCACTTGCTTTAACCAAGCTGGATGGAACCGCTAAAGGTGGTGTTGTGATCGGGATTTCTGATCAGTTTAATATCCCGGTTAAATACATCGGGGTGGGTGAGAAGATGGAAGACCTCCAGCTTTTCAATCGCGGTGAGTTTGTATCTTCTCTCTTCTCCAAATAATTCAACCGGACTTTGAAAACCAAAACCCTTAGGAAAAACAAGGTCAATGTGGTCACCCTTGGGTGCTCCAAGAACACCGTTGACTCTGAGGTTATGATGGCGCAACTCAAGGCTAATGCCTATGACGTGGTGCATGAATCTGCCGATGATGATGCTGCCATTATCATTGTTAATACGTGTGGTTTTATCGATAACGCCAAAGAGGAGTCTATCAACACCATCCTGCGCTTTGCAGAAGCCAAGGAACAGGGTTTAATAGAGAAGCTTTATGTAACTGGATGTTTATCACATCGTTATAAGGATGAGTTGGAGCAAGAGATGCCGGAAGTAGATGCCTTCTTTGGAACTATGGAACTTCCTCGCTTGCTTAAAACACTCAAGGCTGATTATAAACACGAATTGTTGGGTGAACGGCTTTTAACCACAGCCAACCACACCGCTTTCATGAAAATTTCGGAAGGTTGTAATCGTCCTTGTGCTTTTTGTGCTATTCCTCTTATGCGAGGCAAACATGTTTCGAAGCCGCGGGAGCAAGTGGTTCAGGAAGCGCGAAACTTAGCCGCTAAAGGTGTTAAAGAGCTTGTGCTCATCGCGCAAGACCTCACTTACTACGGGCTTGATTTGTACGAAGACCGGGTGCTTTCGAAATTGTTAGAGGACTTGTGTGGAGTGGATGGCATTGAATGGATACGTCTTCAATATGCCTATCCATCTCAGTTTCCAATAGATGTGCTTGCCGTAATCCGTGATCAGCCCAAAATATGTCGATACCTCGATATGCCGTTACAGCATGCCTCCGACCCTATGTTGAAGGCCATGCGCCGCGGGATTACAGCCAAAAGAACCCAAGAGTTGCTGGATACCATCCGCAAGGAAGTGCCTGGCATTGCCTTGCGCACTACTTTAATCAGTGGTTTTCCAGGCGAAACTGATCAAGACCACCAGGATTTGCTTGATTTTGTGAGAAGAAATCGTTTTGATCGATTGGGGGTGTTCGCTTATTCGCATGAAGAAAATACCGCTGCCTACAACTTAGAAGACGATGTTCCGGCAGAAGTAAAAGAGGAGCGAGTAGCTGAAATCATGGCTGTTCAGCAGGATATTTCTGCTGAAATCAACGAAAGCCGTGTGGGACAAACCTTGAAGGTGCTCTTCGACCGTAAAGAAGGTGGATACTTTATCGGCAGAACCGAGTTCGACTCTCCGGAGGTTGACAATGAGGTATTGGTGGAAGCAAAGCATTTTGTTCGTTTGGGTGACTTTGCAGACATACTCATCACTTCAGCGGCTGAGTTCGATTTATACGGCATTCCGGTAAACCAGGCCTGATGAAGGCGGTTTCGTTTCGTTTCCATGAACTGGGGCGATACAGTGCGTTCGTTCGCAAATTGAGTGAAGCGCCTGAATCGATGGTGGCACTTGGTTATGTTCGTCCTGAGAAAGCAGCTTTTGAGAAAAGAATTCGCTTCCTAGAAGAAAATTTTAACCCAGAACAACGATTCCGACTGCGGGCACAATTGAATAAGCAGCAGAGTAATCTGGCTTGGTCTGAAGCTCAATTGCAGCATCTTGATTGGCTTTCTGACTCAAAAACCTTCGTAGTAAGTACCGCGCATCAGCCTAGTTTTTTAGGTGGGCCAGCCTATATTCCGGTAAAAATTGCCTCCTCTATTGCCTTGTGTCGTCATTTATCGGAGTGGTTTCCCACTTACCGATTTGTGCCGGTACATTGGCTAGGTTCGGAAGATCACGATTTTGATGAGTTAGGCAAAACCCAATTTCTTGGTCAGCTGATGCAATGGAATGCTCAAGCGGGCGGGCCGGTCGGAAGGATTGCTTTGGGTGATTGGGAAGAATCCCGAAATCAGATAGAAGCTAGTCTCCTCCACAAGCCCTTCGGTTCTTGGGCGCTGGCAACACTTAAACAGGCTTTTCTTTCTGAATATACACTCGCTCAAGCTATGCGCGTTTGGCTGAATGAACTATTTAGTAAGGAAGGTCTACTTGTAATTGATGGAGATGACGCAGTTCTCAAGCAACAATTTATTCCGTTTATGCAGCGTGAATTCCGCGAGTCTATGGCGTTGCCTGAATTACAAAGAGGCGCTCATAGATTCATAGATGCGGGTTTAGAGCCGCCTCTTTTCGGCCGCGAAATCAATCTATTTCATTTAACCCATGAACGCCGCGATCGTCTCGAACCTTTGTCGGATGGACGCTGGAAAACTAAATCTGGCAGTTTAACCCTTAGTAGAGAAGAAGGTGCTCAGTTCGTTGCTGAAACTCCGTTAGCCTGGAGTCCCAATGCAGTACTTCGTCCTTTGTATCAGGAGGTTATTCTTCCGGAAGTAGCCTTTGTTGGAGGAGGAGCGGAGATTGCCTATTGGACACAACTTCAGGAGACATTTACCAAAGCTGGACTTCAGCAACCGTTACTGGTTTTGCGTTCGTCATTAGGGTGGGTAGAGAGTAGCGTTTGGAAGAAGGCTGAGAGGGCAGGATTCGAAGAGGCTTGGTTAGGACGCAAGTTTCAAAGCTGGGAAGAAGAAGTGCTCAAAGTCTCCGGACTGGAAGCTCAGCTATCAATCATGGAAGAGGTGGCGGGAAGGATGCAAGCGGCCTATCAGCAAATTTCCGGACTTGTTCAGGAAGTAGATCCAACCCTCACAGGCGCCGCCGAGGCGGAACGTCAAAAAGCCATGAATGGTTTAGAAGGGTTGAAAGCCAAATTAAAGAAAGCGCATAAACAAAAGCAGGAAGTGCAGTTACGCCAGTTGAAGGCCTTGTACGACAAGCTTTTCCCGAACGATAAACTGCAAGAGCGTGAAGAAAGCATTGTACCTGCGCTGGCCCAATGGGGGCCGGACTGGATTGCACTTTTGATTCGTCATCTCAACCCGATAGAGACCGAGTTTCTTCTTTTAGTGGACGAACAATAGGTTTTTTGATTAAGAATTAATGATGTGGAAAAGATGTCATTCAATTAATCGGAGTAAAAGATTTAGGCAGTTTGCTCACTTTTATACTCTACCAAGTACATATCCAATAACCCTTTGTTTTTGGCTTCTATTTTTCCTCTGTGTTCAAAAGTAAAATGGTCTTTTACCAATTGATAAGTTTGCTCGCTGATGTTTACTTTTCCGGGTAAACCACTGCTTTCCATACGAGCCGCAAAATTGACTGTATCGCCCCAGATGTCGTAAGCGAATTTTTTAACCCCAATAATTCCTGCTACTACCGAGCCACTGTGTAAGCCTATTCTAATCTCAAAACCTTCAGCTCCAAATTTTTCATTTCTCTTTACAATGTAATCTCTAAATTCTAAAGATGCTCTAACGGTTTTTAGTGCATGTTGAGGGTCTGGATTGGGTAATCCACAAACGGCCATATATGCATCTCCAATAGTTTTGATTTTTTCTAATCCATGACGTTCTATGATCGCATCGAAAGCAGTAAAACAGTCATTGAGAGAAGCAACTAATTCCGTTGGGCTTAATCTTTCCGAATGCTTAGTGAAATTGACAAAATCAGTAAATAACACGGTTACCTCATCAAAATGTTTGGCATCTGCGCTTCCTTTATTCTTAAGCTCTTCTGCAATCTCTTCTGGTAAAATATTGAGCAATAACTCCTCACTGCGTTGTTTTGCTATGGTGATGAGTTTATTGTCTTTTCGTTTTTGACGATATGCCAAAATCGAGATTATTGCTGTAAGTAATAATAGAAACCCACCTACTAAAGTGGCATTGGTTTTAGTTTTTTGGCTTTTTAGTTCTATGTCAGCAAGGGCTTTTCTTTTAGCATTTTCTAATTTGATGGAATCTTCTCTTTTGCCAAAAGTATATTCAAGTTCTTTTTTGGCAAATTCTTCAATTATGGTTTTGTTATAAATGCTGTCTTGAATAAAAATGTATTCCTGATAGGCTTCAAATGCATTTTTGTAATCATTATTATAAGCATAAACATCGCTTAGTGTTTGTAAAGTAGAAGCATATTCTTCAGCTTCTGAAATCGATTTAAATATTTTTGCTGAAGAGTCTATTTTATTTATGGCTAAATTTAAATACTCTTTTTTTCGTCCAGCCGGAACTTTGTTTTCAACCACCATTAAAAATAAACTATTTCCTATTGAAGTAGTGTTTCTGCCAATACCATCTAAATTATTTAGTTTATGATTTTGTTTTAATGATTTGTCATAGTACTCAATGGCTTTTTTATAATCGCGCTGCATTTCATACACACTTCCAATATTCATGTAGCTTTTCGCAATGTCATCGCGTTCATTAGCCTCAATAAAGTACGGAATTGCTTTCGAGTAATACTCAATTGCAGTGTTGTAATTTTGTTTCTTTTGATGGATAATCCCAATGTTTACCATGGTTTTTCCAATGTTTCCTTTATCTGATAAGGTTTGGGCAATTTCGTAGGCTTTTAAATAATACTCATTGGCTTTTTCGAGGTTGCCTGATGCGTAATAAATACTTCCAATATTGGTATAACAAGTCCCGATTTCCCCTTTGTTAGCCAACTTCTCAAAAAGTTTTAACGCATTGAAGTGGTTTTCTATGGCCTTGGCAATTTTAGACGTCTTGTAATAAACTTGCCCTATACTTCTGTAACAACCCGCAAGTAAGAGCTTATTATCTAATTTTTTCGATAACTGAAGTGCCTGATTGAGGTATTGAAGTGCTTGTGGAAAGTTAGCAATGTCAGCATAAGCCCGGCCAATCCCTCTAAGAGTTTTAGCACGATGGTATTGGTCTGCAAGGCTCTCGTAAATAGACAGCGCTTGCATTAGCAGTTCAGCGGATTCTTTTGTTGCAGAAATATCAATCAAGATATCGCCTTTCAAATACAAGCAATCCGCCTTACCTCTTTTAAACTGTAATTTTTCAGCAAGCAGTATTCCTTGGTTAGCGTAATCAATACCTTTCTCCGGATCGACGTTTTGAAATTCGTAAGCGAGTTTTGCTAATAAGTTAACCTTTTGGGTATCCTGTTTAGACTTTGATAGTTGAGTGGTTAAACTGTCTATTAAGTTATGGCCTTTTTGCTGTGCCTGTACTTGATTGGACACTGCACAAAATGCACCTAGTAAGCAGATCAAGAGCCGAGTTTTAAACCTGCCAATTGGCTGTGGTGAAGTTGTTCTCATTAAGTTTAATTTGAATTCCAATTTTTGATGTTTGAGCTTTGATAGCAAGTTGGTTTTTGAATGGCAATGGTGTAGAGCTTTTGTGCAAATTTTGAAGATCATCGCTAGCGGAATTGGAGTAACCCAAGCTTACTAGATGAAATCAAAGAAGCTAAGAGGTCGGTCTCTTTCTAGGTTAGGGGAGCATAAAAAAATCATTTAGTCTATCAAGAAAACATCACAAGCGCAATCCTAAATTATAGAGAAAAAGGGTAATAACTAACATTTTGGATTTGTGTCATAAGAAACTATTTAGAATTTCTTCGCAGCGAGAGAGAATTAGCTTGGATAGTGGAATATTAAAACAACCATAGATTGTTGGATAGGAGTGAGCTACGTGTTGGTTAAGCGTTGCAAGGCACTATAAACGCACGTATAGGTGGAAATGATATAAGTTATAGGCAAGTTTAATTGCTTGCAAAGCCCAATGATTAGGTTGCGGAACTTTCGAAAAGGGTAGATGCCAAGCCTGCGATTGGGGTACTTCCTCGATTATATCAATTATTGGGGACTTCGTGAAGTTGCAACACAAAAAGAGCCGCACGTTTCAAACGTGCGGCTCTTTGGATTTTTATCGGTGATTACTTATGGTTGGACAATTACCTTTTGGGTTTCGTATTGACCACTAGCATTTTTTATTCTCACCAGATAAATGCCTTCTCGGAGATCAACTGGGAATGCTATTCTGCTTACCGTTGTTGGATTCATCCATTGCTGAATCATTCTTCCTCCAATATCCATTACACTTACTTCTTGAAGCTGTTCTTGGTTGTTCATGAAAAGCACCAATTGCTGCGTAGTGGCATGCACCTGGAAGCTTGCAATTGCTTGTGGATCAGGTTGAACACTGGTAATCAAAGGGATAAAGTGTAGTCTGAAACGATTGTTGATTGAACCAGCACCAGCGACATGGAAGGAATATGCACTGGAGCGAAGGTTGTACATGTTTCCATTGCTTAAATCCTCAAGGACGATTCCTGTACTTGGATCTACATTGTCAAGATTTTGGATACCAATTTTAAAGGTTCCGGTTCTTGTAGTTCTAAATCCTAGCGGTACGATTTTCGTTTGATTTAACTCAGCAAGTCCTTGGATAGCGAGGTTTTGGTTTCCAAGAATGCTGTAGAAGGAGATGTAAGGATTGCCTTCGAGTTTGCGAGCATCGAAGAGCTGGTCGTAAGCATCTGTTGCTTGAGCAGTAAATCCAACCAGTGTGCTGTTGCTATCGCCTTGAGTATTATAAAGGGCGAGATAAGCACGTTGAACGTCAGTGTTTTGGCGGAAGAAAGTGCCGTTAACTTCCGAGCGTTGAGTGTTTCTGAAATTGAGGCTGCTGTTGGTAGCTTCAACAAAGAAACCTTGGTGCGTCGGGATTGAAAATGCACCACTAAGGAGGTTTCTCGCCTCATAGTCTGCTCCTGAGAAGTTGTTTGTTGTACCTGAAACGAAAGGTTTGCTCCAGAAGTAAACCGCACCATTGATGTTGCTGCTATTTTGAGCAATGAACTGAGGGCCATATAGCGCACTTGGATAAGGGTTACCTACTAAGTTCCAATCGTCATCAACGCCAGGGTTTTGAACTAAGCTGATGTTGTAAGTGCCGTTGTTAGGAGTACCGAGGAATAATGGGGTTCCAGAAGCTGTGGCGGTATAACCTTTACCTGCCTGCATAATGGTGTTGGCTGGAAGTGAAGCCCCAAAAGCTGAAGGGTTCCAGGTTTGTGTAGAAGCATTAAATTCTCTGAGGTCATTAGATCCAAGAACCAGGATTTGTTGATTGGCTACAGGGGAGCTCCAATAGTTGTAGCGTAGGGTGTTGCTTGAACCAATGCGTTGATGTTGCAATACGCCTAAGAATTCACCACCAGCTAATGGCGTGTTTGCTCCATGAAGCAAGGCGCCGCCATCGAGTAATCTTAGTTTATTCTGGCTATTGAGCACTGTACCTGCATTGATTCTTACGAGTCCTCCAAAATTGAAACGCTGACCCAAAATGAATGAAGTGTCACCTCCATTGAAAACAATGGTTCCGGATGGAGAATTGAGCGTACTGTTATTGATTAAGTTACCCTGTACATTAAACGGCTGTTCTGGGTCGTTGTTGATGGTTGCACCGGGGGCGATGGTTAGATTTCGAACCGAGAAAGATCCAGGAGAGGAGTTGAATCCAGAGATGATGGCGTCTGTTACTCCTGTTGGAGGTCCGAAGGTCCAGCTTGTACCATTGAATTCTGTAACAGGTCCGGTAAGCGTTACAAAAAAGGATGTAGCTCTGTTGGGGCAGAATGCATTGATTCCT
>JAIXUI010000126.1 GCA_027484125.1 Bacteroidota bacterium | reverse complement strand
CTCGACGATCTACCCAAGGAGCACGAGCCCTTCACCCGCAACCTGCCTTTTCCTCATTACTGCGACTTCCGCAAATGGGACAGCCAACCGGTGAAAGACTACTACGTCTTCGGCACCCCCACTTTTTTCCTCCTCGACCAAGACCGCAAAATAGTCCTCCGCCCAAACTCTGTCAAACAAGTGGATGCCTGGGTGGATTGGGTGTTGAAGTAAGGGTTGAGAATGGATAATGGATAATGGAGAATGGAGAATGGATAATTGAGGCTTTTTTACGATAGATAGTCTGGGTGTTTTTGATTGGTGGTAGGGGTGCATTTTTCGTAAAGTTGATGTGAATTTTCTTTTCGATCTTGGTATTTGACGGTAGTTTAAGAGGTTTCTTTATCGTCTTGTTTTTTAGTATAGCTAGGAGTAAAGATAGTTTGATTATTTGTACAAATTCATGTACATTTGTTTGTACAATAAGAGTATGCAAGCAGTTACCGTATCTCAACTCCGGAGCAACATCAAGAAATACTTAGATGATGTCTCCAAATCATCGGACGTTATTGTTGTATCGAGGGCTAATGAAGAGGAAGCAGTGGTAATACTTTCTCTAAGTGAGTATAATGCACTCACTGAAACGGCTTTTCTACTTTCTTCTGCTGAAAATCGTCAACGTTTGCACCAATCCATAGAACAGGTTAAAGAGGGGAGAACCCGGGAATTCAAACTGTAAAGCCAACCATGGATTTTGTTTTTACCGAAAACGGTTGGGAAGATTTTCAGTATTGGATAGAAACAGATGGTGCGATGGTAGAGAAGATAAAAGATCTTCTTTCTGAAATAAAGAAAATGCCATTTACAGGTACTGGTAAACCCGAGCCATTAAAGCATGAACTACAGGGTTATTGGTCAAGAAGAATTACTCGTGAGCACCGACTCGTTTATAGAGTTGATGGCCGGAAGGGAGTAGATCAAAAGTGTATCATTCTCCAATGTAGTTTTCACTACGACTAAAAGGGAAGGCCATAGTCATTTCCACCTTACATGGTCATTAGGTTAAGGTTCTTTTATTGAAATTCACTTTAGCTTGACCAAGCTAATCCAAGTTTGACCATGTTTTCGGGGTAGGTATGGATAGTTAATCAGTGGCATTTTTTAAGGGATGCAATTGTAACAGGAGTTTCTTTTGATTGGGCAACATTCACACTAGATTGCAGCTTGGTGCAACTGATTTGGCCTAACTTACCTTGAATAGTTTTTTAGTATAGCTCACTAGGAGTCAATTTGGATCAGTTAGATGGGGTTTGTTTGGTTTAAAACTTTGTTTTTATGGCTCCTTTTTGAACGTGGTTGAAAATTCTACTTCAAACCATCGTACTTGTTTTAGTTTCGATTATAGTCGATATAATATTTATATTTACATCAAGATTCGACTATGGTAGAAAGAAAATCATATATAGACCGGCTACTCCCGTTTGTTGATAAGCCTGTAATAAAGGTTATCACTGGGATAAGGCGTAGTGGGAAAAGTACCCTACTTAAGCAAATCGTACAGGTATTGGAAAACAGGAAGGTGAGTCCTGAACAAATCATTCTGATTAACATGGAGTTAATGGAATTTGACCACCTTAGGAACTACCGAGAATTCTATGACTATATCAAAGAAAAGCAATCTAAATCCAAGGATAAATGTTACGTCTTAGTTGACGAGATTCAAGAAGTAAGTGAGTGGGAAAAAGCCATTAATTCTTTGTTGGCTGAACAGAAATGCGATATTTTCATTACCGGTTCAAACGCGAAATTACTTTCCTCTGAGTTAGCGACTCTTTTGTCAGGAAGGTATGTTGAATTTAAAATTTATCCTCTTGTTTTTTCCGAGTTCTTACAATTCAGAAAAGAAAAACAGCCTCAAATCGCTATTCAAGATGAGTTTTTACTGTTTCTAAAGTATGGGGGATTTCCGGGCGTACATCATATTGAATTAGAAGATGCTATTATTCGTCAATATTTACAAGCCATTTATCATAGTGTTTTGCTAAAAGATGTCATTGTGAGAAACTCCATCCGTGACGCTGCAATGCTCGATAACATCAGTAAGTATTTGATTGATAACAGTGGGAAAATCACCTCTGCAAAAGGAATAAGTGACTATATGAAATCACAAAAACGAAAAGTTTCAGTTGACACCGTTCTTAATTATATTCGATTCAGTTGTGATGCCATGCTTTTTGAAAAAGTAGAGCGCTATGATGTAGCGGGTAAACGATTACTGGAAACGCATGAAAAATACTACATATCGGATATTGGTTTGCGATTTGCGACCTTAGGATTTACGCCACAGTCCATTTCATCTCAATTGGAAAACATCATTTATCTCGAATTAAAATTCAGAAATTTTGAGGTAACGATAGGCAAAATTGGTGATTTAGAGATAGATTTTATTGCGACAAAAGGAAATGAAAAGTACTATTTTCAGGTATGTACACAGCTTACGGATCAAAAAGTGATTGAACGCGAATATCGTTCATTGGAAATGGTGCCGGATAGCTTTCCGAAATATGTGTTATCGCTAGACCAAGGTTTTGAAACTAACACCAGTGGGATTAAATGGATGAATATCATTGATTTTCTTCTGGATAAAAGTTCCACACCTGGCTAGCCAAGAGGTGTTTGATTTACTTAACGGACTCATCTCTTGGTTTATTAAAAGAGTATCGACAATCTTAAAAGCCCTTTAGATTCGCAAGTTTCCCGAAAATTGACACAAATTTCAAGAAGACTGTTAGGGTAGTAACCAACACAGATTAGAGCAAACCAGCCTATCAATCAGTGGGGAAAGTCTTTTCAAATAGTTAGAAACGTTGCCATTGAATAGCTTTTTACGATTGTGAATATTCGATTTCGTTATGGAGAATTTAATAAATGCAAAACGAAATACTCTAAATATGTAAAGCCAAAAACTCCAAAAATGTAAAATGAAAAACTCCAAAAATGTAAAATATGCATAGTTTTGAGGATAGCTACCAAGGAGTTGATGGAAAATCTTTCTGCTTATGTACCCCGTTTGTCAGATTTCGAGCTTCAGCGCAAGCTGCAAGCCTCAGGTGCGCTGCTAATCCGTGGGATTAAAGCTTGTGGAAAAACTGCTTCCGCCATTCAGTTTGCTTCCAGTACTATTGCGTTTGACCGCGATTCATCGGTTGAGCAGTGGATGGAATTGCAGCCAGAACGCCTTCTCCTTGGAGAAACACCCCGTCTAATTGATGAATGGCAAGAACATCCTCGTATTTGGAATTTTATCCGACACGAGGTCGATAAACGTAACCAAGTAGCTCAGTTTATTCTTACTGGTTCCGCTCATCCAGAAGAGGGGGTTAAATTACACTCAGGTGCCGGTCGATTTACGGTTATGGATATGCGAACCATGAGTTGGCAAGAGTTAGGTTGCTCTTCGGGTAGAGTTCGGTTAAGCGACTTATTCGATTCAAAACAGATTTCAATTATTGACGAAGCTGCCGAGCTTGAAGCGATCATTGAGCGAATGATGAAAGGGGGGTTTCCGGCTTTACTAAATAAAAACCTACAACAGTCAGTAGAGATTAATCGAGCCTACATGGAGTTGTTAGCGGAGATTGACATAAGCAGAGTTTATACCTCCAAGAGAAATCCTCAAAAAGTGCGAAGCTTGCTCCGCTCTTTAGCTCGAAATACGGCAACCATGGTAGAAATCTCCACCTTAGAAGCAGATATGCGCTTGAATGAGGTGGCGGATATGACACGACCAACCATTTATAACTATTTGGAAGTTCTAGAGCGTTTAATGATATTGGAAAATCAACCTTTTTGGGATACTCACATTCGTTCTTCGGCTTCTTTGCGTAAGGCACCTAAACGGCATTTCTCCGATGTGTCTCTGGCGATTGCGTCGCTCGGTGCAACAAAAGAAACCTTGCTTGATGACTTGAATTTTACAGGTTTCTTGTTTGAATCTCAAGTTATTCACGATTTAAGGGTGTATGCCCAAGCCTTAGATGCCAAGGTGTATCATTATTCCGATTCAACGGGTTTGGAAGTCGATGCCATCGTTCAGAAATATACTGGAGAATGGTGTGCGTTCGAAATCAAGCTAGGTCCTGCTCAGATAGATGCTGCGGCAAAGAATCTGCTCAAATTAGCTTCTAATATTGACCAAAAACGGGTTTCTGAGCCGGCTTCCCTCAATGTAATCACCGGCACAGGTCAAAGCTATACCCGCAAGGACGGTGTGAATGTGATTTCATTAGCCTCTTTAGGTTGGTGAGTAAGTGGCAATTGAGTGTTCCCTACTCATTGGGTAAAATCTTTGCTGATCATGCTTCATAAGCCACAATTAGTGGCGAAGAACCAGTTTTTTAGTGTGGCTCAGAACGAAACTGGTTGAATGATATAAATAAAATAAACGCAGATTCTCAGTTTCAAATCTTTTTGGAGAAGGTTAGATTTTGCCCATAGAGGGTGCTTCAATTATCAATTATTATTTATACATTTGATGTATATCACTACAATAAATGTATAATGATTGAACGAGATATTGCTCCTCTACTTCTCTTGTTTGCACAGTCATTCCGGGCTGTACTGGTTGTAGGGCCGCGTCAGTCGGGTAAAACCACTTTGGTGAAGCAGACATTTCCTCATAAACCCTATGTTTCTTTAGAAAATCCAGACGAGCGTCTGCTTGCCAGTCAGGATCCAAGAGCGTTCTTAAATCGGTTTCCCGAGGGAGCAATCCTAGATGAAATACAGCAAGTACCTCTTTTACTCAGTTATCTTCAGGAAATACTCGATCACACGGAGTCTGATGGCTTGTTTATCCTTACCGGAAGCAACAATATTTTGCTGCAGGAATACACTTCTCAAACCTTAGCCGGCCGAATTGGAGTATTGGATTTATTGCCCTTGAGTTGTCATGAAGTTTTCCGATTTCAACCCAATCAAAATTTGAGCGATTTGATGCTCAATGGTTTTTATCCGGAGGTATTGGCTAAGAAGAGAAATTCGAAACTTTGGTTTTCTTCGTATATCCGGACTTATTTAGAGCGAGATGTTCGACAAGTAAAGCAAATCGAAAACAGCCTTTTATTTCAAAAGTTCATTCGGCTCTGTGCAGGACGAGTGGGGCAGCAAGTCAACATTGTTTCGCTAAGCACCGATTGTGGCATCAATGTGCGAACCGCGCAAGCATGGCTTTCGGTTCTGGAGAGCACCTACGTGGTGCATCTACTACAACCTTTCTATGAAAATTATAATAAAAGATTAATCAAGTCCCCGAAATTATACTTTTACGATGTTGGGCTTGCTTGTTCTTTACTCAACATAAAAACAAAAGACGAACTAGCGCATTCGCATTTTTCGGGAGCGCTTTTTGAAAATTTTATCATTGCTGATTTCATTAAACAGTCATTTAATTTTCAAACAGGCGAACAGTACTTTTATTGGCGCGACAACAATGGAGTAGAAATTGATTTAATTCGGATAAATGGAGAAGCAATACTTCCTATTGAGATCAAATCGGGAGAAACTTATTCTCCTGATTTTATCCGGAACTTAAAGAAATTCATGAATTATTCGGGAATAGGGAAGGGTCTACTTCTTTATAACGGTTCTGCTTCCATACAAGGTTCCGACGGAATTGAAATCAGCCATTGGAGAAACTACCTGCTAAAAAATGGCGAATAGCTTAAAAGCAATTGGCTACTTTAATAATCAAGCAATGAATCTGGATGCAATAGCATGATAGACATCCAAATAGCATTCAGCAGAATTCAGCGAACTTAGGAAGTAATCTGGCATTTTGAAAATGCGCCCTGTATAGTAAGCTGTTTATTTACAAATTGAATCCAGCTATTGATTAGCCTTTTGTTCAGCTAAACCCTGTTCTGCTTTTCTTGTGTCATTATCTGGTGAACATTAAATGCCAATAATTACCAATCTGTGTTATTAAGCTATGGACACTCAAGACGTGTTTTTTTGTATTAGGCAGCAATAAGAATACAATTCAAGTTTATGCCTTGCATGGTGGAAATGGACTAGCGCAAAGAAAGTGTTGGTTTGGACCCAAAGTAGTCCAAACTCAATAGCGCAGATAGTGTTGATCAAGCCTTTACCTTAGACCAGAGTTTGTCTAGTCTAAGACTGTGATATAGTTGCGCGGCACATATGCGATGCCCCAGCCCTTACCTTAGCTCAACGTTTGTCTGGTCTAAGACTTTCTAACCATTATCACCCTCCTTCAACCCTCGGATTTCCTCCTTCATAACACTCACCTGCTCTCTAAGACGCGCAACTTCCTCTTCAAGCAACTTGGTGTATTTAAAAAGCACCTCACCTTCGCCGTAGTAAACGTTTTGAGTTTTCATCCCGGCGTTTACATTTTCGTTGTTGCTGATGTTAAAAACCTGAGACGCATCGAAGCTAAGAATTTGCGCAACGTCCACCCCCAGCACTGAGGCAATCTTATTCAACTTCCCTAAGCTCAACTCTGTTTCCCCTCTTTCGATTTTTGAATACCCCGACAGCGACATATCTAATTCTGCTGCCACCTGCTCCCGAGAAAGATTACGCAACTCGCGAAATTTTTTGATATTTTCAGCCACCTGTTTCATTCCTTGAAAGTAGCAAAAAAGTTTGTTTCATTTAATAAAACTACTTATAGTGCTCAAATTCGGTAGAATAGATCTCTAAAGCCTGTTTTCAATTATAAATTTGATTTTATACTTTGGAATAAATAGTAAAATTTCAACAAATGAAACAATATGCTAGCGAGCATTGATACGTTCCATACCCAAGCATGTTTTATACTATGCTTCTTATTATCTACAGGAATTATTTATTGGCTTTTTTAAGGCTCTCATGCTCTTTGTCTTAACAAAAAGATAACCATTGGAAACCTTCCGATAATAATCACATAAATAGGGCTTAACAAGGAGGTAACAAGGTGGGGCGTGCTTTGTGGCACATTTAGCTACTATGATGCGAGCCTTGCAGTTTTTTGCGTTTACGTTTGTTTTTGTCCTCTTTTCTAGTGCTTTGCACGCCCAAGGTTCCGGCACTGTGGCTGGTAGGGTGGTGGATGCGAAGAGTGGGGAGTCTCTGATTGGGGTTGCGGTGATTGTGGAGGGGCCGGGTATCGGTACTACGACGGATTTGGATGGCCGCTTTAGTTTTAAATTGAAGCCGGGTACTTATATCGTCACGGCTAAGTATGTGGGTTATACTCCCAAAAGTGTTCAAAATGTAGTGGTGGAGGCTGGTAAGCTCGTTACGCTGAATATCTCTCTAGGGGATAGTAAAAAGCAGATTAAGGAGGTTACGGTGAGCTCGGAGATGAAGAAGGAGTCGGCGAATACGCTGCTGATGCAACAGAAGAATGCGGCGGTGATGAGCGATGGTCTTAGCATTGAGGCGATTCGCAGAACGCCGGACCGTAATACCGGCGATGTGCTCAAAAGGGTGAGTGGTGCTTCTATCCAAGATGGTAAATACGCGGTGATTCGTGGGCTTCCGGATCGTTACAATGCGGCTTATCTTAATGGCTCGCCGCTCCCAAGTTCGGAGCCGGATCGCAGGGCGTTTGCTTTCGACATTTTCCCCGCTGCTTTGCTCGATAATTTAACGATCATCAAAACGGCTACTCCTGACCAAAATGCGGAGTTCGCTGGTGGTAATATCCAAATCAAAACCCGCGATATCCCCGATGAAAACTATGTGAATCTGTCTATCGGGTCTTCGTACAATACACTCACTACATTTCGTCCTTTCTACCGCAGCATTGTGGGGAGCACGGACTTTCTCGGTATCGATGATGGTGCTCGCCAGCTTCCCGGCAATTTCCCTGATAGTAAGCAGCTGAATGCGATTCAGAATAATCTTAGCAACCCTAACCGGGTGGCTGAGCTTACTAATCTGGGTAGAAGTATGAACAATAATTTTGGCCTTACTCGCTTCGAAAGCATCATGCCGGCTACGAATTTTCAGTTGGCGATGGGACAAAAATTCAAATTGAATGAGCGTTATGAGCTGGGTTCTGTTTTCGCGCTTTCTCATAATCTAACGCCTAATTACCAAGAGGTTGAGCGCTTCGATTATAACGATGAACAAAACGCGCTCTTCCGCTTTCGCGACCGTCAGTACAATTTCAACACCCTTTGGGGAGGCATCTGGAACTTGGCGCTAAAGTCGGGGCAAAACCATAAGTATAGTTTAAAGACGCTCTACAACGTTAACACTACCGACCAAACGGTGCTTCGCGATGGCCAAGACATCATCAATGGCACGGACATTCAGTCGAGCGCGTTGTGGTACACTCAGAATAATTTATTTTCTACTCAGTTCCAGGGTGATCATTTCTTCAAGTCACACAAGCTTAAGTTAAACTATGGTTTAGGGTTGAGTCAACTGAGTCGTACTACGCCCGATTTGCGTAGGATTCGTTATCAGCGCTCGTCGGAGGATACTACTCAGGCTTATTCTGTGGCTATTTCTAACACGGCACAGCCGGATATTGCCGGTCGTTTTTACTCTGATCAGCAAGACTTGATTTATTCTGCTTTTGCGGATGTGGAGAAGCCGTATGAGAAGTGGAAGACAACTTTGAAGGCGGGTGTTTATTTTCAGCAAAAAAACCGGGATTTTCAGGCTCGCCAGATTGGATATGTTTGGGGGGGTATTTTCGCTAATCAGGCTTTGGCAAGTCTTACTCAGGATAAAATCTTTGCTGCTCAAAATCTGGGTTCGAATGGTTTTATCGTGAATGAAGCGACTACGCCATCTGATGCTTATAGGGCTGGAAGTACCCTTTATGCTACCTATTTAAGGGCGGAGTCGAAGCCGGTTGAAAAGTTGCGTCTGATTTATGGGGTTCGTTTCGAGAGTTACCAGCAGACGTTAAATACCTTCAAGCCTGGTATTCAGCAGGCGTTCGACACTTCTTTTGTGGTGAATGACTTGTTGCCTTCTTTGAATGCGGTGTGGGCGTTGAGTGATAAAACCAACCTTCGTTTTGCTTACAGTCAAACGCTGTCACGTCCGGAGTTCCGTGAGTTGGCGCCGTTCCAGTTCTTCGATTTCAACGATTTCTTGTTGGTTGAAGGTTCATCATTGTTGCGTAGAACGAAGATTCATAACCTTGATTTGCGTTATGAGTGGTATTTCAAGCCCGGACAGTTGGTGAGTGCGACGGTTTTTTATAAGCATTTCAATGATCCTATTGAGAAGTATCTGCTTCCTACGGGTTCTTTGCGTTTGATGAGTTACCAGAATGTGCCAAGTGCGAGTACTGTTGGCTTGGAGTTCGACTTCCGCGTTTCAGTTGCGAGCATGACGAATAGCAAGCGTAAGTTTCTGGAGAACATCAGTTTGATTGGAAATGTGTCTTTTATACACAGCCGTGTGGATGTAAGTGGACTGATTGGTTCCGGTTCGGCGGATCGTCCGATGCAGGGACAAAGTCCGTTTTTGTTGAATGGTGGCATCCAGTTTAATGATCCGGATAAGCAGATTGGGTTTTCGGTGATGGTCAACCGGGTTGGTCGTAGAATTGCGGCTATCGGGAATGCGGAGTATCCGGAGTTTTGGGAGAATCCTCGTACGGTGCTCGACTTACAACTCAGCAAAGTATTCTTCAAGCATTTAGAGGTTCGTTTGAATGTCCGCGACTTACTTGCGCAAAACCTGGTTTACTATCAGGATTTGGATAAAGATGGTAGGCTGGATCGTGCTAAGGACAATGTGATGTGGGATTTCGCGCTTGGCGCTACTTATGGTTTGACGCTGGGATATAGATTCTAGAGTCCGCTTAGTTTCACGCAGAGGGAGCTAAGGTTTCGCGGAGTTCGCAATGTGATTTTACCGAGAGGCTTCATGCTGTGGTTTCTTTTTACTTTGGTGTATGTGTTACCATACTGAAGTGACTACCGATGTGAAGCGGTTGGAGGCGCGGATGAAGGCGGTGGCTTTAGAAGCGGAGAAGCACCGTACTGGTAGGTTTACCGGCTTTGCACATCCTTTTCTTCCGGTGATGTTGCAAGGAGCAACCGCTGAAATTCGCCACTTCCAATGGGGATTGCTTCCGGAATGGGTCAAGGACTTCGCGGCTGCGAAAAAACTAGCAGATCAAACCCTGAATGCCATGGGAGAAACCATTGCGGAGAAACCATCCTTTCGCGGGAGTGTCAACCAGCAGCGCTGCCTCGTTTTGGTGGACAACTTTCTCGAGTGGCGCCATACGGAGCTCGGTAAGCAGGCTTACCGAATGAAATTGATTCAAGAGAATGAGCCACTTCGAGCATTAGGGGGACTATGGTCATTTTGGAAAGAGCCTGTTACAGGAATGGATTTTCGCACCTTTACCATCATCACCACCGAGGCCAATGAAGAAATGGCTTGGGTACATAACACCAAAAAGCGCATGCCTTTGGTGTTGGAAGAAAGCCAATTTGAAACCTGGCTTTCCAATGCTTCTTTCCGAGATATTCAACCGATGGTGAGGCCTGCTCCGCATGGGAGCTTGAAGCCTGAAGCGGTGTGAATCGAATTTAGTTTGCTGATGATGGACGAAGATATTTTGCAAGTCAGCAACAAGTTTCCTTTAGCGTGTCGCAGATAAGTAAAGAGCATGTTGGGTGGTTTAAAGTGCAGATGCTTCTCTCTTAATCAATCTTGATGGCAAGCTGTGCTGATTATTTCTTCTTGTCAC
Source organism: Bacteroidota bacterium (assembly GCA_027484125.1). Classification (GTDB taxonomy): domain Bacteria; phylum Bacteroidota; class Bacteroidia; order UBA7662; family JAIXUI01; genus JAIXUI01. The sequence continues at coordinate 271 of JAIXUI010000126.1, read as the reverse complement.
TTCATATCGCCTAAGGAACAAGTGTTCTTAGGTAAGCACGATTGGGATTAGAAAAAGGAAGACTCGGGCGAGCGTAAGGATGAATGGGAATTGAGTAAGGAAGAAATGGATTAGCGTAAGGATAACTCGGACGAACGTAAGGTTGAATGGGAATTGAGTAAGGAAGAATTGGATTAGCGTAAGGAAGAGTCGGACGAGCGTAAGGTTGAATGGGATTTGAGTAAGGAAGAATTGGATTAGCGTATGGAAGATTCAGGCAAGCGTAAGGATG